>CBFGOP010000106.1:0-8840 GCA_965650415.1 uncultured Prosthecobacter sp. | reverse complement strand
CTACACTGGGGGTGTAGAGGTCGTGGGTTCGAATCCCGCTAGCCCGACCAAACCCCGCCATCCAACTTGTTGGGTGGCGGGGTTTGGTCTTCCTAGCAAGTGAGCCCCTTGCCGAAGGCAATGGGGTTTGACTGTGGAATTCGCTTTTAGCGAATTTACATTCATCCGCGCAGCGGATTTGGCAGGGACGTAGCGTAGCGGAGTCAATCCCGCGGGTTTGCTCTCAAAGCTGAATCAACCTAACCTGTTCAACTTTCCGCTGGAACTCACTTCTTCCACTTTTCCCACGGTTTCTTTTCGGGCTTCTTGGTTTCCTCGGGAAGTTCGTCGTCATAGATGGATCGGCTTGTCCAGCGCAGCAGGGCGGCAATTTCCTTGGCTTCTTCGAGCAGTTCCATCATTCGTTGCGGGCTGATTCCCGGTTCCTTCAAAGCGGCTTTGACGGCGGCATCGCGTTTTTGCAAGACGATGGAAGAGAGCATGCCCAAGGCTTGTTCCGCCGCCTGTAGTCCCTGGTTGCCTGAGATTTCCACATTTCCCATTTCGCGAAGTAGGACGTTCTGCTCGTTCGGTTTCAAACTGGAAACGAAGGCATGGATCGCCGCATTGGATTCGGGGTCGGGCGATGCGGCGAGGATTTTATCTAACAGACCGACCCCTTCGACCCATGCTTTTGCTTCGTGTAGGGTTTCGAATTGTTCGTTGAGGAAATGTTGGGCAGGTGCTGAATGCAGGGCTAGCTGGCAGAGATAGGCGACGGTTCGGTCCATCGGTAGCTCCGAAGCTATCTCTTCCACGGGTTCATTCGTTTCCTCACGGCGGTTGCCACGGCTTGCCTGGGCTTTGGTTTTTTTTGCCGCAAGGCTGATACTTTCGCGGAGTGTGGAAGAGCCAACGCCCAGCATACTGGAAACGAAATTCACGTGTTGATCCCGCGCGGCATGATCGCCCATGACCGCGAGCAATTCGGTGCACTCGCGGGTGAGTTCGGTCCGGCCTTCCGCATGATCGAGCTTTCCGTTCTTGCGCGCCATCGCGAATTTGAAATCGAAAAAATCTACGGCTTGGGAAATTTTTTCGCGGAAGGCGTCCGCGCCGTGCGATTTAATGAAAGTGTCCGGATCGTCTCCGGGCGGGAGCTCGGTGACTTTGACGTTCAATCCCTCGGGTGCGAGTTCACGGAACGCACGTTCGCAGGCTTTCACTCCGGCGTTATCGGCATCGTAACAGAGGACGATCAGTGGGGCGTAGCGTTTGAGCATCCTCGCGTGTTGGGAGGTGCATGCGGTTCCGAGCGGAGCGACGGCATTTTCAATCCCGTTTTCATGACAGGCGATCGCATCGATCTGGCCTTCGCATATGATCGCGGTCTTTTCCTTGAGGATGGCTTTTTTCGCGCGATCCAACGCGAACATTACATTGGATTTTTTGAAAATGTCGGTCTCAGGCGAGTTGATGTATTTGCCGGTATTGGGATCTTCCCGCAACTGACGCGCACTGAAAGCGATGACGTCGCCGACCTCATTGCGAATCGGGAACATGAGTCGATCCCGGAAACGGACAAACAATCCCGAGTTCGGTCGGTTTTCATCTCTCAATCCAGCCAGGCCCGCTGCGACGAGTTCTTTGCCGGTGTAGTTGTGTTTCTTCACCCAATCGAGAAATTGTGCGGGGTTTTCAGGCATCCAGCCGATCTCCCAGCGCTCGGCCATCTCCTTGCCGAAACCACGGCTCTTGAGATAATCGCGCGCGTGTTGGCATTTGGGGTCTTTTTTCAGCAGTTCGTGAAAATAGGCGGAGGCCTCGCGGTGCAAATCCAGCAGCCTGCCGCGTGATCGTCTTGCCGCACGTGCCTGCGGGTCATCAGCTTCTTCCTCCAGATGAACGCCGGCTTTGGAGGCAAGTTTCTTGAGGGCGTCCATGAAAACCAAACCCTCGTGATCCATGACGAAGCCGATCGCATTGCCGCTTTTTCCGCATCCGAAGCAGTGATAGAACTGGCGGCTGGGACTGACGTTGAAGGATGGGGTTTTCTCATGATGAAACGGGCAGTTTGCCTTGTAGCCTGTGCCTGCCTTTTTCAAAGGGATATAGGAACCGATGAGGTCGACGATGTCTGTCGCCGCCAACACCTGCTCAATCGTTTCTTTGGCAATCAGGCCCACCGTTTCAACTCACTTTCTGCGCATGGCGTTCGCGTCCGAGTTTTTGTTCGAGGATGTCCCATTGCTCGCGGCTGACGATGTATCCCACGCAGGATTCACGTCCGCACAAACAAGGGTGGTCCTCGTAACAATCCACATCAAATCCGTAGTCAAAGGTCAGTTCCTCGCCTTCCTTGATGTCCCGGATGGCGTGGATGAAAATCCGTTTTCCATCCATCCAAGCTTCGCAGTTCGGTTCGCAGGAATGGTTGATCAGACGGGCGGTGTTCCATGGCACGTTTCCATCGAGATCCCACTTGTCGCTGAGGTTGAAAATGTAAACCGCCGCATCACCGTGATTGATCGAACGTTCGTGTTGTTCTGTCCCGCGTTTCGAACTTTCCTCTTTGGTAATGATCTCGCCGACGTATTCGATGATTTTTTCATCTTTCGAAATATCCCGCGTTGCGTAAACCCCACGACCGTGAATGGATGAGCCGCGCACTTCGCATAGATCGCTTTGAGCGCGATTCCATAGCCGGATGAGCCGTTGATACAATTCGCTATCGCTGATCTTGTTCTTTTGTTTCTTTTCCGATTTCGACATGAAATTAACTTACTTGATCTGTTTTTTCTCGATGGGTGGCAGTTCGAGGTTTTCCGGCAACGTGATGAACAAACTGCGCAGATCACTTACAGCAATTCCCGAGCCATCAATGAAAAACCACTCGTTGCTGCCTTTATCCATAATGGCGACTTGGAATCCGGTACTTTCGATATTCACAGGAATCGGATCGCCTTCCAGCAACATGCGGATGCGGGTGACAGTGGGAACCATGACCAGCCACTTGGTATAACGCAGGGATTCAACTTCCTTACCATTGATTTTTTCCACCTGTTTTCCCGGGTAAACCTGGAAGGCCTGGGGCTCACCCTGGGGCTTGAAGTCAGTGATGGATATCCCGCGTCGGCGCATTTCCTTTGAGACTTCCTCCAGTTGTTTCTCCAGTTGATCCGCACCTCCGAGTCGTTTGGCATAGCGTTCTTTCCATGGTGGATACATGCGGTCAATCGCAACCTGATATTTCCCCAAGACAACCTCTTTGCCCAGAGCTTCCACAGCAGCGACTGCCGAAGTGACGACTTCTTTGGGGACATCTCTTGAATCCAAATCCTGAGCGCCCAGATGACTGGCGATCAGCAGAAAGACAAAAGATTTTTGGATAAATGCAACCATGCACATACCCATGCCCGTCTCACTCTTCACAGTCAATATCCAACCTTGTTCAATTCCCGAGACGTTCGACAAATTCTTTGAGCAAGGCATTGACCCTTTGTTCGGGAGCGATCCTTGTCGGGGTATCGAAGCCGATCCAGATCGCTGTTGATCCGCTGGGACCCAATCTCAAAACCCATGCATCGCGTTCCGAGCCTGTTGCTCCTGTGAATGTGCGTGTGCCTGATGACGATTTCAGAACGGTTTGAGCTTCCTCGGCAGCTGCCTTGGATAACGCTTGTTGGGTTGTTGGCTTGGCTTGGTAAAGAAGATTGCCCTCGCTGTCCTTGATCTTGGTGATGAAATAAGGGCTGGGTTTCTTGCCTTGGTTTCCGAGTGTCGCCAATCCCAGGGACATTTCCATGGGTGTTGCGGACACCGCTCCGCGCAACAGATCCTCGGTTTCGAGAAACGGCCCGGAGAGACCGCAACGTTTCGCGAGTCGCTGGACTTCCTTCACCCCGATTTGGCGTCCGGTTTGAATGGGGCGACCCGGCATGACCATTTTGCCCCTTTCTGCAGCCGCCGCAGCGACAAAAGGTTCGAATGCGGATCCCAAATCCCGTTTCGACTTGGTGCGGTCGTAAGTAGAGTGGGAAAAATCCCGACCTCCGATCAAAGCCAGTATCGCCCCGCTTTTCGTTTCTGTAGTGACAGCCGCATATTGAATGTAATTCACGTTGGTTCCGACCGCGTGTTCGTCGTAGGTCTGATGGTGCCAGTTTTTTTCTTTCTCCAGTGCCTGTACGGCTGTGTTTAACTGTGCTTCCAATCTGGTCTGCCAGCCAAGGTCGAGTGTGGTGTGGACTTGGAGCCCGTTGAGCAGGATGTCCTCCTTTTCCATGATCGATTCCAACTCGCGCTTCACCAGCTGCAAGGCGTAGGATCTCTGAACACTACCGTCTTTGGATTTTTCATTGAGAAAAATCTTCATCTGTTTGATCTCTTTGGCTCGTTCCCCCGATATGAAACCCGCGCTGACCATCCGGGCCAGCGTCTGGTCTCTCTGTTCGATGGCGGCATCGAAATTTCTCAATGGAGAAAAAATATGAGGACCACGGATGATGCCCGCGATCATGGCGCATTCGCCGGGATGCAAGTCCTTGGCGTTTTTCCCGAAGTAGGTCTCGGCAGCTTGGGCGATACCATAGGCTCCGGAGCCGAAATAGATCCGGTTCAGGTAACTCGTTAAAATTTCATCTTTGGAGTAATGCGACTCGATTCTCATCGTCAGGGCTATTTCCACCGCTTTGCGATGAAGCGACTTTGCGCGCATTTCGTAAACGTTGCGAGCCAACTGCATGGTGATGGTCGATGCGCCTTGGGTGAAGTCCTTGTCCTTGATGTTTCTAACAGTTGCCCGCGCCAATCCACGTATGTCCACACCGCCATGATCATAGAAGCGGGCATCTTCTCTGGCCATCAGGGCTTTGATAAAGTCATCGGGGATTTCGGATCTCTCCACGATCTTTCTGCCACCTGTATCCGGCAGATCCATGGTGTTGCCGGATCTATCGTAAAAAATGTTTTGGCGTGGAAGTTTGGCGACTTCATGCAGATCGTATTTCGCGGCTTTGACATAGAAGTAAAAAATCAGTCCTAGTCCAAGAATCGCGACCATCAGGAAAATCTGAAACAGGATCGCGACCGGCGCATGCAGCCACAGAGGTAAATACCGCTTCCAGAACGGTGTTTTACTTAAAGGACGCCAGGTTGACATGAGATGAATTCGCTTTCCTGCAAACCATCACACAACAGCATCCTATCCAACCACAAATCAACGGAACACACGGTTTATTTTCCGCTGAACGGATATCTGAAATGCCCCATGATCTGATGTTGAAAGAGGGCGTTTTCCCATTTCACCGTATCATAAGCAGGGTGGTGAACCACCCATGGGGTTTTGGAACCGACAGACGGTCCGGGAACCACAATGCCAATGTGCAACTCCGCATTCGCGAGCGCCCAAATGACAATATCACCCGGCAAATAATCATCCGGGTTGCGCGTGATTTCTAACACAGTTGCATTGCGGGTGAAATAGCGCATCAGGTTCGGTACGCGTCGATGGTCAATGCTGTTGTCGGATTTGGTTGCCTGCCATAGCTGCGGATAAACCCTGAAATTCAATTTCATGTCTTCATGAACCAGCTCCTGGAGATCCACATCCACATCACGCAAGCAACGAACCACCAGATCGGTAGCGGTTCCTTTTTTGGGATTGATGTCACCCTTTGGATAATCAAGCTTTTGATAGTTTGATTCATATTCCACTCGGCTGTTGGAATATCTCAGTGCGGCAGCGGCAAGTTTGTCGGCAGGGGATTGGCTCGACTCTAACTGTTGAACCACTTGCTGGTTTTCCTTTTTAGACGGTCCGTTTTGTGCTGCTAACAAATTACCGATCCATGGTTTCACAAAATACGCTGACAACACAAAAGTAATTGCCATGATAACCCAACCACCAAAAAAATTCGTTTTTTTGGGGCGCTGAGGCCGCGGACCGATATACTCAATCGCGTTGTAGTAGCCTGGTGCTTTGCGTGACATTTTTTCTAAAACCGTGCCCAAAACACCAAAAGTTATTAACAAAAGCGATAAAAATATGGCCAAAACGCAGAAAATCTGGGCTGTTTCACAAAGATTAATCATCCGTAAAAGTTTAGTAAATTGACCCTCTCCGACCTCTAATGAAGATTTTCCGAACATCCAAAAAACTCGCATGGGGAGGCCTCGACATCCCTTTGATGGCATTGGAGAAAGATTGGCATCAAATACCGATGGCGGAGCCAAGCGTATTCAGTTTGGCTCAGGATCCTGATTGTCTCTGGTTTGTATCGATTTTCCAAAAAAACTCCATCTCTCACCCCGGATCAAAACCTCAGGCATTTACCGCTGAACTCTGGAAATACGATGTGGCTGAGCTGTTTATCTCGAACCCTGCGACAGGGGAGTATCTGGAGTTCAATCTCGCCCCAAATGCCGCTTGGTGGGCTTGCAAATTCCGCGACGAACGACAGGCGGCCGAGGTTCAACCCGATCATGTAAAATTCATCCGGACCCATGGTGATGGGTCATCCGCTGAAAATACCGTCGTGGCGATGGAAATTCCCCTGATTCTTCTTGAGACCGAAATCCAATTTGCGGCAGATTCCAAAGTGAATATCACCTTCATTCGCAACACTCCGCAGCATCGTTATCTTAGTGCTTCCATCCTTCCGGGAGTCGAGCCAAACTTCCATCAGCCTCATCACTTCAGCTCGATAACTTATCTCCCCACAACCCATCATTAGCTTACGGCTAATTCAGACCCAGCACATGACTCGTTTCGAGATCCAAGACATTTCCCGACAGACCGCCGAAGGTGTGACGTTTCGAGCGATCGATACGCTCACCGGGGATACGGTCGCTCTGCGGAGATTTTTCCCTTTCGGACAGGATGAGGAAGGTGGCGAAGGATTGGATACCCAGGAAGGAAAAGCCTTCGCACAAGCATGCATGCGCTTGTCAGAAGTGCGGCATCCGAGGCTACGCAGAACGGTCATGGGTGATATCGATCCCATCGATGGTATGCCATACCTTGTGACTGAATGGCTTGATGGAGAATCTCTTACATCGGTGCTTCAGGGAAATCAGATGGAGCCAAGTGCCATCATCACCTTGGTTGAACAGGCCCTTGAAGTATCCATCTTGCTATCCGGTGTTCTCGAAAACGAGGCGGTATGGATCGACACCAAACCTGAAGCCATCATCGTTTGTGATGCCGATACCAATCCTACATTCACTTTCAGAATATGCCCGTTCAAATGGCTTGGGACTCAGAGCCACCAGAGGGATCTGATGGGAATAGTTAGCATGGTTGAGGAATTGATCGGTTGGAAATCGAGGCTGGTGAGCGATCAAGCAGGTATGGGCTTGGGTGGATTGCTGAAAAAATATCGTCAGTTTCCTCAGATGCCTCTGACAGAGGCGATTCAGCTTTTGCCCAAACCAAGCGTGAATCCGCTTCCACCACAGCTGGCGAACGAAACGCCTCAATTCGCCCAAAAACCTCTGGTGTTGGCGAGCGTCAAGCCATCGGGTTTCAGAAGAAAAAGCCTGATTGTTATCGGAATCTCCGTATGTTCCACGATCGCCATCATCGTGTTTTTCTATCAGCTCAGTAAACCACAATTGGAACAGGTTGTGCCTGTTGAATCCGCGAATGGATCCGCCACTCAAAACGTCAGCAATCCAATTGAGACGAAAGCGAAGAAGCAAACAGCCAGGAAATCGGACGCTGAGGACGTGAATGCCAGAGCGATACGGATGAGAGAGGAACTGGCCAGAATCGAGGAAGAGAAGAAATCGGTAGCCAAGGACGATGGGAAAATCAAAACGATCACCCCGGACGACATTGAATCAATTGGGAAGATGCCATTGAATGCTCCCGTCTCAATCCGTGGATTGGTGAAATCCGTAGTCAAACCGCCGAATTCCCAAGGTATCTACATTGCGTTTTCCGATCCTTGGGATGAAAAACAAAACCGTGTGGTTTTATATGCCAAACTTTTTGAAGGCGGTCCTTACAAAGAAGATGCGTTCATCTCATTGGCTCAAGAATACCAATATCTGGTCGGAAAAACCGTTCTTTTCAATGGCACTGTCACAAGACATGTCGGCAAAAAAGAACCTCACTTTGTTCAGATCAACACCAAAAAACAAATCGTTGTTGAAAATTGAAATGGGTTACCATTCGGGTTCTTGTTGTCTGATGGCTTCATAAAGCACAATCGCGACAGCAGTTGATAAGTTGAGACTTCTCGTTCCACCCGGTGCCATTGGAATTCTCAAAGCGCTATCTCCTGCTGCTTTGACCAGCTCCTCAGGTAACCCCTTGGTTTCCTTGCCGAACACCAGGCAATCCCCGGGCATGAATTTCACCTGCCATGGAGATTCTTTTGCCTTGGTGGATAAATACCACAAACGTTTTCCCTGCATGGTATTGAGGAATTCATCCAGGTTTTCCCAAACATGCAGATCCACATCCTGCCAGTAATCCAGTCCGGTGCGTTTGACATATTTGTCTTCTAACGAAAATCCCAGTGGCTTGATCAGATGGAGGGAAGATCCTGTGGCAAGAGCGAGTCGACCGGCGGCACCGGCGTTGTGCGGAATTTCAGGCTCGACCAAGACGATGTGAAACATGGGCTGAAATTAGGAACCGTGGGGGATTTGTCGATGAGAATGGAGGGGCGTGATCAAAGCGGAGGTAAAATCATCTTCATAAAAAAACCACGCTCTTTGCGGAGCGTGGTTTTGGAAGATCGTCAGTGAAAACGATTATTTTTTGAGCACTTTGAGTTTGTTGATGCCGTAGATGGCGTCGTCGCCGAGCTCTTCCTCGATGCGGAGGAGTTGGTTGTATTTTGCAATACGGT
>CBFGOP010000105.1:0-8892 GCA_965650415.1 uncultured Prosthecobacter sp. | reverse complement strand
TTGCCGATCTTCCTGCCTATCTAACAGCACAGTTGCTCGGAGCGCTTTCAGCAAGCGGATTGCTCAAGCTCCTCTTTCCTGAATCGGAAAAGCTCGGCATGACACTCCCCGCTGGAGCCGCATCACAGAGCTTCATCTTGGAAATCATTCTCACTGCCATCCTCATGCTCACGATTCTCAGCGTGTCACATGGCGCAAAGGAAAAAGGCATCACGGCAGCGATCGCAATCGGCTCCGTGGTCGGACTTGAGGCCATGTTCGCCGGTCCGATCTGCGGCGCATCGATGAATCCCGCTCGCTCGCTCGGACCGGCAATCATCAGCGGAAATTTCCAGCACATCTGGCTCTATCCAAGCGCCACGATTCTGGGCGCCATCATCGCCATTCCGCTTTTCAACATCACCCGCAAACCAGAAACCAATTCATGAAACCACCCGCCATCCTCATTCTCTGCACCGGTAATTCCTGTCGCTCCCATCTTGCCGAAGCCATCCTGCGCCGCGCGCTCGGTGAAAATTTCCGTGTCGAAAGTGCCGGATCGAAACCCGCTGGATACGTTCATCCCCTCGCGATCCGTGCGTTGGAAGAAATCGGTATCGACACCGCAGGACATCACTCGAAACACATGGATCTTTTCCTCGATGACCGGGTGGAAACCGTCATCACCGTCTGCGGCAACGCCGACCAAGCCTGCCCGATGTTTCCCGGCCAGATGAACCGCCACCACTGGCCCTTCGACGATCCAGCACATGCCACCGGAACGGAAGAAGAACAATTCGCCGTCTTCCGCCGCGTGCGCGATGAGATTTTGAAAGTCTTCACGGCTTATGCGGAGGGAAGATTGGATGAAAAGAAACGTGGCGGCTCTTAAGAGGTAGGGTGCCATCGCCGAGGGCACCGCGCGAAGCGAAACGTATCAGACGATTCTTTGGAAAACCATAGACTTCCACATTTCATGCGGCGCCCTCGGCGATGGCGCCCCACCTACCATGCGTAAGGCATCACGCTCGAAACATAGACTTCGCCGCAGCTTTGATCTCGGCGAGCTTGCTTCTATCCGGCGCGGCTCCTCTTGCCTGATCTGGCTTGCCGCCGCCTTTGCCGCCGGCCATGGCGGCGAGGTCACGGAGAATGTCTCCGGCTTTCAGGCCTTTTGTTAGAGCATCGGCTCCACAATGGACGGCGAGGTGGAGTTTTTCTCCGTCGTCGACGATGAGCAGAGCAGGACCCGCGAAGTTTTTCTTTTTCAGGCCGTTTTGCAATTCCTGCAGCAGGGACGCATCAGACTCGAAACTTTCGATGATTGCCTCACCTTTTGCGATGAGTTCGGCGAGCGATTCATCGGCAAGTGCAGCCGCTTGGGCGGATTGGATTTTCTTGATCCGTTTCTCGGCTTCGATGGCGGCTTCCTTGGTTTCCTCCAAGGTGCGCTGGCCGTGGGCGAAGGTGGCGTTGATCTGGGAAATATCCGCACGCTCGACCAGCATCGCGCTCATGATGTGTGGGAAATCGTTCACGCTGACGGGCGCTTCGCCAAGTTCGGCGAGTTTGGCGTTGGCGAGTTGCAGTTTCTCGCGGGCGGCTTTGAGTTCAGCGTCCCATTTCTCGACCGATTCTGTTAGGTAATTCCATGCCGCGTCTCCGCAAACCGCTTCAATACGACGCACACCGGAAGCGATCGCGCCCTCGGATTTGATTTTGAAAAGTCCGATCTCACCGGTGCGACGAACGTGTGTGCCGCCGCAAAGTTCCTGGGAGTAGCCGTTGAGTTTGTTCGATTTACCGCCGATCTGAACCACGCGGACCACGTCGCCGTATTTGTCGCCGAAGAATTGCATGATGTCGGCACGACCTTTGATGTCGGCGTGTTTGACTTCGGTCCATGAAACCGAGTCGTCGGCCTTGATTGCCGCGTTTACTTTTTCTTCCATTGCCGCGAGTTGCTCGGGCGTTACGGCTGCGCTGTTGAAATCGAAACGCAGGCGGTTTTCATCGACCGATGAACCTTGTTGTGCAGCGTCTTTGGAAACGACTTCGTGGAGTGCCCAATGGAGAAGGTGGGTTGCGGTGTGGTGTGCTTCGATAGGGCGGCGGCGCGCAGTATCTACTTTGAGGACCACTTTGTCGCCCGGATTGATTTCTGATTTTTGAATGATCAGAGCGCGGGCTTTGCCGATTTGTTGGACGCCTGTGACGGGGATGTCGTTTAGCGTGCCTGTGTCGCCAGCTTGGCCGCCCATTTCGGCATAGAAGACGGTTTTGTCGGTGATGACGAAGAGCGCGTCTTCTTGAGGATGGATTTCCAACACAGTGGCTTCGACGGAATCGGAATCAAAGCCGACAAATTCCGTGACAGCATCGGTGGAGATGTCGAGTGCGCGGACCACGGTGGATTTTTGCGCAGCGCGGGAGCGTTCTTGTTGTTGATGCATTTGGAATTCAAATTCCGGCATATCAACCTCCATTCCGCGCTCAGCGCAGAGAAGTTGAGTCAAATCAATTGGGAATCCAAAAGTATCGTAAAGAAGGAATGCATTCGTCCCCGAAAACTTTGAGTTCTGAATGTTAGCAGCTTTTGCCACATCTGAATCTCCCAGAACTTTTTCACCTTCCTCAAAATTGGCTTTGGATGCGTTAAGCATGGACTCAAACTCATTCAATCCACGATCCAGTGTTTGGTTAAAGCTCGCTTCTTCCTGCTCCAACGTTTGACGAACCACGCTCTCGCGGTTTTTTAATTCAGGGAACACGCCGCCCATTTCCGCGACGAGTGTCTCGACGAGTGCTCCGAAGAAAGGTTTCTCTCCGGAGAAACCCAGTTGGCGACCGTAACGAACCGCACGACGTAGGATGCGACGGAGGACGTAGTTTCTCCCGTTGTTGCCGGGCATGATGCCGTCGGCGATGGAGAACGAGAGGGTGCGCAAGTGATCCGCGATGACGCGGAACGCGATGGCGGTTTTCATTTCCTCGGAAAACGCCGAGCGATCCGCGCCGAGTTCCGGGTAGATATTGACGTAGGTTTTTCCGCTGAGTTCTTCGAGTTTGCGGAAGATGGGTTGGAAAACGTCGGTGGCGTAGTTGGAAGGTTTTTTCGAGAAGTCGGTGAAACCGTTGGTGTTCTGAATGATCGAGCAAGCGCGCTCAAAGCCCATGCCGGTATCGACGTGTTTGGCAGGAAGCTCGCGGAACGTGCCATCGGCCTCGGCATTGTATTGGATGAAAACGAGGTTCCAGATTTCGATGCAGAGATCGGAGTCGTTGTTGACGAGATTGCGACCGGTGACGGGGTTCCCCTCAGGTGTTAGATCGACGTGGAGTTCGGAGCAAGGGCCGCAGGGGCCGGTTTCGCCCATCATCCAGAAGTTGTCTTTGACGTTGCCGTGAACGATTTGGATTTCCGGATCACATCCGGCGGCGCGGAAAAGCTCCGCCCAGATGTCGTAGGCTTCCTGATCGAAATTTCCCGGATCGCCTGCTTTCGGTGCGTAAACCGATGCGTAGAGCCGGTGCGCAGGAAGTCCCCAACGACCGACCACAAGTTCCCATGCCCATTGGATGGCCTCTTTTTTGAAATAGTTTCCGAACGACCAGTTGCCAAGCATTTCGAAAAACGTGTGGTGATACGTATCGTAGCCGACATCCTCGAGGTCGTTGTGCTTTCCTCCAGCACGAATGCATTTCTGGGTGTCGGCCGCACGAGGTGGATTGTAAGGAGCTTTCTCGACACCGAGGAAATACGGCACAAACGGATTCATGCCCGCGTTGGTGAAAAGCAGTCCCGGGGATTGCGGCATCAGGGATGCGGAAGGGACGATGGTGTGTTGTTTCTCGGCGAAAAAATCGAGGAAGCTTTGGCGGATCTCAGAGGCGGTCATGGTGCGGGGCGGGAGGTTGGACAAAGTCGGTTTCTTAGTAAAGCGGACAATCTGTCCATGATTCGCAGCCTGAACCATGAGCGCAGTTCATCAAAACCCTCTGTTTATCGTGGAATTTCATCCATCGAAAGCCCCTAGGCAGGAAATCTTGGCATGATTACCGCTCCAAATGAAGCATTCCCGTGGTTAGCGGATGGGCTGCGGCGGATCTTAGATTTCTTCTGGAAGTTTAAATTCGCCGCAGCGATCCGAGTGGGTGCTTTTGCCGGAAAATAGTGCGCGCCAAGGATCTCCATCCAAGGTATTTCTCGGCTTACGTCCGACCGTTTCAGACTGCATTCGCACGCTGTATCGACAAAATACCTGAACAGAGGGCAAAAATGGGACGTATCAAACCGCCATGATTCGCCTATTACTCCCAGCCGCGCTGATTCTGAGCCCCAGCCTGACCGCCAACCCTCCATCGCTCTCGGGCATTTACCCGCACCTCGCGATGTTCAATCAAGAGGGCGAATGCGGAACCGGCGCTGTCGTTCCTTGGGCAGACCGCTTGTGGATCATCACTTACGCCCCACACCAACCACAGGGCTCCACCGACAAGCTTTACGAGATCACAAAGGACCTGAAGCAGGTTATCCGGCCCGAATCCATCGGCGGCACCCCGGCAAACCGCCTGATCCACAACGAATCCGGCCAGCTCTTCATCGGCCCCCACGCCATCGACCGGGAGGGCAAGGTCCGCACCATTCCCTATACAACGATGCTCGGACGCCACACCGGCACCGCGCGACACGTAACAGATCAGGCAGGAAAGGTCGTTTACGCAACCATGGAGGAGGGAATCTACGAGGTGGATGTCAAAAGCCTTGCCGTGAAGGAGCTCTGGGCCGATGAGGATTTGAAAACCGACCGCCGCAAGTCCGGTTTGCCCGGATATCACGGAAAAGGCTTTTACTCCGGCCAAGGGGTTTACGTGTATTCCAACAACGGCGAGCGCGGCAATGACGCCCGAACCAAACCCGAAACCCCCTCCGGAGCTCTTGCCGAATGGGACGGCAAATCCGACACATGGACACTGATCCGCCGCAACCAGTTCACGGAAATTACCGGCCCGGGCGGCATTCACGGTAACAAGAACCCCGAAACAGATCCGATATGGAGCATCGGCTGGGATGCGAAATCACTTCTGTTAGGCGTCCGCAATCCGAAAACCGGATGGAAGTTCTTCCGTCTTCCCAAAGGCTCGCACTCCTACGACGGTGCTCACGGATGGAACACCGAATGGCCGCGCATCCGGGAGATCGGCGAAAAGGACTTCCTCATGACCATGCACGGAACCATGTGGCGTTTCCCTTCCGATTTCGGCACAAACCATCTCACCGGCATCCGTCCGCGCTCCAACTATCTCAAGGTCATCGGCGACTTCGCCCGCTGGAACGATCACGTCGTCTTCGGCTGCGACGACACCGCAAAACTCGAGTTCCTCAACAAACGCAGAGCCAAAGGCCAGATCGCGGAACCACAATCCCAATCCAACCTGTGGTTCGTAAAACCGAGCGACATCGATCAAATCGGACCCGTCATCGGTCGCGGTGCGGTGTGGACGAAAGAAGATTTAGCCGCCGGAGCGATATCCGACCCCTATCTGTTTGCGGGTTATGAAAAACGCGGACTCCATCTAACACATCAATCCGGAACCCAAGCGGTCTTTGTGATCGAAACCAGTGACAACTGCGAAAAATGGTCGGAGTTCCAAACGGTGAAATTTTCCGCAGGAGAAAATTATCGCTTCGTGGAATTCCCTAACAGCGTACCCGGAGAGTGGATCCGAATCAGGAGCGAATCCGAAATCACTCAGGCCAGCGCCGTGTTCACGTATCGAGCCGATGATGATCGTGGTGAAACCCCGGACCCGATTTTCAACGGCCTTGCCAAGCCCGGCGATGCCCGCACCGGCGGCGTCGTTCTCACTCTCGACGACGGCAGCAAAACCCTAGCATTCGCCGCGCTTGGCAAGGATGGAAAACCTGCCGGTCTTTATCAGCTCAACGCTGATCTGACACTCCAACGAGTGGAGAATGCGACCTCCGAGGAATTCACCCGAAAAGAAGCCGCGATTCCCGCCAATGTTCTCACCGTTGACGAAGCGTCGGTCATCTATACCGACGACGATGGCAAACGCTGGCGCCTCCCGATAGGCAATGCCAACGGTTTGTCCGAATTCGGGGCATATCGCATCGCCCGCGAAGTTGCCACCGAACGCGACCTGCTCCACGCGGATGGCCATTTTTACGAACTCCCCGCCAACAATGCAGGAGGCATCTCGAAAGCCCGTCCCATCGCGACCCACAACCGCCTTGTTCACGACTTCTGCTCCTACCGCGGACTCCTCATCATAAGCGGTGTCTCCTCGGATACTCCTGAAAACAACCCGCACATCATCCGCTCGGATGACGGCAAGGTCTCGCTCTGGGCCGGCGCGATTGATGATGTCTGGAAACTCGGTAAACCCCGCGGCCACGGCGGACCTTGGAACAACACCAACGTCAAAGCCGGTGAACCGTCCGATCCCTACCTCATCACTGCCTACGACAAGAAAAAACTTATCCTTAGCTACCAGGACAGGGAAAAACCCAAGGTAGAGATCACCGCTCAGATCGACATCCATGGCGATGGTACTTGGGTCGATTACGAACGTTTCATCCTACAAGAACAACAAACCCTCCGTGTTGATTTCCCGGATGCCTTCTCCGCCTACTGGATCCGCTTCGTGAGCAACGAAACCACCCGGGTTAGCGCTCAACTGATCTACGATTGAACAACACTCCCATCACCTCGTATGAAATATTCCCCTAAGATGATCCTGCTTCTCGCATCCCTCCCGTTCGGCTTGTTTCAGACCCAAATCTCTGCCGAACCCCTCGAAGGAGACCGCCCCAACATCCTTTTCATCCTCACCGATGACCAGTCACCCTTTGATTTCAAATTCTACAACCCCCAATCCACTCTCGACTCCCCCCAGCTTGACCGCATCGCCGCCGAGGGAATGATCATCGATTCAGCCGTCCACATGGGTTCATTCATGGGAGCTGTTTGCATCCCATCGCGCCACATGATCATGAGCGGCCGCACCCTATGGAACCTGCCCATCGGCCCCAACGCCGAAACATGCCCTCCTGAACTTGAAAAAAACACGATCGGCGCCGTCTTCAACCGCGCGGGTTACGCCACCATGCGCACATGCAAACAGGGCAACAGCTATCCGGCAGCCAACAAGCAATTCAGTATCGTTCACGACAAAACCAAACGCGGTGACAACGATGAAACCGGCAGTGCCTGGCATGCGGATCGGGTGCTCGATTACCTCAAGGAACGCGAAACCAACAAGGATGGACGTCCTTTCTTCATCTACTTCGGGCTCTCCCATCCGCACGATGTTCGCGACGGCAAACCCGAACTCCTCGCAAAATACGGGGCAACCAATCATCGCGACCGCAACTCACTACCGCAACTCCACCCCAGGCAACCAGCCCTGCCACCCAACTGGCTGCCCGCCCATCCTTTCGATAACACCCACATGAAACTGCGCGACGAAACCCAAGTCAGCGGAGTTTGGGAACGCCGCGACGAAGCAACCATCCGCAACGAACTCGGACGCGAATATGCTTGCTCGGAAAACATCGATATCCAGATCGGACGAGTGCTCGCCCGACTTCAGGAAACGGGCGAACTGGAGAATACCTATATCTTCTTCACCTCCGACCATGGCATCGCCATCGGTCGCCACGGCCTGCAAGGAAAACAGAATCTCTACGAACATACCTGGCGAGTTCCGATGGTCGTCAAAGGCCCCGGAATCAAACCCGGATCCCGGGCAACAGGTAACGTCTATCTGGGTGACCTTCTCGCAACCTTCTGCGATCTAACAGAAATCGAGCCGCCGGAATCCAACCAGGGCACCAGCTTCAAAGCCGTCCTCACGGGTGAAAAATCCACCATTCGGGATACCCTTTACGGCGCCTACAACGGCGGCGAAAAACCCGGAATGCGCTGCGTGAAGAACGGCGAATGGAAACTGATCGAATACGAATCCGCCACCGCCGGCACACGCCACACCCAATTGTTCCATCTGAAGGACAACCCGCACGAACTCTTTGCCGAGCACCACGATCCCAAGGTATTGGACCTCAACAAGACCCAACCCCCTTCAAGCCAAACCAACCTCGCGAACGACCCCCAACACGCAGCCAAACTCGCCGAAATGCGCTCGCTGCTGCTGGAGGAAATGCGCAAACTCAACGACCCTTGGCGTTTCTCCAACCAACCCGACGACGGCCTGGTCCCACCTGAAAAAAAGAAACCGGTCATCGAACCCGCTCCGGAGGGGGAAAAGGACCCAAACACCAATTAGCAGAGGAAGCGCCTAATGCCTTGCCGCGTGGGGTTCTCTGTGTTTTCATCCGCGCCCGCCCGCAAAAAATCGGGCACCACTTTTTATGGCAAACAAGGACGTAACAGACCCGGTGCGGATGGAGAAAATTGTCTCTCTCTGCAAACGCAGAGGCTTTATTTTTCAGGCAGGTGAACTTTACGGAGGTCTCAATGGTTGCTGGGACTACGGCCCGCTCGGCGCTGAACTGAAACGCAACCTCAAGGATTACTGGTGGCGCAAAACCGTCCAGGAACGCGACGATGTGCTCGGTATGGACGGCGCGATTTTGACGATGGAAGAAGTGTTGCAATCCTCCGGCCATATCGGTGGTTTCAGCGATCCAATGTGTGATTGCTTGCTTTCCAAAGCACGACTTCGTGCAGACCAGATCGAACCTCAGGATGGAACGGTTTACCATTTCACCGGCGCAAGCTTGGCGGAGCTCAATTGGAAATCCGAGAAAGCCTATTCGGTTCTCCAGCTTCCCGGCCAAGACGAAGCCAAAGTCCGCAAAACCGCTCGCGAATACTATTCCCAGTTCATCAAGGAATCCGCGATGAGCAAAAAGGACGCGATCAAGGC
>CBFGOP010000104.1:0-9052 GCA_965650415.1 uncultured Prosthecobacter sp. | reverse complement strand
GATCTGTGAAATGAAAGCCGCGACATGACACTGATGACGATTGTTTTACTGATTGTTGGGCTGGTTTTACTGGTTTTTTCTGCTGACTGGTTGGTGAAGGGAGCCTCTAAAATTGCTTCGGCTGTGGGGATTTCCGCATTGGTGGTGGGTCTTACGGTGGTTGCCTTCGGAACGAGTGCTCCCGAGCTCGCCGTTTCCGTCATGTCGGCCTACAAAGATCAGGCCGATCTCGCGCTTGGAAACGTGGTCGGTAGCAACATTTTCAACGTCCTCTTTATCTTGGGTATCTCCGCACTGATCGTGCCGCTGGTTGTGAACCAACAACTCATCCGTTTCGACGTCCCCGTGATGATCGGAGTTTCCATCCTCGTTTTCGGTCTTAGTTGGGATGGCAACATCAGCCGAATCGATGGAATTTTGCTCTTCGCCTTGGCGATCGCTTACACGGTGTTCCTGATCCGTCAGTCCAAGAAAGAGAGCAATGCCGCCGTGTTGACGGAATACGAACAGGAATTCGGCAAAGAACCCGGCAAACCCGAGTGGTTGAAAAACGTGTCCCTGATCCTCGTGGGTCTAGCCGGACTCGTCATCGGATCGAAACTTCTAGTCGATGGTGCTGTCGAAATCGCAAGATTC
The DNA here is from genome assembly GCA_965650415.1 of uncultured Prosthecobacter sp. Classification (GTDB taxonomy): domain Bacteria; phylum Verrucomicrobiota; class Verrucomicrobiia; order Verrucomicrobiales; family Akkermansiaceae; genus Luteolibacter. Next base: position 8,416 of record CBFGOP010000104.1, on the reverse strand, counting down.
TTCGGAGTTTCCGAGCTTATCATCGGTTTGACCATCGTTTCCGCCGGAACTTCCCTACCCGAGGTTGCCACCTCAATTGTCGCTGCCTGCAAGGGCGAACGCGACATCGCGGTCGGAAATGTGGTCGGTAGCAATATTTTCAACATTGTCACCGTTCTTGGTCTATCATCGATCATCGCACCCAACGGGATTGCGGTCTCCTCTCAGGCCCTCGCCTTCGACATTCCGGTCATGATCGCGGTGGCTTTGACCGCCCTGCCGATTTTCTTCATCGGTTACAAAATCGGCCGTCCCGGTGGCATTTTCTTCCTCACTTTCTATGTGGCCTACGTTGTTTACCTGATTCTCGGGGCGAAAAAATCTCCGTTTTTCCAGACTTACCACGAGGTGATGGTGTTTTACGTCGCGCCGATCGTTGGTGTCATCCTGCTCGGAGTGCTCTACAAAGCCTTCAAACAACCGAAAATCCCCGCCTAGACATTCTGGCCAAGTTGGGTAAGTTCCCTCACCCGCGCGATTTGCGGTAGATTCCTGTCATGTCTGATTCTGAAAATAATACACCCCCACCGAGCAACTCCAACCGTCCTCCAACTGATGGAGGTGGATTCAACTGGCGAGGGCTCGCCCTGTTTACTCTGGCCGCTGTCATTTTAGGTGCGGCGATGTTTGGACCGCAGATGGGAAAAAAAGCGGCACCTCTGAGCTATTCCGAATTCAGAAAAAAACTCGATCAAGGTCTTGTGGTGACCAGCGATCCGAGTCGCCCGCTCAAAGTCGTCACCAGCGATTCTGCTTATGACGCAACTATCACGGGCTTTGTTTACCCAACACCCATCAAGCCCGAGGAAGACAAGAGACAAATTGAAGTGAGCTTCTTCAAAGTCGCGGTGAATTTGGACCTGCAGAGCGAGGAAATCCGCGAATTGCTGGGCGACAACATCCGTGTCGGTAAGCTCTCGGCGATCCCACCGCTTCCTGGCGGAAATGAGTTCAAGGTTCTCTCGCTTGCCGAATTGAGAAAAGCCAACGCGCTCGAGCAAATCCAGACGGATGCTGCCGAAGTTCCGCTCCAGTTGGTCAGCACCGACGACAACTCCGGCACGTTCATCATCGGGAAACGCGAGGTCATCACCAATATGATCAAGCCGACCGATAAGGCGGGCAAACCCGTTCCCGCATCCGAATTCAAAGTCAGCGTTTCCGCGTCGATTCTCGGGGGTGAGTTGCGCGATCTGCTCAAGGATAAGGCCCAGTATGTCCGCCAATCCGATTATCTCAGCCGTGCCATTTTCACCTTCCTTCCATTCCTGCTGATCATCCTGCTTTTGTTTTTCCTGTTCCGTCAGCAGATGAAATCCGCGGGTAGGGGAGCAATGTCTTTCGGGAAATCCAAAGCGCGCCTCCTCACGATGGATCGCAACAAGGTGACCTTCAAAGACGTCGCCGGCATCCAGGAAGCCAAAGAGGAACTCTTTGAAATCGTCGACTTCCTCCGCGATCCGAAGAAGTTCCAAAAACTCGGTGGTTCGATCCCCAAAGGCGTTCTCATGGTGGGTTCTCCCGGAACCGGAAAAACCTTGCTCGCCCGCGCCATTGCAGGTGAGGCGGATGTTCCTTTCTTCTCCATCTCCGGTTCGGACTTTGTGGAAATGTTCGTCGGCGTCGGCGCATCCCGCGTTCGCGACATGTGCGAACAAGGCAAAAAACACGCGCCTTGTCTGATTTTCATCGATGAGATCGATGCCGTCGGTCGCCACCGCGGTCACGGCATGGGTGGCGGACACGACGAGCGCGAGCAGACCCTGAACCAGCTTCTCGTTGAAATGGACGGATTCGATACCCAAGAAGGAGTCATCATCATCGCGGCAACCAACCGCCCCGATGTGCTGGATCCCGCGCTTCTCCGTCCGGGTCGCTTCGATCGCCAAGTCACCGTTTCCCTTCCCGATGTCAACGGACGCGAGGAAATCCTCCGTGTGCACGTGAAAAAAATCAAACTCGCTGCCGGTGTCGATCTCTCAACCATCGCTCGTGGCACTCCTGGTTTCTCCGGTGCGGAACTTGCAAACCTCGTCAACGAGTCCGCTCTGTTGGCTGCCAGAAAAGGCCTTAGCGCCGTTACCCTCGCGGAAATGGAAGAAGCTCGCGACAAAGTCCGATGGGGGCGTGAACGCCGCTCTTTGGCCATGTCCGATAAGGAGAAAATCGGCACCGCTTGGCACGAGGCCGGCCACGCTTATCTCAACATGGTGCTGCCGCACACGCATCCGCTTCACAAGGTCACGATCATTCCTCGCGGTCCTTATCTCGGCGCGACGATGTATCTGCCCGATGGCGATAAATACTCCACCCAGAAAAAAGAGGCTCTTGCTAATTTGATCGTCACCATGGGCGGACGCATTGCGGAAGGTTTTCACTCGGATGACATTTCCAACGGAGCTTCCGGCGACATCCGCCAAGCCACATCACTCGCACGTCACATGGTTTGCGAATGGGGAATGTCGGACAAACTCGGCATGGTCGAATACGGCGAAGGCGACAGCCCGGTCTTCCTCGCCCGTGACATGAACAAGAGCCGCAACTATTCCGAGGAAACCGCCCGTGTCATCGATGGCGAAATCAAAAAGTTCATTGACGATGCTTTCAACGAAGCCACCCGTATCCTTACCGAAAACCGTGACGTGGTGGAAAAAATCGCCATGGCTCTCCTGGAATACGAAACGCTGGATGCCTCCCACCTGCGAGACATCATCGATCATGGTGAAATGAAGAATCCGCCCAGCTCTCCCAAGCCCCCACCGCTACCTGACGAAGTCACCAAACAGAGTTCTTCTAAGAAAGCGCAGGAAGAGTCGGCCAAAGACGATGGCCCCATCCCGGGTGCGGTAGGTGCCACGGCTTGATCGAGCTCGGAAAATTCCAAGTTTTGTGATTAAAAATCGCAGGACTCGCGTATCTTTGGAGCTTCAATTCGTTTCTCCTATCTCAAGATGCTGCGTTTGCCCTTACTCATCATTGCTCTTTCTCTTCCCTTGGCTGCGGAAGTCGATTTTTCACGCGATATCCGTCCTCTGCTCAACAAACACTGCACGGCATGTCACGGCGGAGTCAAAGAAGCTGGCGAAGTTTCATTCATCTATCGCGAACTCGCCCTCGGCAAAGGAGAATCGGGAAAACCGGTGATTGTTCCGGGTAATCCCGATGCTTCGGAAATGATCGTCCGCATCCTTTCCAAAGATCCCGATGATGTGATGCCAAAACCCGAACACGGTCCGCCGTTGCAGAAACACGAGGTCGATCTCCTGCGCCAGTGGATCAAGGAGGGCGCGAAATGGGGTGAGCATTGGTCGTTTGTCCCTCCGAAAAATCATCCCGTTCCCGAGGTCAAACAAACCGATTGGCCGAAACATGACCTGGATCGCTTCATCCTCGCACGTCTTGAAAAGGAAAACCTCAATCCTTCCAAACACGCAAGTCCCGAGGCATGGTTGCGCCGTGCATCCTTCGATCTCATCGGTCTACCGCCGACGGTTGAGGAACTGGATGCCTTTCGAAAAGCAGCCGCTGAAAATCTCGATGCAGCCATCGCGGTTGAAACAAACCGGCTCCTCGCGTCCCCCCGTTTTGGTGAGCGCTGGGCATCGGTCTGGCAAGATCTCGCGCGCTATGCGGACACCAGCGGTTACGCTGACGATCATCGTCGTCAGGTTTGGAAGTATCGCGACTGGCTGATCAAGGCTTTCAACCGCGACATGCCATACGATCAATTCACCATCGAACAAATCGGTGGAGACCTCATTCCTAACGCCAGTCTGGAACAAAAGATCGCACCAACCTTTCATCGTTTGTCCCAAGTCAACAGCGAGGGCGGAACCGATGACGAAGAGTTCCGCGTTGCGGCCGTGATGGATCGGATGAATACCACATGGGAAACCTGGATGGGTGTGAGTTTCGGATGCGTACAGTGTCACTCACATCCCTACGATCCGATCAAGCATGAGGAATACTTCACCTTCATGGAGTTCTTCAATCAAACCAAGGATGCGGACATTCAGGACGATCCTCCCAAGTTGTCGGTTCCACTGGATGAAAAACATTATGCCGAATCGAACGCGCTTCAGAACGAAATCATCCGAGAGGAAGAATCCCTGTTTGCGATTCGCAATAAAATCGACGCCTCATCCACCTGGCACTACCCGGCCGGAATGACAGCTTCGTCCAAAAAAGCCAAGCTCACGATCCAGCAAAAAGACGGCATCCCTGAATTTCACGCCGACTCGAATGCCGCCGCCAAGGCTGAATATATCTTTGATTTCGATACTTCGCTTGAATCTCTAACAGCGATTCGCCTCGAACTGCTCCCCCGTGATCCTGAAAAAGCGGCACACACGCCGGAATGGGGATCGATTGTTGAAAAATTCCAGCTCCATCTGGTCGATCCCGCGGGCAAAGCCGTTCAGGTTTCATTGCACGAGGTAATCGCGGACGAAGCGCATCCGATGTTCGATCCCAACGGATCCCTTCATGGAAAATTGGGCTGGGGCGCATATTCCAAAATCAACGCACCACGTCATGCGACGTTTGTATTGAAAGAAAAACTCAACATTCCATCCGGCTCAAAACTCCGGGTGACGATCCAGAACGGTGGTGCCTACCTTGCCAGTTTCCCCATGGTGGCGAAACGGGGAAGGATTTTTCTAACCGATGAGGATGGCTGGATCGCTCATCGCGATTTGCCCGATGTCATTTCCATCAACAAAAAAATCGAGCAGGCGAAATCAAAACTCAAAACCATCCCATCGACGACGGTTCCCCAGATGATCGAACGCGATCCCGCCCATTCCCGTGCCACGCATGTTTTCGTTCGCGGAAACTGGTTGGACAAAGGTCAATTCATTTCCGAGGCCAACACGCCCGAACTGTTTCCTCCTCTGGAAAAATCAGGGGAACGCGCCACCCGGCTCGATCTCGCGCGTTGGATCGCCTCGCCTGAAAATCCGCTCACCGCACGCGTCGCTGTCAACCGCCTCTGGCTCGAACTTTTCGGAACCGGCATTGTCCCGACACCGGAAGATTTCGGATCTGCCGGCGAAGCACCGACCCATCCGGAATTGTTAGATTATCTCGCACTGCGTTTTTCCGGAGAGATGAAATGGAGCATCAAATCCATGTTGCGCGAGATGGTTACCAGCGCGAGCTATCGGCAAGACTCGTCTGTGTCTGCCGAACTTGCCGAACGCGACGCCGATAATCGCCTCATCGCCCGCGGGCCTCGCCAGCGCCTTACCGCTGAAATGATGCGGGATCACGCCCTCACCGCCGCAGGTTTGATCAGTCATCAGATCGGCGGCGAACCCATCCATCCGCCGCTACCCCCCGGTGTCTGGCAGCCGTTTGTCAAAGATACATGGGATACTCCGAAAGTAGGTGATCCACAACGCTACCGCCGTGCGGTTTATATCTATTACAAACGTGGTCTGCAGTATCCGTTATTCGGCTCGTTCGATGCTCCGCTGCGCGACCTCTGCTCCAAGCGCCGGCTCGTTTCAAATACACCGCTGCAGGCCCTGACTGTTCTCAACGATGAAGCCTTCCACGAGTCAGCCATCGCTCTGTCGAAACGCATGGCGGAGTCACCGAGCCTCGATGCGCAGATCGCGCTGGGTTTCCGCATCACCACCTCGCGCGATATCACTGAGGAACGCTCCGGGGAGCTTCGGGAACTTCACCAACACCTCGTCGGAGAATACTCGAAAAATCCCGATGAAATGAAGAAACTTGCCGCCACACCCGATGCAGCCGCGCTGGCCGTAGTCGCATCGGTTCTACTCAACCTTGACGAATCCTTCACCCGATAACGCCATGAACGTATTCCAACACATTGCCCAGGAAGAACTCCGCCATGTCACCCGCAGGCATTTCCTCAAAGAATCCGCCTTTGGTCTGGGGGCCTTGTGGATGGGAAGCAACGGCCTCTCTGCCGCCACAGGCACGAATATCGAACGCGATGCGACCAAGCCTCTGGATGCGCTCGCACCGTCTTTTGCTCCAAAGGCCAAACGCATTATTTTCCTTCACATGGCCGGCGCTCCCAGTCAGTTCGAATTGTTCGATCACAAGCCGGTGTTGCAGAAATACAACGGCAAGGATTGTCCTGCCGAATACCTCGAAGGCCAACGCTTTGCCTTCATCCAAGGTGTGCCCCAATTGTTGGGTCCCCAGTTTGATTTCAAACAGCACGGCCAATCCGGCGCATGGATTTCCGATCGCCTGCCATCCCTGCACAAACATGCGGACAAACTCTGCTTCATCAAATCGATGGTGACGGATCAGTTCAATCACGCTCCCGCCAAGCTGATGATGCACACCGGACACGCCAACCTCGGTTACCCATCCATGGGCGCATGGCTCACTTGGGGCCTCGGTACGGAAAACCAAAACCTGCCCGGCTATATGGTCCTTCTCTCGGGCGGACGTCCGCCACGTGCCGGTGCGGCTCTCTGGTCCACCGGATTTCTACCCACGGTCTATCAAGGTGTGCAATGCCGCTCCGGAGCCGATCCCATCCTCAACGCTGCCAATCCTCCGGGGCTCACGCGCGATATTCGCCGCGCCGCACTCGATTCCTTGAATCGGCTCAATACCCGCACTCACGAGGAAATCGGCGATCCCGAAACGGTCACCCGGATTTCCCAATACGAAATGGCTTACCGCATGCAGGTTTCTGTTCCGGAAATCATGAGCATCAAGGATGAACCCGCACCGGTGCTTGAAATGTATGGCGCCAATCCGGGAAAAACCTCTTTTGCCAACAACTGCCTGCTTGCCAGAAAACTTGCGGAAAACGGCGTGCGTTTTATCCAGCTGTTCGACTGGGGTTGGGATACGCACGGATCCAACGCGCAGGAATCGCTGACCAGCGGGTTCGTGAAAAAATGCCAAGACATCGATCAAGCGGTCGGAGCACTTCTAACAGATCTGGAAATGCGCGGCATGCTTGAGGAAACCCTCGTCGTATGGGGAGGGGAGTTCGGTCGCACGCCCATGCAGGAAAACCGCGGTGGCGGCACGGCAAACGCCTTCGTCGGTCGTGATCACAACCCCAACGCGTTCACCATCTGGATGGCAGGCGGCGGCGTCAAACCCGGCATCACCTACGGCGAAACCGATGAACTCGGCTATCGCGTTGCCAAAGATCCGGTCAACGTTCGTGATTTCCATGCCACCTTGCTACAACTCTTCGGTTTCGATCACCATAAACTCAGCTATCCCTTCCAGGGCTTGAATCAGAAGCTTACGGGGGTAAAACCGGCAAAGGTGGTAAAAGGCATTCTGGCCTAGCTGGATGGGAAATTTGGTTGAGCTGCCCGGACAAAAGACCCTGAATAGGTCTGATGATGAAACATTGGTTGAGTCGTTTTGGTATCTTGATCTCTTATTTATGAAAATCCGCATCGTCCTCACTGCCCTCTGTTTCGGCAGCATCTCGGCAAGCGCCCTCGAACTTGGTGCTCCTTTCACCGATCATGCGGTCTTGCAGCGCCAGATGATTCTTCCGGTCTGGGGTTGGAGTAAATCCGGCACTGAAGTCGTCGTTGAGTTCGCCGGTCAGAAAGTTACCGCCAAAGCCGCTGAAAACGGCAAATGGACAACTTCTCTCGCACCGCTCGAAGCCAGTGCCGAGGGACGTGAAATGATCATTTCTGAAAAAGGCGGGGAAACCCGAATCCTCAAGGACATCCTGATTGGTGAAGTTTGGATGGCATCGGGTCAGTCAAACATGCAGTGGATTGCCTCGAAAAGCTCGGTTCGCACCATCCTGGCAAATATGAAGGCAAAAGGTGAAACCCCACCGATCCGTGAGTTTCAGGTGACCAGTGTCTATTCCGCGCCGCATCCGATCGAACGCGCGACGGGTGCTTGGCAAGTCAATACCTATGATAACTTCAGTGCTGTGGCATGTGCCTTTGCTTTGAAAATCCATGAGGAAGTCAAAGTGCCCATCGGTATTCTCAACTGCTCTTTCAGCCAAACCAGCATCGAAGCATGGACTCCGCGTGAAGGTTTCGCCGATGGAAAGGAAGCCTACACCAAGTCCCTCTATCAGAAAATTTTAGAATCCGATCCCACCACTCCTGAGCACAAACAAGCTTGGGATGCGTTCTATGCCGCTGCGGAAAAAACCATCGAAGAGAACGCGGCACTGGTGGCGGAAGGAAAAGCACCGAAACCGATCTCGACCAAACTTCCTGCCAACTACAACGACAACCGCGATGCATCATGGATGTTCAACGGCCGTCTCAGCCCCGTGATTCCCTACGCCATCCGTGGTGCGATCTGGAACCAAGGTTACGCCAATATCAACGGCGGAATTCTTTACTATCAGAACCTTCACAGCCTGATCCGCGGCTGGCGC
>CBFGOP010000103.1:0-9083 GCA_965650415.1 uncultured Prosthecobacter sp. | reverse complement strand
TTACGGAAAATCATCTCAACGAAACGGCTCCTAGCGGTTACGTGGCGCGGCTTGTTCTCCGGGTCTTCATTCTTCGCTTCCGACGTATTGTGTGAGCATCAGAATATTGCCTTCGGAATCACAAATCGAAGCCAAAATGATTGGTTCACCTTCGCGTTGTTCTGGCGGATTGACGGAAATGGCACCTGCTTCGAGCGCAACATCAAACGCTGATCTCACATCTTCATATTGAATCGAGAGGCCGGTCTCATTGCGAGTTCCATCACCGCCTCCATGTAATGCTAAGATCGCATCACCAAACTTTAATTCAGACCAATAGGGCGATGTAAATGACTCTTCAAATCCCATTACATCTCGATAGAATGCAACGGCGCGATCCATCTCTTGGGCCATGAGCATGTATTTTACGGCTTTCGGTTTCATTTATTATTTCTTTGGAGAACGTCGAGGCCTGGCACCCGCTACCGGGAGCGTCCCTCCGCTTCAGGTTTAGGTTTGTCGCTACCCTCCGACTTCAACTCGGGGCGGGTAGAGGGTTGCCCAGTGCCGCCTTGTTCTGCTTCTTTTTGATGGGCTTGAGGGCGTTTAAACGGCATAGAAAAATCCTGGGTATTGAACGCAACTACCCAGAGCTTCCACATCGCCTCATCTGTGGGCTTGCCGATGATCTTGAGAATAGGACGCGGCCAATTCTGGTGCTCATCCGTTGCTGTGCGTCGGATACATTCCAGCGTGGCTTCAGCGATTACTTCCAACGATGGTTCATAGTCGGTGGACTTAAACTTCGAGAAGTCCACAGTCACAACCTCCTCCTTGAGCTTGCTTCCATCGAACGTGCAATTGGATTCGATCTTGATCCCTGTCCGTGAAATCAAATTCGAGTCCCATGCTCCTTGATTCTGGCGCATCGAGATCATCGTGTGAGGCCTAGTGATTGCTCCGTATGGCTTCTCTGGCACGCTGAAGCCACTCAAGTATGGAACGGCGAGAATGATAAAGCCATCTTCGGGAAGCTTGATGACTGTGCCCTCGCTCCTCATATCAATCGGCTGATAAACAAGGCACGTGGCATCTGTGGTTGCGAAACAGGTCCCTGCGATTATCGGCGTAATAATGACGGCCAAGAAAGCATGTGCTAGGTATTTCATTTCTTGCAGAACGATGAGCGCGTGCACCACTACCAGCGAGGGCGCGCGTCGATCACAGGGTTAGGGTTGTGGTCAGGGAAAATCATCGAAACTGAACGGCTGGTAGTGGTTGTCACGGCGCGGCTTGTTCGGATTCTTGTTTTCAATTCTTCTGAAAGGGATTACTAAAGCCTCCCTCCAGCTCTTGAGGGAAATCAATGGTGACTAACTCGATCAGTTCGCGCTTCGGCTCTCCATCAGCGGTATCTTCGACATGCAGAATGCGGCGCACTGGCAACTCGCTCCCTTGATCGTTGAGTCGTTTGAGTCTGGAATCAAAAATTCGCTCTTCGACTAACATGCCATCCGATTTGCGATAACCGTAACTTACCTTGAAAAGTTCGGTCTTCTGACCGTCAGTTATCTTGCATGTGAGGGGTGATCCCGAGGCATCAATGCGATAAGTTGCCCTTAGCGCGAGAGTCCCATCCGAATCGAACTTATATTGATTCAGAATTCGTCCATCGACAGCTCTAATCCAGACGATACGAGTGCCATCATCCTTCAGTTCAGTAATTATGTCGGAATCGCCTGCTGTATCGTTGCTTGTCGCAATTGGCGCTTCTCTCTCGCTGGGTGGTCGGATCTCAGCAAACTTTGTGCCGCCTAGAAAGGTTAGAAGCAGGACTACCGCAGAGGAGAGGCAAACAGCTAGTGTTTTGGTGTGGTGTGTTTTCATGGTTTTTGTTTTCTCCGAACGATAGAGGCCATGCGGCGCCGGGGCAAGCGTACAGAATTGATCAGACGGCTTCCTCGGCGTCGCATGTGCCGGCTTGTTCGCATCTTTCATTTCAGCGCGTTCTCGATTACCAAATCCTGGATCAGGGACCCTGAAATCGCGGACAAGAAGTAGATCACTGGAGCTGATAGCGCAAGAGCCAGCCGATGGGGAACACGGAACTCTAGAAATGGACCAGCGGTCAATAGACACGCTGCGCCACAGAATACGAATATCATGGCGATCCTCATTGCGCCGTCGCCCATCGCGCTTCCGATTCCAGCACTGATTAGAGAAATCGCGATTACACCGAATATTGCATATCCTGATGGATCATACTCGTGTCGGCCCAGATAGGCGATCAGAGATGCGACTCCGATACTGTAGAAAGCAAGACGCACCAGCCCATCGATTCCCAATCTCGCCCCCGAGAGCGATGAAATTGCCAGCAATTCGAGATGCTCCATGATGAGATATTTTTTGCGAACGATATAGGCCATCCACGGCGGGGAAGGAAGCCCGAATTCAAACTGAGACGTTGCCCGCCGTTGGATGAGCCGACTTGTTGTGCTTCTTGGGTTTATTCTTTGGGTGGCAGGAAGGCACTCATTCTGTGGAGCTTCTCGTCGCGAAATTCGGAATGATGTAAATGCGAGCCAAAATCAATCTTGATCCACTTCCGATGCGCCCCAAGTAAATCGACTTCTCCTTCGATCACGGGCAGTCCCGATTGAGCGGCGTACGTTCTGGCCGCATCTCGGGAATCGAAAACCGCAACGCCGAGTGAGTCAGGATCGCACGGCGAAAACCCCTCATCAGCCTGGATGTAGAAGAACAGGGTGTCCAACGTCTGATCCTCGTTGAAACGCATCTGAACTCCCTCAGCCTTCGATGCCACCCAATATTCATCTGGTTGGTTTTCGTGGAGGCGGTCGAAGGCGTAAATCACATCGAGGTCGTCACAATCTAGAACGTCGATCACATCGTCGCTCTTCAACTGCTTTCCGAGGAGGTCGATGTATTTCATTTCTGGCACAACGATAGAGTGGTGGCACGGCGGCGCTGGACTTACAGAGCGTAGCGAACGAGGGAGCTTGTCCGCCGTTGCCACGCACGGCTTGTTCGCTTCGTCTATTTCATTACGTGCCGACTTGGCAAATGGTTGCCGCAATACATGCAGTTGGGCTTGATGGTGCTGGCCTTCTGTCCGCAATGAGGACAGTCGATCAACTCGGCACCGATCTTCCCATCTACCGATCCATCTCTTGCATCGATCTCTAGGATCTTCGCCTTCAAATGGTCGTCAGTGAATCCAAGGTGATCTCGAAGAAGCTCCCACATGGCCTGGCATGCCAGAGTCAATTCCTCAAGTTCCTGCTTCGTATTGTCCTTCCGGGCGGAGAGACTATCAACCTTCATTGAGGCGATGTCCGCCGCAGTTCTGGCCTTCTCGATCTGATAGTGCTGAAGCACGTCCCAAGCTAAGCTCATATGATCAGTGGTGTTTGTTTGTGACTTGTCGGTGGGTCTGAAAATTATCTAGCGAACGTCGAAGGACAGGCACGCCGCTAGGCGTTGCCCTGCTCCGACTTGTTGGGGGTTTGTTTTTCTTGCCAGGCTCGCGCAAGCCGAACGGATGGATTGCGTTCTCCAGTGAGATCAATTCCCTCGACGTCGATGTGCATACGTGAAATTGGAATCTTCTTGACGGCGCAGACGATTCGAAGGGCCTCATACATCGCGGAGTTCATTCTCGACCCGCAAATCACCTTAGTCACGGGAGACTCCAGTTGAAACCATTGTTCTCTTTGCAAGATCCGGATCTCCTCTTCGTACTCCCATTCCTTCAGCTTGGTTGTGAGGATCCTTTTAACCTCTTCCAAGGGTGATTCGTATGCGTCGAGATTGACATCAGCACAACGATCAGGGTAGTTGACCTTGCGAATCACGGGCGAATCGTCCGGCAATTCCAATTCGAGGGCGAGCCCGGTGAACCCACTTGCGTAGTGGGCCCAAAGAAGTCTGGACTCCGCCGTAAGGGATAGAGAGCACACGCGGCACTTCTTCTTTTCATCCACGATTTCTTCCGCGAGATCGTCGTAGTGATCCAGATTCCCTTTCGGCCCGAAACCATGCGTATCCCAAGTGTTGTAGGTGTAGGTAAACCGGCCCTCCATCGGATCGTTCATCCGTTGCCAGTCTGCGCAGAAAAGCCGTGCCTTCAGGATGATGTCCAAGGCGAATGGAATCTGATCAGCACCGCGGAACTTGTAAGCGATCATTTTTTTTCCCCAACGTCGAAGGCCTCTCACACCTGCCCGGGGGCGAGGCGTCGACTGTGGGTTAAGGGTTGAACGGCCATGACGGATTGAACTCGCAGCGGGGCAGGTGTTGAGAGCGCCGCCTTGTTGGGCTTTTCTTTATTCGTGTTGGCCACAGTGGCAAGAACCAAGGTGAGCATCAGGACAAGCATGTGAACCATTCCGAATCGCTCCATATTGTGGCCGAGTGACCCGTAGAGCATTCGCGCACAAAGAAGCAGAAGCAGGCCTAGACCGAACAGTGCTGCCGACCAGGCCATCGGAGTCCCTGTGAAGAATCCGATACCGAACACAGTGAACGCTAATCCGCATACCAAGAGGATAGTCAGCCATGGATCGCGTTCGTCCGTGGCCTTCATCGCTGGCAGCGAATAGATGCCACCCATCAGCACGCCGAGCACAGGCACTCCGACGATTATCATTAGGGCAGTTTCTGTTCTGCTAGAGGTCATTGGATAAGGATTAGTTTTCTGCCCAACAGTTTTTATTCGTATGCCGCTGGGGTCGTATATCCAGTTGGCGTCAGTTCTGGATCTGATAGAAAAATCGTTGATCTGAAAAGGAATTTTTGTCCTGACGCGTGTATATCAGGATTCTTTTATTCATGTCCAGCAGCGGCGGATGCATTTCTGATATACACGCGTGTCGCGTAAAGGGCTACGCCCCACGCAACTTGGGGGTAGAATAGCCTTGGGTTTAACAATTGTTCGCATGAACACTTTTTGTTTGACGGATTCGTTAGAAATTGTTTTCAACGTTTCATGTCTACCCCCAAGACCCGTTGCTGTTGGCGCAGAGATCTTTCCGAATTCAGGAATTTGACCGATCGGGAACGGGCCGGGTTTCTGCTGGTTCTGGAATGGTTTGAAAATTTCCGTTTAAGAAATGAGCTGGAAGCTGGGCGTCGTGCTGCAAAAGCGTTCTGGAAAACGGAAGTCATGCGCGAGGACAGGCCACGCGAGCAGTGGCAGCTGGAACAATGGGGAGATGCCATTCAGTGGTATCTGAAATGGTTGGACGCCTGCGCGGAGGCCGGAGCGGATCACCGGAGTTTGGCGGAGCGGGTGCGGGCAGCCGTCAGATCGGCCTGTGCGCGACGTGGGTTGTCGCTGAGAACCAAGCAATGCTATGGCGCATGGGTTGCGCGCTATGCGGTGTTTGCGAATGAGGAGCGGGCAGTGATGGAAGTGGCGACAGCGACACGGTTTTTAACCTATGTGGTTGAGGATGAAGACTGCGCCTATTCCACCCAGAAGCAGGCTCTCAATGCCTTGGCGTTCTTTTTCAAATACGTGCTGGATGTGGCGGAGCCGGTGTTTGGAGTGAAACTGAAGAAGACAGCAACAAGGTTTCCGGTGGTGTTGGCAAAGTCTGAGACCCGGCATTTGTTTGAAATCATTGAGAGAACCAACGCCCAAGACACGCACTACGCTCTGGCTGCACGGATTCAATACGGAGCGGGTTTGCGTTTGTCGGAATTGGTTCGGTTAAGGATCAAGGACGTGGATTTGGAACGGGGAACGCTGACGGTGAGGCAGGGAAAAGGGAACAAGGACAGAATGACCATTCTGCCGCGTAATTTGCTCGGGGAGATCGCGGTGCAGATCGAGCGGGCGAAAGCACTATGGGAGCAAGACCGAAGCGAGGGACGTGCGGGAGTGTATATTCCCGGTGCTTTGGCGAGGAAGTTCCGGCGTGCGTCAGAAACCTTTGAGTGGTTTTGGTTGTTTCCGGCCAAGCAGCTTTCGATCGATCCGGAGACGAACATCAGAAGGCGGCATCATTTGCATGATGGGGTCTACAACCGTGCCATCCAGCGCGCTGCCGCAGCTGCGGGAATCGAGAAACGTGTGACGAGTCACGCGTTGAGGCATTCCTTTGCAACGCATTTATTGGAGAACGGAACGGATCTGAGAACGATCCAGGAATTGCTCGGTCACGAGGACATCACGACGACGGAGATTTATCTGCATGTGTCGATGAGTCATGGACTGGGGGTCAGCAGTCCGCTGGATGAGGAGGTGAATTTTACAGTAAGAAAAGAAACCGCTTTAATTTGTTAGAACAAGGAAAGCAGAAATATTCTGAAATCGAAAGCTGGGCGCGCAGCTCCTTCGCTTTCTTCGTTGCGTTTACACCCCGATAACGTCGGGGCTGTAAAAATAAGAATTCTCACAGAAGGAAACAAAGAGAACGAAGGGCTGTTCCAACTCTTCATTCTCGAATTTTTGATGAAGAGGTTTTTAACCACGGATTGCACGGAGTTCACAGATTGGGTGTGTTCACACTCATCTTTGGAATTTTTGTGCGCATTATTCTGGCAATGAAAGGAGAGCGCCAACTCAGCGTTTTAGCTCCCATTCTGTGTATTCCGTGCATTCTATTGTAAGAAGAATTCTCACAGCCCCGAGTTTATCGGCGTGTAAAAATGATCGGGAAAGAGAGGCTGGGAAGCCTCTCATGCGAACTATGGCGGTTGGAAACCGCCACTCCATTTTTTGATCGTTCGCGTGAACGATAGCGATCGTCGCTACGGTGTGACGATGTTCAGTTTCGCAGAGGTGTTGAGTTCCTCGGTGAGCTGGTTGAAGCGTTTTTGGAGTGCCTCGACTTTATCGGGTAACTTGTCACTGAGGTTGGTGGATTCGCAGAGGTCTTCGCTGAGGTTGTAGAGAGCCGGAATGACAGGGCCATCGGGCTTTTTGGTGGGATCGGCTTTGGTGAGGGCATCGCGTTGGTCGGGGAAAAACTTCCAATTTCCTTGGGTGAGGGCTTGGGGGATGGCGGATTTTCCGTGCCAGTGGAGGAGTTCGGTGCGAGCGTGTTTAGTGGATTTTCCTGTTAGAGTTTCCCATACATCCAGACCATCGATGATGGGTTGGTTTCGGCTGTGTTTTTTCCAATCGATTCCGGCGGCGGTGCACAAGGTTGGCAGGAGATCGATGGCGGCGGTGAGAGCGTCGCTGGTTTGGTTGGGCGGGATTTTTCCCGGCCACGCGATGATGGCAGGAACGCGTGTGCCACCTTCGAGCGGGCTCCATTTTTTTCCGCGATGGGGATGATTGCTCGACGCTTGATCGCCTTGTGCTCCGTTGTCCGAGGTGAAAACAACGATGGTGTTGTCCTTGATCTTGAGTTCATCTAACAGTTTCAGCATTTCACCAGTGCGGGCATCGAGTTCTTCGACAACGTCGCCGTATTCTCCGAACTTGGATTTGCCTTTCCATGCGGGATGGGCTTCGACGGGGAAATGCGGGGCGGTGTGAGGGAGATAGAGAAAGAAGGGTTTTTGATGATTCTCGCGGATGAAGCGCAGGGCTTCGGTGTGGAAGTGCTCGGTGAAGTGACGGTTATCGACAGGTTTGATCGCGATTTCATCGTTGCGCCGGATTTCCTGAAGCTGGTTGTTGCTCATCGGGCAGTAAAATGCGCTGTCGAAGCCTTGTTCATGGGGGCGCGTGCCGGGGAGTTGGCCGATGTGCCATTTTCCTGAAATGCCTGTGGCGTAGCCTTCGGCTTTGAAGATTTCCGCGATGGTGAGCGCGTCCGGGCTCATGCCGTCTTTGGGTCCCATGAGGAAGCCGGCAACGCCCTGGGTCCATCCGAGCCTGACGGGATAAGCACCTGTTAGAAGAGCCATGCGGGAAGGTGTGCATACGGCGGCGCCAGAATGGAAATGGGTCAGGCGGATGCCGTCTTTGGCGAGTTGATCGAGGGCGGGGGTCTTGATCGATGGATGGCCGTAGCAACCGAGATCCTGATAGCCCAAGTCATCCGCCATGATCAGGATCACGTTGGGTTTGCGGGAGTTTTCCGTAACTGCAGACAACAGGCTGCCCAAGGTGATGATCCATGCGAGAGTGATTTTCATTTCTCCGGCGTTTCAGATTCCCAAATTTCCTTCATGAGCTCGTGAGCCTTTGGATCGTGTTTTTTGAGTTCGGCTGAAACAAAGGGGTAGAAATCGTTGCGATAGAGAAAGGCTTCGGTCGCCTCAGCGAAGTATTCCTTATGATCGGTCATGGCGTAATGCTTGGTCTCGCCGCCATTGACGTGCAGGACTTTTTCGTAATCGCCGCGTTTTTTGGCTGCTTCAAAAGCTTCGAGGATGGCTGGGTGTTCGAAGCTCAGCACCTGATCATGATAGCCGTGCGCGAGTTCGTGAAGGATCACTGCCGGTTGTTTCAGCATGTTTTTCTTG
This sequence comes from uncultured Prosthecobacter sp., assembly GCA_965650415.1. Classification (GTDB taxonomy): domain Bacteria; phylum Verrucomicrobiota; class Verrucomicrobiia; order Verrucomicrobiales; family Akkermansiaceae; genus Luteolibacter. The sequence goes on along the minus strand of CBFGOP010000103.1, from coordinate 656 downwards.
GAAAACATCTGGCTTGCGACGGGGATGTGCACCTTTTTCAAAAGACCGGGATGATAGCCTCTTTCAGCCAACCACTTTTCGCCGGGGTGGTATTGCATGTTGTCGAGCTCGGGATGTTTGTGCTCGATCCAGATACCGACTTTGCGCAGATCCGCAAGTTGTGATTCGGGCATCAGGATGATGATGCGCTGGAGGTGGTTGGCTAACAATTTCAGAGCCTGCTCTCCTTCTTGCGCGTGTTCGCCTTCCAGCAGCTTGGGTTCGACGTGGACCTTCCAGCCTTCGATGTCTTTGACGACAGGATCAAACCAGCCGATTTTTTTGGTTTCGGCAGAGGAGGTGATGATGAGGGCAATGAATAGGAAGAGGGATTTCATGATTGAAGTTTTATTTTTTCACAGAAGGTAACGAAGTCAACGAAGGGGCTTCGCTCGGTGGCTTGACTTTAAGTTATCGGTTTTTTGGCAGGAGTTTTGTATATGGATGGATTGGCTTAATCTGATTTGGAATTAATTTCTGAATCCTCATTTTTAATGTTGTGAAGTTCTTTATTGGCCCCGGGAAGAATCAGCCGATGGATACCATCGATAACCCTGATTTCGTTGAAATTGATGAGTAGTCCGATTGGAACATTGAGTAGTTTCATGTAGCTAAGA
>CBFGOP010000102.1:0-9137 GCA_965650415.1 uncultured Prosthecobacter sp. | reverse complement strand
GAAATGTAGCGGTCGAAAAGGCGCATATCAGAGCATCACGATCTGGGACGTGTCTGGCAAGTTACAAGATGCGCGGTGCGATGATCAGGAAACTTTCCTCATCCAGCCTCGCACCTTCCGCGAGAACATGATCTCCGGGCTGAATTTTCGTGCCCTCGAGATACCATCCGGGCAGGAGTTTGCCGACCGTTCCGGGTTTGTGCCCGACCTGGAACATGCTCTCCGACTTCGGCGTGGCGGGATGCGGCATGGACATGGAAACGATCCATCCATCGACCGCGAGGCATGGCAGATGCAGCACTCCGGATTTTTCGAATCCTTCGTTGGAGTTTTTGCTGAAATCGAAAAACCGGATTTCCCCGTCGACCGCATCCGCGTACAAGATCTTTTCTCTCAAGCGTTCCGCTCCCAGCCAGATGGCATCCGCGCTTGAGATGAAAACTTCCGACACCGCGATTTCACCACCAAATGTTTTCACATAGCACTCCAGAACTTCGCGAACCGGAGTGAAATTTTCATCTCCCGAAAGCACGTGTAAGGTGGAGCCTCGCGGAAGCGCGGCGAGCTGGCCGAGCTGATGGGCGTTCCGTTGCACGCTGGAGGTTTTTTTTCCAAACCGGCGAGCGATGGCATCGGCCGATGCTTTCATCAAAGCGGTTTGCAGAAGCTCACGTGTGGGTTTCTCTTCGTTGATCGGTTCGCCGATCACGATGGACAACAAGTATGGCACGCGACGCGGCACCTTCTTGAAATACCTCCCGCGCTCAAAGGAAAAAATCGATCCCCATGAACCATCGACCCAGATCGGAATGACGGGTGCCTTGGCCGAACGGGCGATCAGTTCGAAGCCGCGTTCCAACTCGCAAAGAGCACCGGTGCGGGTCAGCTGACCCTCGGGAAACAAGACGACGAGATCACCGTTTTCGATCGCTTCAATCATCGCGCGGATCGCCTCGCGGGGTTGGGAGCGGCGGATCGCAACCGTGCCGAACAACCTCGCGGAAAGCCGGATGGTCGGATTCGCCATGAAGGTTTCATCCATCACAAAACGCAGGGGCCGGGGCGAGATGGCCGAGAGATAAAACGCATCCGCATAGGTCACATGATTCGGCAACAGCAAGGCACCTCCGGTTTTCGGCAAGCGTTCCAATCCCGTGACGCGAATCCGATACAATCTTTTCACAATGAACACTCCAACCAAGCGGATGAAATCGGCCGGCAAAATCCGCAGCACGTAAAAGGTCATCAATGCGCAGACCGATCCGATCACGATGAGCTGTGTTCTGAATCCCGCCAACTCTGAAAAATTGAGCGCATTTGTGATGAAAAACATTCCCTCGATCGCCACCACGGCGATGATGCCCGCAAAACAATCCTGCAGGTTCACGGCGGACTGCATCTCACCGCGTTTCTCGGGTGGATAGCGGTCCTGCATCCATGCATTCAAAGGAGCGAGGAAAATCGCGGCGGAAAAAGCCACCACCCCGAGCATCAGCAGAAACAGGGCCTCATGCGGATGATCCTTGATGAATTGAAACACCTGCCAATCTAACAGAGACAGGAACGCCTCCGCATTTCCCATCGGAAACCACGCCAGCGAAAGCACGCTGATTGTCATCAGCAGACCCGCAAGAGGAACCCATCCGAGTTCGATTTTCTTGCGCAGCAACCATGAGGCGAAACCGAAGCCCAAGGCCATGCCTAGCGATGCGGCTGCCATGAAAATCGATGACAAGGTTCCGAAGCCTCCGGCGCCTTCGGTAAGCGCCTTGGCGATTTTTACGGACCAAAGATTGATGAACGCCGCAAAACCCCAGAAAAACGCGACGCCGAACGAAGCCCTGCGCAATCCGTGTTCTTTCCACAGCGATCCCAGATCCTGGAAATGGCTAAACAAGAGGGATGCTGAGAGTGGCTTTTTTGCATGAGCCGAAACCGGTGGGATCAACAGAGCCATGCCCACGGCCGGAACCGAGAGAGCTGCAAGAATTAACAAAGGGATCAGCGCAGCGTTCCATGCCTGCTCTTGAACCGACCCCAAAGATTCGTATCTTTTGTCATACCATACCCCGGCGATGATTTGCCCGACCAGGATCGCGAGCATCGCCATCATTTGTTGAACCCCTGATGCAAATCCCAAATGACGTGATCCAACCAACTCCTTGTTGATTCCTATTTTCGCCGGACTGAAAAACGCCGACTGCACGGCAAGCATGAAAAAACCGAACAACGCGAGCGGCATGGTTTTCAACCATACCGCCGTGGTGATCAAAGTGAGGATCAGCACCTGAGCGATAGCCGAACCGAGAATGACATTCTTTTTGGAAAAACGATCGCTCATCCAGCCGGCCAGCGGAGCAAACAAGACAAAGGGCAGGGCGATCATCATACCGGCCCATGATTCCACCGAGTAACCCACGATACCTCCCAACGGAATCAGAATAAACTGCGCCGCCTTGTCGTTGAACGCATTCTGTGTCTGCTGGACGATCATGCTCCAGTAGCCGATCCAATGACGCTTGCTCGGTTCACCCGCGGGGCTGTCGTTTTGCATGGGAGAAAAAGGTTAGATATTCGCGCCCAGGCAATCCAGCTTCTGGTTCATTTCCATCGCAGGATTGGATTCGCGCGCCTCGCCGACGATGACAGCGGGAACTCCCGCGACCGTGCGGTGCGGCGGAACATCGTTCAGAACCACGCTGCCGGCACCGACTTTGGCATGCGTACCGATCTCGACCCGACCCAGAATTTTCGCTCCCGCACCGATCAATACGCCCGAGCGGATGATCGGATGTCGCGCACCCGTGTCCTTGCCCGTTCCTCCGAGCGTGACCTCGTGAAGAATCGAGACATCGTTTTCGATGATCGCGGTTTCACCCACCACGAACGAAGTCGCGTGGTCGAGCAGAATCCCGCAACCGATCGTCGCCGCCGGATGGATGTCGGTGGAAAACACCTCGGAAGATATGCTCTGCAAATACAGCGCCAACCAGCGACGCCCGTCTTTCCAAAGCTGGTGACTGACGCGGTAGGTGCTCAGCGCCATGAAGCCTTTGAAAAACAACAGCGGCTCCAGCGGAGAAAAGCAGGCGGGATCGCGTTCGAACATGGCGAGAAGGTCGCGGCTGCATGCGTGGACAATCGAGTCATGTTTGGTGAAAATATCTTCAATCAGCGGTTCGATGGTTTCGCGCGGCATATCCTCACGCGCCAGCCTGCGGCCCAAACGCACGGAGAGAGCTTCGGCAAAGCTGTTTCTGGAGAGCACCACATCATCCACCAGAGCGCGCAGGCCCGGCTCCTCCGCATGGAGCAGCGTGGCCTCGGAGCGCAGCTTTTCCCAGAGGTTTTCCAAATTCGCGGCTTCCCCCCCGCACAACTTCGCTCCACTCTCTTGCATCGCTGTCTGTTGTTTGTTGCTCATGAAAATTTCCCAAAAATTAGAATACGCCTGCCGGGCTCTGGCTCAACTCGCGAAAACCTATGACGGCAAAACTCTTACTCGCCTTGAGGAGTTAGCGCAACGCGAAGCTATCTCGGCAAACTTTTTAGTGCAAATTCTCAACGACCTCCGCCGTGGGGGCATGATCGAATCCCGCCGCGGAGCCGCCGGAGGCTACCTGCTTTCCCGCCCCGCCAGCCAAATCACGCTCCGCCAGATTGTCGATGCCGTGGAACCCTCCCAACTCCAAAACACCGCCCTCGACCACGGGGAATCCGGGGCTTCGGTCCGCCGCGCATGGGAAAATGTGTCCACCCAACTGGCCAAAAACCTCGACGAAATCACGCTGGAATCCCTCGCCAGCCCGAGCTCGGATCCGATGTTTTACATTTGAGCGTTCCGAGCGTATCTGCCGAAAGCGGTTGGAATAATCCAACTCCTCGCTACGTAGTCCCTTTCCTCTCATGATCCGCTGGTTTGCCCAAAACGACATCGCTGCCAATTTTCTGCTCTTCGGTATACTTGCTTGGGGGACGTGGTCGGCAATCTATAAAGTTCCACTCGAGGTCCAACCCAGGCTGGAAACCAACCGGGTCTACATCGAGGTCGAATACCGTGGCGGTAGTCCCGGCGATGTGGAAAAAGCGGTGGTGCTGCCGATCGAATCGGCACTTGAGGGGCTTTCAGGCATCGAATCGATCGAATCCTTGGCCGACGACGGCTACGCGCGCGTCATCATCAACGCCCAATCCAAGCGCAACCTTGAGAAGCTCAGGGATGAAATCAAAACCCGGGTCGACCGCATCAGCAGTTTCCCGGATGAAATCGAACCTCCCAAGGTCGCGATCCCGGACAGCAGCATGTGGTTTGATGTCATCAAGGTCGCAATCTCCGGCGATATGGATGAGGCGAATTTGCTTCAGGCCGCGCGAACCGTCCGCGATGACCTCATCGCCATGCCGGGAATTTCCCAGGCCAATGTGTTGGGAAACTCGCCTTTGGAAATTTCCATCGAGGCCGATCCTCGCCGGCTTCGTGATTTCGGACTGACGTTTTCCGATCTGAGTGCCGCCATCCGTCGCTCATCCGTCGATCTTCCCGCAGGTCGCATCCAAACCGATGAAGGTCGACTGACCATCCGCTCCAAGGGACAGGCCTACACCCGCGAGGATTTCGAGGAAATCGTCATCACCAACCAGAACGGCTCCGAGGTGAAATTGAAAACCGTCGCCAAAGTTTCCGATGGTTTTGAAGAAATGAGGAAAATCATGCGTTTCAACGGCAAGCCGTGCTTGTTGGTGGAAGTCCTGCGTTTGGGAAATGAAAACGCGCTCGATATCGCAAACAAAACGAAGGCTTACGTCGCAACCGCGCACGAACGTTTTCCGGAAGGCATCAAAGTCACCACCTGGGACGATTCCTCGGAGGAACTCGAGGGCCGACTCGGCACCCTTCTCACCTCCATGCTTCAGGGCGGTATTTTGGTGATGATCGTGCTGGGTATTTTCCTCCGTCCCGCACTCGCCTTTTGGGTCACACTCGGTATTCCTGTGGCGTTTGCAGGAGCATTCATGATGATGCCGTTTTTGGACATGACAGCGAACGTCATGTCGATCTTCGGCTTCATCATCGTCCTCGGTCTTGTGGTGGATGATGCGATCGTCACTGCGGAGAACGTATATTATCAGCTAAAAAACGGGGTCGATCCGTTAGAAGCCGCCACCGAAGGAACGATTGAAGTCGCCACACCTGTCACTTTCGGAGCCATCACCACCATCGTCGCATTTATCCCGCTGATGTTTTTCGATGGTTTCTACGGCTCTTTCACCAAACAGATTCCACCTGTTGTCACAGCCGTTCTGATCTTTTCCCTGATCGAGTCGAAGCTCGCCCTGCCCAGCCATCTCAAGCATCTCAACATGAAACGCAAGCGGACGAACATCTTCGCTCGTTTCCAAGAACGCATCGCGGATGGGATGGAACAATTTGTCGATCGTTATTACGATCCCGCCCTACGTGTCGCTGCCAAAAACCGCTATGTCACGCTTGCCCTGTTCCTTGCGGTCGGCGCAGGCTCGATCGGATATTTCACATCAGGGAAAATGGGTTTTGTGAACATGCCCTCGATCGATCGGAACAGGATCGTCGCCTCCCTGCGCATGCCGCGCGAAGCGAAAGTCGAGGAAACCGAAAAACGCACCCAACAAGTCGCTGCGGCCCTTGAGCAAATCAAAAAGGAATTCGTCGATCCCGGAACCGGCAAACCTCTGGTGAATCACGTCCTGACCTCTGCCGGTGGTTTTCCCCACCGCAACATGATCGACACGCGAACCGGTAACGTCATTGTTTCGATCACCGATCCCGCCGATCGCAGCGAGCCCGGCCCCAAAAACTCGGAAATCGCCGAGCGTTGGACAGAACTTGTCGGCGAAATGCCGGAAGTGCAGGATTTCTGGATTTCGGGGGATCGCGGCATGGGCATGGGCGGAGATAATGAAGTGGAATCGCTCACCGTCGAAATCCGTGGTCCGGATGGAGCTGATAAAGAAACTTCCGTCAGGGAAGTTGAGGAATTGTTAGAATCCTATCCCGGTATCGAAAGCGCTTACAGCACATCGAACGGAAGAGACGATGAACTGCTCATCACCATTCGCCCGGAGGGTGAAGCCCTCGGCCTTACCCAGCAGGAGCTCTCCAGACAAGTGCGCGGCGCGTTTTTCGGAGAACAGGCCCAGCGCGTTCAGCGCGGCCGCGATGATATCCGCGTCATGATTCGCATGCCGCTTGAGCTAAGACAATCGCTCGCCACGCTGGATCATCTGAGAATCCGCACACCTTCCGGAGGTGAAGCCCCCTTTCATACCATCGCCTCCGCGAAATTTGTCGAAGCCCGTTCACGCATCGAGCGTATCGATGGTTCACAGGTCATCGAGATCTACGCCCAGCCGGTCGACGAAACGGTCGATGTTGTAGCGATTTCCAAAGCCCTGCAAACCGATCTGGATCGCATCATGAATCGCTATCACAACCTGACATGGCGCTACTCCGGATACGTCGCGGAGCATGAAAAAACCAAAATGCGCGCCATCATCGGCGGCATCGCCTTGTTTCTCGCGCTTTATGCCTTGCTCGCGATTCCCTTCCGCTCTCTCTACCAACCGTTTTTCGTCATGCTAGCCGTTCCTTTCGGAGCCATCGGCGCTTTGTTCGGCCACATCATCATGGACATCACTCCATCCTATCTTTCCGTATTCGGCATACTCGCGCTCGCCGGTGTGGTCGTGAATGATTCGTTGGTGATGGTGGATTATATCAATCAAAAACGACTTGCTGGCGAAGACTTGTTTGAGTCCGTCATCCATTCCGGCACACGGCGTTTCCGACCCATCTTCCTCACATCCGCCACGACTTTCGTCGGCCTGTTGCCGCTGTTGTTTGATCCCTCACTCCAGGCCCAGATGCTCATCCCCATGGCCACCTCCCTCGCCTTCGGCATTCTCTTCGCCACCGCCATCACCCTCTTCCTGATCCCCTGCGCCTACCTTGCCGCCGAGGAAATCCGCGAGCTGTTAGGAAAAGCATGGATCTGGTGGAGATACCCGAATGGCAAGCCAATAGAGGGTGATTCGTGAGCGATTTCTTCATTCAGAAATCAACCTTCAATAATCAACAATCGAAAATCAGATCTCTGAGTGGGGTCTGATCATCTTTCGTCTTATTGACAATCGTTGATTTGGCCGACGCTCACCCCAGCCACCCGTTCGCCAACTTCTCAACGCGCTTCAGAATCTCATTCGCGTCATCTCCCAGCAGAGTCGCGTGTCCCATCTTTCGCATGCCTGGCGCCCGGCGTTTTCCGTAGAGGTGGAGGACCGCGCCGTCCGTTTCTAACAGAGATGTCCAATCCGGAGGTGTGGTTTCGTCCTGCCAGAAATCGGCCAACAGGTTCAGCATGACGCAGGGAGAGACGAGCTTGGTGGAGCCGAGCGGAAGCTTCAGCGCCACGCGGAGCTGTTGTTCGAACTGCGAAGTCGCGCAGGCATCGAGGGTGTGGTGGCCGGAGTTGTGGGGACGCGGAGCCATTTCGTTGACGACCAACGAACCATCGTGATTCACGAAAAACTCGACTCCGATGATGCCCTGATAATCGAGCGCGACCGCGACCTTTTCCGCCAATTCGCGCGCTTGTTTGGAAGTGGCTTCGGAAATGCGTGCGGGGACGATGGAAACATCGAGCACGTGATTCCGGTGGCGATTTTCCGCAGGATCGTAAGTTCTCACTTCGCCATTCGCGGAGCGCACGACCATCACGGAAATCTCTTTCTCAAAGGGAACCCAGGCTTCAAGGATCGCGCGTTCTTCGCCGAAATTTTTCCAGACAGTCGCCGGATCTTCATTGCCTTGGATTTTCAACTGACCTTTGCCATCGTATCCGAAGGCTGCGGTTTTCAGAACTCCCGGGCCATTGAGTTCGGCCATGGCGGACTGTAAATCTGTTAGGTTTTCGATCACCCGGAACCACGTGCAGGGTATGCCGTGTTGCTTGAGGAAATTTTTCTCACGCTCGCGGTTCTGGCAAATTCCCACCGCTTTCGGTGAAGGGAAAATGGCGATGTTTTTTCTAACACCTTCGAGCGTGGCCAAAGGAATGTTTTCAAACTCCACGGTCGCGACGGTGGCGAGTTTGCAGAATTGCTCCAACGCCTCGGCGGAATCGAAAGGAAGATCGATGACCTCGTCCGCAACCTCGACCGCCGGAGCTTCAAGTCCACCAGTCCAGACGACCGAACGCACTCCCATCCGCCGCGCTGCCATGGCGAGCATGCGCCCGAGTTGGCCGCCGCCGATCACGCCGACGACCTGTTGCTTGTCCAAAGGAAAAAATACCGAAGCTGACATGGTTTCAAAAAAATCAATCCAGCTCGGGCAAGACAGCCTGAGCCACTTTCGCAGTTTGTTTTTTGCGGAAATCCGCAAGCTTCTCCGCCAACTCTTCATTTTCCACCGCCAACATCGCTACGGCAAACAGACCGGCATTGGTTGCGCCTGCGTGGCCAATGGCAAAAGTCGCGGTCGGGATTCCCGCGGGCATCTGGACGATGGAAAGCAAGGAATCCACGCCTTTGAGAGTTTTCGATTCCACGGGTACGCCGAGCACGGGGAGTTCGGTCATCGCCGCAACCATGCCGGGTAAATGCGCCGCGCCTCCCGCACCCGCGATGATGCATTTCAAACCTTTGCCTTTCGCCTGCTTCGCGTATTCCACCAGTTTATCGGGTGTCCGGTGCGCGCTGACGACCTCCGCGTGATATTCCACTCCGAAATCTTTCAGCACCCGCGCCGCATGCTCCATCGTCGGCCAATCCGACGTGCTTCCCATGATAATGCCAACACTCATAAGCGGCGAGATTGCCTGCAGCTGGCGCTAACGTCAATATTTGTGATTTGTCGAGTTTTTGGATTTATCTGATGAAAAATATAAAGAGGTGGGGCTCCATCGCCGAGGGAGCCGCGCGGAGCGTGTAGTCATTGGATGAATCAAATGAAATATCTTTGTAACCCCGCTTCGCGCGGTTGTCTCGGCGAGACAACCCTACCTCGGGTTATCCCCCACCTTGGCTCGCAAACTGCTAAAGTCTTCCGACCACGTAAAACCCATGCTTGAAGGATACCAGCCAGACGCTTTTTTTGATGA
>CBFGOP010000101.1:0-9145 GCA_965650415.1 uncultured Prosthecobacter sp. | reverse complement strand
GCATCGACGATGAGCGGGATGCGTCCGCCGAGTTCCTTCATCACCGCGGAGGCGGAAGTCGGTGAGATACGTCCGAATCGGTTCGCGCTCGGCGCGGCGATGGGATTGCCGAGGGCTTTGTTGATCGCCCGGAAAATCGGATGTCCGCTCTGGCGAACGCCGACGGTTGGAAGACCGCTGGTGACAAGATCCGGCACCTCGGGAGTTTTGGGCAAAATCAAAGTCAGCGGCCCCGGCCAGAATTCATTGGTGAGCTGGTTGACCACATCCCGAATTTCGTCGGGAACGATTGCGACCCGTGCCAAATCCTTCGTGCTGGCGATGTGGACGATCAACGGATCGAAATCCGGACGCTCTTTCGCTGTGAAAATTTTCGCCACCGCGGTCGGGTTGAACGCATCGGCCGCCAGTCCGTAAACCGTCTCGGTCGGCAAAGCGACCACCTCGCCCTGCTGCAAAAGCGACACCGCGGCATGTTGCGCGTCCATCATCCCGTCATCGGTGGCTGCTATGATTTTGTTTTCAAACACGACGGTATCTTGTGTGTCTGGAATGAAAATGCAAGTCAGAGGGAATGCGGGCTTTTTCGAGAGGGAGGGAAGAGTTAATGGAGAAGAGGAGGGGAGTTTAATTTCTCCTCTCCTCCCGATCCTCCTCCCTCCATGTGAATCATGCCGGAAACATCATTCACCCACTTGGCAAAGCAGCGCTTTCCCCTCAGAGTCATTCCACATGAACCTCAAACTGATCTCCGCCGAGCAAGTCCACGCTTCGCTTCATTACCCTGAATTTGTCGATTCGCTCAAACAGGTTTTCGCCGCTCCGCACACCATGCCTCCGAGGCAGGTGATGCTGCTCGATCCATCTTCAGGTTCGCACGATGCCTTTGCGATGCTGCCGAGCTGGAACGATGAAGTGATCGCGCAGAAAGCCTTTACCTATTTTCCTCACAACCAGGCACCTGCCCAAACCCTCTATTCGCAGATCCTGCTGTTCGATCGGAAAATCGGCACCCCGCTCGCGTTGGTCGATGGAGTGAGTGTGACCTGCTGGCGGACAGCGGGAGTTTCAGCCCTTGCCTCAAGGTTGCTTTCACGCGAAGACTCTTCAACCCTACTTCTGTTAGGAACGGGGAAACTCGCGCCTTTTCTCGTTCGCGCCCATGCCAGCGTCCGCCCGTTGAAACGCATCCTGCTGTGGGGAAGGACTGCCGCCAAAGCCGAAGCGTTGCGCGAAAAGATGTCCGTCGAGTTTCCGCAGATCGTTTTCCAGGTCGTGACCGATCTTCCGTCCGCTTGTGCGGAGGCCGATATCGTTGTTTGTGCGACAGGAAGCACGGAAATCCTTGTCCAAGGAGCCTGGATCAAGCCCGGCACACACACGGATTTCCTCGGCAACCATCACAGGGACAAACGCGAGTGCGATACGGATCTCATTTTGAAATCCAGCGTCTATGTCGACAGCAAGGAAAACTGCTTTCGCGAGGCCGGTGAAATTTTGGTTCCCGTTGCGGAAGGTGTTTTTTCCTTGGATGAAGTGAAAGGCCAGCTCGCCGATCTCTGCCGCGCCAACCAACCCGCCCGCCAAAACAACGACGAAATCACCCTCTTCAAATCCGTCGGCTGCGCGCTGGGTGATCTGTGTGGCGCGATGACGGTTTGGAAGGCGAATGAAGTATCTTGAAAAACGGACCGCGCGAGTCCACTCGCGCTCCATAAAACCAGCCCGGATTATGCGTGCAATCTTGGGTTGCCCACAGCCGTGGCTCTGGTAACTTCCTATACATGATGAAACGTCGTTCGTTATTTACCCTGATCCCAGCGGCTTCGGTTTTGCTGGCTCTCCGTTCCAAAGGTGCACCCATTCCCCAAGAGGCCGTGACCGAGGCCGGCTTCGGAATCACCGTACAGTGCTGGTCTCTCAAAGAGTTCACCTTGTTCGAAGCCATCCAGATGGCCGCGGCGGCTGGCGTGGGTGGTGTGGAATTGTTTTCCGGCCAGAAAATCGGAGGAGATCACGGCGATCTGAAATTCGAGCCAGGTATCGCCGATGACAAACTCCAGGCCATCATCGACCACCTCAAGGCCAACAACATTGTCGCCCAGAGCTTGGGTGTGATCCAGATTCCGAACGATGAGGCGAAAGCGCGCGTTATTTTTGAAATTGGCAAGAAACTCGGCCTCTACAGCATCAACACGGAGAGCATCGATTCGATCGATATCATCGAAAAGTTGGCCGCCGAATACGATATCAAGGTCGGTTTCCACAACCATCCGAAAAAACCAAACTACAAGATGTGGGATCCGGATTTTGTGTTCGGTGCTGTCAAAGACCGCCATGCAAACGTCGGCATCTGCGCCGACATCGGTCACTGGGCAACCACCGGCTTGAATCCGCTTGAGGTGATCAAAAAAGTCGCACCACGCGTGGTTTCTTTCCACATGAAAGATCGCGCATCGATCGAGAAGTGGTCGCATGACCGACCTTTCGGCACGGGTGTCATCGACAACGTGGCCATTCTCGATGAAGTTCGCAAACAAGGCTTCAAAGGCAATGTCTCGATCGAATACGAGCACAACTGGAAAAGCAACCTGCCGGAAATCGCGCAGTGTGTCGGCTACCTCCGCGCTTATTCGAAGATGCGCGCCTGATTGGCCCATCATCCCATTCGAGAAGGATGCTTGCGAAACGCAGGCATCCTTTTTTTGAAGCATCATCCTTTTTCGAGGTTTTCTCGGAAATGATTGCCACATCGATGATTTGATTTACTTTGGTTAGTTGAACAGAAGTGAAATTTTGATCCTCCGTATGGTCTTATGCTTCAATCCCTCATCAGTTTTTTCAAAGGCAGGAGCTCGCCAGAGCTCAGGGAAAGGCCTTTGTCTGATGCGCCGGATCGGTTGAAGATCGGGCTGGCGCTCTCGTCGGGCGGCGCGCGAGGACTCGCGCATGTCGGCGTTTTACAAGTGTTGGAAGAAAACGGAATCGAGATCCATGCCGTTGCGGGTTCTTCCATGGGATCGTATGTCGGTGCCCTTTGGGCTGCCGGATTTTCTGGCGAACAACTCGTCAAGCTTGCCGAAGAAATGCACGACCGCCGTCAACTTTGGAAACTGGCCGATCCGGTTTTTCCTCCCACCGCCGGGTTGTTCAGCGGACTCAAGGCCAAGCGGCATCTCGAACGCTCCATCGGAGATCTTCATTTCGAGAGTCTCAAGCGGACGTTATTGGTCATCAGTGCGGATCTCGATACCAAGGAACGGCTCGTGCTGCGTTCGGGAAAAATTTCCGATGCGGTTCATGCATCTTGCGCGATGCCCGGCATCATCGTTCCGGTGCGGCATGACGGGCGTCGTTGTGTCGATGGTGGCGTGGTCGATCCCGTGCCCGTGGGTGCGCTGCAAAAATACGGCAACATCGACAAGGTGATCGCGGTGTCCGTCATTCCCAGTTTCGAGGAGGTCGATGCCGGCCTCTATTGCAATCTCGATGAACCACCGGTTCCTTCGAGCCCGCATCGCCGTTTTCTCAGCGCGATCAACCGCAAAATCAACTTCCTTGCCAAAGGAAATATCGTGGACACCTTTCGCCAGTCGATCCGCTGCGCGCAGGTTCGGCTCGCCCATGAGTCACTCAAACGCGCCGATATCGTCCTACGTCCCGAACATTTCTCCGCATCCTGGAGCGATTACTCGAACTTCGATCGCTTCATCCAGGCAGGCCGCAAGGTCGCGCTGGAAAACCTGGATCGGATCCGATCTCTAACAAAATCTCAATCGGATGAACCTCAAAAAAACATGGTGGGCGACCGCGTCGCCTGAAGAACTGCATGCCCGTCAGGCAGCGCTGTTGCGGCGCTTCCTGCAAACCCGGGCTGTGCCTTTCGCGAAGTTTTATCGAGACATGTTTTTCAAAAACGGGATCGATCCCCGGGAAATCCGCTCCACCGATGATCTGGTAAAACTTCCTTTCACGTCGAAATTGGATTTTGAGAATCCGCGCGACTTCGTGATCATTCCCGATGAGGCGGTGTTGAAAAAACAATGGCGGACCTTGTTCAGCGGAATCACGCGTGGAAAAACAGCGACCAAACTCGCGTTGGAAAAAGAACTCCGCCCGATTTTGCTCACGAGCACAACAGGTCGATCTTCCGCTCCCGTTCCTTTTCTCTACACCGCCCATGACATCGCGCGCCTCGAAGAAGGGGGACGCCGGCTGATGCAGCTTTGCCAATCGGATCCCGCCAACCGCCACATCAACGCCTTTCCCTTCGCTCCCCACCTCGCGTTCTGGCAAGCGCACTACGCGGGCACCGGTCACAACACTTTCATGCTTTCCACCGGCGGAGGAAAAACCGTCGGCACGGATGGAAACATCCGCATTATCGATAAGATCAATCCCGATGCGATCATCGCGATGCCGACCTTTCTCTACCATCTGCTCCAGGAAGGAACCGCCGGTGGTTCGAAATGGTCCAATCTGAAACGCTTGGTGTTGGGTGGCGAAAAAGTCCCGACCGGTATGCGTCGGAAACTCAAAGAGCTCTGTGCGGCAATGGGCGCGAACAATGTTTCCATCATGTCCACTTACGGATTCACGGAAGCGAAAATCGCTTTCACCGAATGCCTTCCCGTCAACGGCGATGAACCATCGGGTTTCCATATCTATCCGGACATGTCGTTCATCGAGGTGATCGATCCTGAAACCGGCCAACGCGTGCCCAACGGACAAGCCGGTGAAATCGTGCTCACGCAGCTCGATTCTCGCGGAACGATCGTTCTCAGATATCGCACCGGTGATCTGATCGAAAAGGGAATCACCTGCGAACCCTGTCCGCATTGCGGGCGAACCTGCCCACGTCTGTTAGGTCGCATCTCAAGAGTTTCCGATTTTAAAAACCTCCACATCGAGAAACTCAAAGGAACCCTGGTGGATTTCAACACGCTCGAAAACATTTTGGACGACACCGATGGACTCGGCGCCTGGCAGGTTGAGCTCCGCAAACGCAACGACGATCCTCTCGAAAGCGATATCGTCATCGTCCACGCGGTCGTGATGAAAGGCGATCAGGAACAACTTCGCGATGCCATCCATGAGCGTTTTGAATCCGTCACCGAATTCGCACCCAACGAGATCCGTTTCCACACATGGGAGGAAATGCGCGGCCTGCAAGGCGTTGGAAAACAGCTCAAGGAACAGAAAGTCAAAGACAGCAGACCCCTTACAAAATCCTAAACTTTAAACTCTAGACCCTAATGAAAGACATGTATCATTCTACATCCACAAATCAGATTCTTCCTTAGGATTTAGAGTTTAAAATTTAAAGTTTCCCAACCTTATGTTCATCATCGCCGCCACACGCACGCCGTTTTGTAAAATGGGATCCGATCTCGCGGATCTCACTGCGGATGATTTGGGTCGTGCGGCGACGACCGCTTTGTTGATGAAAACCGGGATCGATCCCGCGGAGCTCTCCGAGGTGATTTTCGGTTGTGTTGCGCAACCCACCGAGGCGGCGAACGTCGCGCGCATCATCGCGTTGCGTTCGGGAATTCCGCAACACGTCCCTGCGATGACCGTGCATCGAAACTGCGCTTCCGGAATGGAAGCGATCACGACCGCCCAGCAACGCATCGCAGCAGGTCAGGGAGATTTGTTCGTGGTAGGAGGAACCGAGAGCATGTCACACATTCCGCTGCTTTTCCCTCACGAGGCCGCCGTGCATTTCGCGGAACTCAACAGGGCGAAATCCTCGGGACAAAAACTCTCCGCCGCCGCCAATTTCAACCTGTCAGATTTCAAACCCAGGGTCGGATTGGAACTTGGCCTCACCGATCCTTTCTCCGGATTGATTATGGGAGAAACGGCGGAAATATTGGCCCGTGAATTCGGGATCAGTCGTGAAGCCCAAGACGAGTTTGCCGCGCAATCCCACGCGAAAGCACTGAAGCATCGCGAGCAACTCGATGCGGAAATTTCACCGGTCTACATCGATGGAAAAGCCGTCACCCAGGACAACGGAATACGCCCGGACTCGACCCCGGAAAAACTCGCCACCTTGCGCCCTATTTTTGATCGCGTCACCGGAACCGTGACAGCAGGCAACAGTTCCCAAATCACCGATGGCGCGGTGGCCATGTTGGTCGGCACCGAAGCGGCCGCGAATCGACTCGGGATCGAACCCATCGGACGCCTCGCCGGTTATGCTTATTCAGGATGCGATCCCAAACGCATGGGCCTCGGTCCCGTTCATGCCATCGCTCTCGCCAAACAACGCTGCGGACTGAGTCCCGACGATGCGGATGTGATCGAAATCAACGAGGCTTTTGCCGCGCAGGTTCTCGCGGTGCTCGCCGCACTGAAAACCCCGAAATCACAAAACCTCAATATTTCACCGCACGACATCCCGCTCGAAAAAATCAACCGTCGTGGCGGCTCTATCGCCCTCGGCCATCCTGTCGGCGCCTCCGGCGCTAGGCTCGTTCTCACCGCCCTCGACCAACTCCGCACCTCCAACCAAAAACGCGCCCTAACCACCCTCTGCATCGGCGGCGGCCAAGGCGCAGCCCTCTATTTCGAGAAACTCTAACAGCTCATGATGAAAGTCTATCTTCGTTGAAACTTGAAATTTGAGATTTGAAATTTGCCAGCCATGCCGAACGTCAGCCTCCATTATTCCAACAACACAGCCATCCTCAGCTTCGACCGTGAGGATGCGGTGGCGAACATTTTTGACACGGCGACGCTCGAGCAGTTGTCCGCATGCTTGTCGGAACTGGTGACCCAACCGGATGTGACGGGTCTGATCATCCAATCCGAAAAACCGAACATCTTCATTGCCGGTGCGGATCTGAAAGAACTCTCCACCGCGCGCGGGGAAAAGCTGACCAAACTCATCACGATGGGACAGGCGCTTTTCAATATCATCTCCGATCTTCCTTACCCCACAGTTGCGGCGATTCACGGCGCTTGTGTTGGTGGAGGATATGAGCTCGCGCTTGCCTGCGATTGGCGTATCGCCAGCAACTCCTCCTCCACCAAAATCGGCTTGCCGGAAACCCAACTCGGAATCCTTCCTGCATGGGGAGGAACCACCCGGCTTCCCGATTTGTTAGGTTTGCAGGAGTCCCTCTCCGTGATCCTCTCCGGAAAACTCTACTCTGCGTCCGATGCGAAACGCAAAGGTCTGGTGGATGAGGTTGTGCCGAAAGAGCACCTGCGGGAATTCGCATGGTCGTTTTTGAAAAAAGGCAAACGCGAGCAGTCGCACAATCCCATTGTTCACAATCAGGCGGTCGCGATGCTGATTCGCGTTCAGGCACAGAAAGAACTTCAGAAAAAAACCCGCGGACTCTATCCGGGTCCGGCAGCGGCATTGGAGGTCGCGACCGCCTCCATCGGCAACACCCGTGCCCAATCCCAGCAAGCGGAACTCGATGCCATCAGTCGTCTCGCCGAACTGCCTGAAACCGCAAATCTGATCCGTTTGTTCTTCCTTCAGGAACGCGCCAAAAAACATCGCCACACCACGGCAGAGCCGCGCAAAATCAAACGTGCCGCCGTGATCGGCTCCGGCCTGATGGGTTCCGGAATCGCTTATTGGCTCGCGACTCGCGGCACCGAAACCATCCTCCAGGACATCTCCACGGATGCCCTCGCCCACGGGATGAAATCCATCAGTTCGCTCTACGCCGATGCGATAAAACATCACGTCATTTCCAAAACCGACGCCGCACGCAGCATGGATCGGATTTTTCCCACCGCTGAAAAAATCTCCCTGAAAAAGTGCGACCTCATCATCGAGGCCGCCGTGGAAGAGTTATCGATCAAAAAGAAAATCTTCGCGGATCTCGCCGCGAGATCCCGACCAGATACCATTCTCGCCACCAACACTTCGGCACTGCCGATTCATGAACTCGCATCCAGTATCTCCCATCCCGAACGCCTGGTTGGGTTGCATTTCTTCAATCCCGTTCATCGGATGCAACTGGTGGAGGTGGTTCGCGTCGATCAGACATCCGATGAAACCCTCGCCACCGTGGTCGATTACGTCCGCAAGATCGGCAAGGTTCCTATTGTGGTCCGTGACTCGCCCGGGTTTCTGGTCAATCGCATCCTGATGCCATATCTCGTCCAAGCCGCAGCGATGTTCGAGCAGGGTGGCGATCCGGAAGAGATCGACAACGCGATGCTCGACTTTGGAATGCCAATGGGACCCTTGAGATTGTTAGATGAAGTCGGACTCGATGTCGCGCTGCATGTCGCGCGCACCCTTGCCGCCGCTTTCCCTGAACGGATGGCGATTCCGAAAGTGGTCGAACGTCTGGTCGAGCAAGGCCACACAGGACGCAAGGGTGGCAGTGGATTCTATGTTTATGACAACGCGTCACATGCTGTAAACGCCCAGGTCATTGCTTTCCAAACCGGCACCGAATCAACACCTGATGACGTCCAAAAAATTCTTGCCAACCTGATGGCAAAGGAAGCCGAGCTGTGCCTGAAAGAAGGAATCGCCGCGAGTGCCGACGATATTGATCTCGCGATGATCCTCGGCACGGGCTACCCGCCCTTCCGGGGAGGCCCTCTAAAAAACCTCAACCCATAAGGCCATGTCAGAATCCATCATCGATACCAGTCACATGCCGGAAGGTCAGCGGGCTGCGTTGGAGCTTGCTGAATCTTCACGCGACACCCGCGAGCTCTCCGGATTCGCCGCATCGATCTTCGATGGCTCTCCGGATTTCGCTATCATCTTTCCGTTCCCGACGCAGACAGATGAAGACAAGGAAAAAGGCGATGCCTTCATCGCAAAACTGCGGGATTTTTTGGAAACAAAAACCGATCCGGATGCGATTGATCGTGAGGGCGAGATTCCGGATTCCGTTTTCAAAGGTTTGGCGGAGCTCGGAGCCTTCGGCATCAAGATCCCGAAAACCTATGGCGGACTCGGTTTGAGCCAGACCAACTACTCGCGTGCCGCGATGTTGCTGGGAGGTCACTGCGGAAATCTAACAGCCCTGCTTTCCGCCCATCAATCCATCGGGCTTCCCCAGCCCCTGCTGGTGTTCGGAACGGAAGCCCAAAAACAGAAATACCTCACCCGCTTCGCAGCGGGAGGGGTGTTGGCATTCTCGCTGACTGAGAA
>CBFGOP010000100.1:0-9161 GCA_965650415.1 uncultured Prosthecobacter sp. | reverse complement strand
ATTTCTTCATTTTCCGTAAGATTTCGTCTTGACGCATCCGAAACCCAAGGCATTCTTCGCCCCCCGCTAACCAATTTTTCACCATGGCACGTATTTGTAGCATCAGAGGCACCCGCGTCCGCTCCGGCGGCAAGATCCATCGTTCTGGCTTGGCCAAGAAAAAGGGCGGTATCGGTCGTCACGTCACCAAAGTCACCAAACGCTCGGTTTCCCCAAACCTTCAGAACAAGCGCATCTGGGTTCCTGAACTCGGTCGTTTCGTGCGCACCAAACTCAGCTGCCGCGCGTTGAAAACCGTGAACAAAAACGGTGCATACGCCACTCTGAAACAGGCAGGCATCGTCAAGTAAGCTGCCATGCACGGCTTTTCCTACAAAGACGGAGAGCTTTTCTGCGAAGACGTTTCCTTACAGACGCTTGCCCAAGAACACGGCACACCCCTCTACGTCTACTCTGCAGGAACGATCGCCGATCATTTCAAACGTCTCGATCTCGCTCTCAGCGGGGTCGATCATGAGATCGCTTATGCGGTCAAGGCGAACTCCAACCTCTCCGTCCTACGCCTCCTCGCCACCAAAGGCGCGGGCTTTGACATTGTCTCCGGCGGCGAGCTTTTCCGCGTCATCAAAGCCGGTGGCGACCCATCCCACTGCACCTTCGCAGGCGTCGGCAAAACCCGTGAGGAAATTGTTTTCGCCCTCGAAAAAGGCATTTATTCCTTCAATGTCGAAAGCGAAGAGGAACTTCGTTACCTCGACCAAGTCGCCGGCGAACTCGGCAAAATCGCCCCTGCCGCCGTCCGTGTGAATCCAAACGTCGACGCCAAAACCCACAAATACATCTCTACTGGGAAAAGCGAAAACAAGTTTGGCGTGGACTTCGAAAAAATCCCCGACCTTTACGACCGCGCTGCCAAGGAGCTCAAACACATCAAGTTGCGTGGCTTGCAAATGCACATCGGCTCGCAGCTCACTTCCATCGATCCCTTCATCGAAGCCGTCGAAAAAGTCATCCCGATGGTTACCGACCTCAAACAGAAGCACGGCATTGAGTTCTGGTCCATCGGCGGAGGAATCGGCATCGTTTACCAGGAATCGCTCCAATCCGGTGCTCCTGACTGGTGGACATCAAAACCGGAAACCGAACGTCCCCTGACGATCGAAAAATACGGTCAGGAACTTGTTCCACGCCTGAAAGGACTCGGATTGAAAATTCTGCTCGAACCCGGCCGCTACATCGTCGGCAACGCCGGAGTGCTTATCACCCGCTGCCTATACGAGAAAAAAGGTTCTGCCAAAACCTTCAAGATTGTCGATGCCGGCATGAACGACCTCATCCGTCCCGCTCTCTACGAAGGTCACCACGAGATTGTTCCGCTGATCCAACCATCCAGCAAAGAACTCACCAAAGTCGATGTCGTCGGCCCGATCTGCGAGAGCGGCGACTTCTTCTGCCAAGACCGTCCTCTTCCGGATTTCAATCCCGGCGACCACGTCGCGCTGATGTCAGCCGGAGCCTATGGCTTTGTGATGGCATCCAACTACAACTCCCGCCCCCTCCCCGCCGAAATCCTCGTTGAGGGAACCGATGCCACCGTCGTCCGCAAGAGACAGACACTGGATGATTTGATTGAGGGTGAGTTGTAAAATCCGGGAGCGCCGACGCCCTCGTCGGCATGTTTTCAAAAGAGTTGGCTACTGATCAGCTACTGCATCTCTTCATTCAAAAATCCAATGAACATGGCGACTTGCAAACTCGCGGTCCCAGGTTGGGTCATCAGAATCCACGCACCTGCTTCACGTTAGGATTCCCTTGATCACCTTGGACGGTTCAACTCCCGTCAAACGGTAGTCGAGTCCTTGGAATTTCTTCGTGAAACGTGCATGATCGATTCCGAACCTTTCCAACAGTGTCGCGTGAAGATCGTGAACGCTGACAACGTCCTTGATGGCTGCATAACCGAGTTCGTCGGTTTCTCCGTGCACATGGCCGGGTTTGATCCCGGCACCTGCCATCCAAACTGAAAACGCTTTGATGTGATGATCTCGGCCCGTGCCCTGGCCCATCGGCGTTCTTCCGAATTCTCCACCCCAAATCACCAAAGTATCCTCCAACATCCCCCGCTGTTTCAAGTCTTTAAGCAACGCGGCGGATGCCTGGTCGGTGAGATTGGCCGAATAGGGCATTTGTTTTTCAATGCCGCTATGGTGATCCCAACCACGATGATACAACTGCACAAAGCGAACACCGCGTTCCAACATACGACGCGCCAGCAAGCAGTTCGATGCGAACGATCCATCACCCGCCTGCTTCACACCATACATATCCAGAATATGCTGCGGTTCTCCACTCATGTCGGTGAGCTCCGGAACCGATGACTGCATCCGGAACGCCATCTCGTATTGAGAAATCCGCGTTTCGATTTCCGGATCATAGCGATCGGTATCCAAGATGCCGTTCATGCGACGAACCTCATCAATCACCTGACGTTGGGTGGACTGGCACACGCCATCCGGACTACCCACATAATGCACTGCATCACCTTTCGATTGGAACTGCACCCCTTGGAATTTTGATGGCAGAAATCCGGCGGACCACTGACGGGCGGAAATCGGCTGATCTGGAAAATTTCCGCGCGAAACCATGACCACATAGCCAGGCAGATTCTGTGTTTCCGCACCCAATCCATAAAGCAACCAAGAACCCATGCTGGGGCGCCCTTTTAGGATGGAACCCGAGTTCATGAAGGCGTGGGCGGGATCATGGTTGATCTGCTCCGTCACCATGGAACGGATGACACAGATATCATCGGTGATCGATCCGATGTGCGGAAACAGATCCGAGACCTCGATTCCCGAATCTCCATATTTTTTGAATTTTGTGAACGAACCCCGGGCGATCAATTCGCGGCCTTGCAGCTGGGCGAGTTGTTGTCCAGCTGTAAATGATTCGGGAAAAGCCTGACCGTTGAGTTTGTCGAGCGCAGGCTTGGGATCGAAGGACTCCAGGTGCGAAGGACCGCCCGCCATGCAGAGATGAACCACCCGTTTCGCTTTTGCCGGAAAATGCAATCCGCCTTGCTCTTGGAGGAGCGGCAGGTTTGCTGCCTTGGCGAATTGAGCAAGCGCAAGCCCACCGATTCCTGCAAAACTGCGTTTCAAAAAGGTTCGACGCGACCAGTCATTCTGCCACGCATGATGAAGGGCGAGTTGTTTCTGTAGATCGTTCATGGATAAAGAGGAGTGGGTGAGGGGGTGATGCTAATACCTGGTGATCGTTTCATGTAGATTGAGAATGACACGGGACAGCTGCTGCATGGCATTTACCTCGGGTTTTTCCTTTCTCATTTTTGTTAGAAATCCTTCGAGATTTTCCAATTCGGCAGGTTTGGGTTCACGGGCAAGGGCAAGGAGATAGGCGCGCTTGATTTTTTCAGAATCGGATGCGTCGGGTAATTCCCGATCCAGTCTTGCGGCCAAAGCGTTGGCGGATTCGACGAAAGTCGGGTCGTTCAATAAAGTCAGCGCCTGCTGGGGAGAGTTCGATTGGAAACGATCCGCCGCGCATTCCTCACGTGAGGGTGCATCAAATGCGGCCAGCATCGGGTGAATGAACGTGCGCTGCCAATGGGTGTAGAGACCGCGCCGATATTGATCGAAACCGGTGGAGGCATGGTATTTACGCTCCGGGAAATTCAAGTTCGCCCAATAGTCATCGGGTTGGTAGGGCTTCATCGAAGGACCGCCGATAGATGAGGTATGCAGTAATCCTGAAATCGCGAGGGCATTGTCACGAATGAATTCCGCATCAAGACGACGTGCCGATTGTTCGGAAAGCAGGCGGTTGTCGGGATCGATCTCCGCCAACTCCGGATTGCGTGCCGATACCTGTTGATAGGTTTCCGATGTCACGATCAGGCGGACCATGTGTTTCACATCCCAGCCCGAATCCTTGAACTCCGTCGCGAGCCAGTCGATCAAATGCGGATGTGAAGGCCATTCGCCCTGATTTCCAATATCGTCCAGGATGTTAGAAAATCCTTTTCCGAAAAATTGTTTCCAAAGGCGGTTCACGAAGTGACGGCGCGTCAGAGGATTTTCAGAAGACAACAACCACTCGGCCAAGTCGGTGCGATCGAGTGGTTTTCCAGCGGATGGAGATGGCTTTGCAAAATATTCAGGCAAGGCCGGCTGGACCACATCTCCCGGCGACATCCAGTCGCCACGATTCAGGATGCGGGTGGTGAGGCGCTCTTGATCCGGAAGCGTCTGGGCCACCATCGAGTGCGCATAGCCTGCGTGGGTTGCGAGGATCTGCTCGCGTGCGGCTTTGTATTCGGCGGGCAACTTCTGGTCAGGTGTATTGGAAAGGAAATACGCGGCTCTCAACTCCGGATTCTCCTGATCTCCCGCCACCAAGGCCGAGGCGAACTGGGGCCTGACTGCCTTTTCCTCTCCCGGAACAGGATCCACAAAGGGTGAAACCGAAAGGCGTATTCTTCCCAAATCGGCTGTCGAGATTTTCAGACTAAGTTCGACCGGCTGCGTGCTTGTCTCTGACAAATGATAAACCGCATGGTGCGGCAGGCTTGCGGCATTCGATGGCTCCTCCCACAGAGCGGGTGCGGATTTCCATGTCTCTTCCAACAAAGGCGATTGATAGCCATTCGAGTATTTCGCCGGATGACGGCGATCCGCCTGCTGATAGGCGATCGCCAACGGTTTGCCATTCGCCTCGAATTTCGGCTTCATGGTGAATTTTCCATCCGCGCTCCGGCCCACCCTGTTCTTGTTTGCCGCGTCCGGAAGAACTTCTAACAGAATGGATCGAACCGGTGCGGAAATCCGGAATTCCAGTGTGAGTTCATCTGCCTTGGATTCACCCGTAAACAGGACCGAGGCATCATCCTGTATCCTGAGTTGCGTGCCTTTGGATGATGAAACCTGGTCTGGCTTGACCGGCATCCATCCCGACGGATGTTGTGAGAGAAAAGTTTTTGTTTCAGCCAGCCATTTGGAGAAATCCTCCTCACGGATGATTTTGCTCGAATCATGTTTCGCAATCACTGCGATCGATTCGTCGCGCGCATGATTCAGTCGTTCACGCATGGAACGATTGGGCGCGAAGATCTCGGGAGGGAACGGCGAATCATTGTTGAATCCGGGAAGATCCTTGTTCGGTGTGTTGGAATAGGTGGTGTAGATTCCCCACTGGCGCACATCTCCAAAAAAGGCAGCCATCGAGTAGAAATCCTTCAAGGTGATCGGATCAAATTTGTGATCATGGCATTCCGCACAGCCGGTGGTCAGGCCCAACCAGGCGCCACCGATCGCACGCACGCGATCCGAGGCCGATTTCGCAAGGTATTCCTTATCCTGGGCTCCACCCTCACGTGTCATCAGATTGAGGCGTAAAAATCCGGTGGCGATCAACTGCTCATCGGTCGGGTTTTTCATCAAATCTCCCGCAAGTTGTTCACGGGTGAAGACATCGAAGGGTTTGTTATCGTTGAACGAATCGATGACGTAATCCCGATAAGGAAAGATCCGCGCATTTTGATCGCCATGGTAACCCACGGTGTCGGCATAACGCACCGCATCCAGCCAGTGCACGGCCATCCGCTCTCCGTAATGTCTGGAGGCCAGCAAGCGGTCGACCTGTTTTTCATACGCGTCAGGAGACTCATCCGCCAAAAAGGCGTCCAACTCCTCAGGAGTCGGAGGTAGACCGATCAGATCGAGCGACAGCCGTCTGAGTAGCGTGGACTTGTCGGCCTTCGGTGCGGGTGTGAGGTTGTTTTTCTCAAGATTCTTGCGAATGAACGCATCGATCGGATGTTTCGTATCGGCTTTCGGCAGCTCGGTTTTTTCGATAGCGGCAAACGCCCAGTGTTCTTCGTAAACCGCACCTTGTTCAATCCAACGGGTGATCAGATCCTTTTCCTTTTCCGTGAGTGGCTTGTGATAATCCGGTGGCGGCATGATGTCATCCTCATCCGTCGACACGATGCGCTGCCAAACCACACTGCGTTTCGGATCACCTGGAACGATCGCAAATTGCGACGGGTCGCCATCCAAAGCCGCATACGCACCCTCCGCGGTATCCAAACGCAGGTTTTCCTCCCGTTTCGTCGAGTCGAAACCGTGGCAGGCAAAGCATTTGTCGGAAAGGATCGGACGGATGTGGGCATTGAAATGGATTTTGCCTGTGGTTTCCGCCACCGAATCCGGCGATCCATCCGATGACTTGCTGACGGAAACCTTAACGTCCTTCTCCGGACGCAAGGCAATGACAAGGAAGATCACGGCGATAAAACCCAGGATGCTGAGGCAAAGAACGGCTTTTCTACGTGTAGGCATGGATCGTGCGTAAGTTCTGGTAAACGTTGGAGTTTTTACGACGGGAACCTAAACCACCTTGCATCATCTCGCAAGGAATTGGCCTCATATCATCATGCTACAAACCCTTTCAGCCGTTCAGAGCCTGCGGTGGATCCGCTCCGCATTATTTCTCTTTTATGGAATGAATTATGCGACAGACTGGGGATTACGAATCGATTGCCCATGCCGGATACACCAGACACACCCGCCGTGCCAAAAAGGAATTTCTCTGTTTTGGAATTTTTCTCCATCGGGATCGGTCCGTCCTCCTCGCATACCGTCGGTCCGATGCGAGCTGCGGCAGGCTTTGCGGATTCACTCAGAGGCAAACCCGCACATCGCGTGATGTGCAAACTCTACGGTTCTCTGGCTGCCACGGGAAAGGGCCACGGGACGGATCGGGCCATTGTTTTGGGATTTACGGGAGAACTACCCGAATCGGTGGATGTGGATGCGATCCCTGAAATGCTGAAAAAAATCCAAGCATCGAAAAAACTCACCCTGCCTGATGGTCGGGAAATCCCGTTTGACGCCTCTGAGGATCTGGATTTCAGCCGCATGAAAGCCCTGCCTCGTCATCCCAACGGCATGCATTTCATGGCGATGGATGAGACGGGGCAAATCGTGGCCGAGGATGTGATCTATTCTTTGGGTGGCGGCTTCGTCATGAGTGAAGCTGAATGGGATCATCGCCCGAACCATTTCACAGAGATTCCTTTCCCATTTGAAAACGCCAAAGAGCTGTTGGCCCATTGCGCGGAACAGAAAAAATCCGTATCCGAAATCGTGATGGCCAATGAATCCGCGTTCCGCCCCGAAGCGGAGACACGGCAACGACTTGATGCCATCTGGGAGGCGATGCGGGCATGCATCAAACGCGGAATTTCTAACAGCGGCATTCTTCCCGGCGGACTCAAGGTCGCTCGGAGGGCAAAAGATTTGCATCGCCATCTTCTGTCGGTGGAACAGGAGCATCTCAACGACCCGCTCGCGATTCTCGATTGGGTGAACCTGTTCGCGCTCGCGGTAAACGAGGAAAACGCCGCAGGAGGACGGGTGGTCACCGCCCCCACCAACGGCGCGGCCGGGATCATTCCCGCCGTTTTGGAATACGCCGTCCGTTTCAGGAAATCTCCCTATTCCGATGGTGTTCATCGTTTTCTCCTCACCGCAGGAGCCATCGCGATTCTTTACAAAAAGAACGCATCCATCTCGGGTGCGGATGTGGGTTGTCAGGGAGAGGTCGGCGTTGCCTGTTCGATGGCTGCAGGAGCACTGGCTGAATTTCTCGGAGGCACGCCGCAACAAGTCGAGTCCGCAGCCGAAATCGGCATGGAACACAACCTCGGCCTGACCTGTGATCCGATCGGCGGGCTTGTTCAAATCCCCTGCATCGAGCGCAACGCGATGGGCAGCGTGAAAGCGATCAACGCCTCGCGCCTTGCTCTCAACAGCAAAGGCTCTCATTATGTTTCGTTGGATAAAGTCATCAAAACGATGATGACCACCGGACAGGACATGAAAACCAAATACAAGGAAACCTCCCGAGGCGGCCTTGCGGTGAACATGGTGGAGTGTTGATTTACGCAAAGATATCCATCACCGGTTTTCCGACGCCATCCTTCGTTGCGTAGAACGGGCGTTTTTCGATTTCAAACTCGGTTTTCGGGCTGATACCCATGGCGGTGAAGATCGTTGCGTGGAGGTCTTCGATGGTCACCGGCTTGTCAGCCAAACATGGGCGCTCATCGGCGGTTGCGCCGTAGAGGAAACCTTTCTTGGTGCCGCCGCCGAACATCAGAACCGATGATCCACCGGTGAAATGACGATGCAATCCGTAGTGTTTCATCTCCTTGATCACATCGGTCTTCGCACGCGATTGGTCTTTCGCTGACGATCCGGGCACACCTTCGATCATCATGTCACGACTGAACTCGCTGGCGACGATGACCAGGGTTCTTTCTAACAATCCTCGCTCTTCGAGATCTTTGATCAAACGTGCGATCGGTCTATCGATCTGTTTTTTCATTTTCTCGGCGGTGGTGTGGCCGTTTTCGTGAGTATCCCAATGCAGAAACGGTTCGTATTCGGTGGTCACTTCCACGAAACGTGCGCCGTTTTCCACAAGCTTTCTCGCAAGCAAGCAACCTTGACCGAATCGACCCGTGTTGTATTCGTCGAAAACCTCTTTTTTCTCTTTGGTCAGATCAAAGGCCTCACGCTCTTTCGAGCCTAACAAACGATGCGCGTTGTCCAACGAGCGCAACATCGAATCCTGATGGTAATCGCTGAGTTCATCTGCACGTGGCGAATGTTTGAGCAGGGCTTCCAAAGCCTTGTAGCGTTTCGCGAAACGATCCGCCGACATTCCGCCGGGAGGTTGCACGGCTTTCGATGCCTGGTCTGGAAACGGCAGATTCATCGGGCCGAATTCGCTGCCGAAAAATCCTGCCGTGGTGAAAGCTTTTACCTCTTCGCTTTCACCGAAGCCTTCGAGCCGTTGGCCGATGTTGATGAACGGAGGCATGACTGCGTTGCGCCCACCCAACACTTTTGCCATCCACGCACCGATGTGCGGAGCGGCGACGGTTTGCGGCGGAACGTAACCCGTGTGCCAATGGTATTGATGGCGTGAATGCAAGATACTGCCGAGATCCGCCTGCACGTGGGAACGGATCAAGGTCGCGCGATCCATTACGCTTGCAATGTTTTCCAAACCTTGGCAAATGTTGATGTTATCCACCGCAGTATCGATTGCGGGAAAGGTGCTGATGATTTTTT
>CBFGOP010000099.1:0-9179 GCA_965650415.1 uncultured Prosthecobacter sp. | reverse complement strand
CCGCAGCGCCCGAATCCGGCCTGGACTTCATCGAACATCAACAGAAGATCGTGTTTTTTCCGAAGTGCATCGAGGGCGTGCAGAAATTCAGGGGTAGCTGTATGCACACCGCCCTCGCCCTGCACGGGCTCGAGCAAAAAGGCCACGGTTTCATCGCTCACTGCGTTTTCGAGAGCCGCGACATCGTTGTAAGGCAGATAACGGAAACCCGGCAACATGGGATCGAAACCCTGCTGGATTTTGGCCTGACCCGTCGCAGCCATACTTCCCAGGGTCCGACCGTGAAAAGATTGCTGAAAGGTGATGACTTCGAAACGGGGTTTGCCGTTCGCCTGCGGTTTGAAATGTCCGTAACGGCGAGCTGATTTGATCAGACCGTCGTTGGCTTCCGCGCCGGAGTTGGAAAAGAAAACTTTTCCCGGCAATTTGACGTCGTATTGGTTGACTTCTTGAGCCATAACTCCTTGAGGCTCAGTGAAATACAAGTTTGATACGTGCATCAGCTTGGTAGCTTGCTGCTGAATCGCCTTGACCAAGCGCGGATGACAATGGCCGAGACCACAGACCGCAATGCCCATGCAGAAATCGATATATTCCCGGCCCTCGTCATCACGCACGCGCACGCCCTGGCCTTCGACAAGCGTGAGCGGGAAGCGACCATAAGTCGCCATAACGTGATCTTTGTATAACTCGGTCATGTTCATTTTTAACTCCCAAAACTTCGGGAAAGGGGCGGAGACTATACGCTTCCAACGAAATAGCAAACCACTTTCGAGGCACGAATGGGTGTTGTTTTCCAGGGCAGAAAATAGTTTTGCCTCTCGTCACTGCGAATGATTAGAAATAGGCCATTGTTTATGAAATTGTTTGGTACGGATGGCATACGGGGAACGGCAAATGAGTTTCCCATCACTCCTGAGGTTGCGTTGCGGGCTGGCAAAGCCATCGCCGAAGTACTCTCCGGTTCCGAGCACACGCGCAACCGTGTGATCATCGGCAAGGACACGCGGATTTCCGGTTATATGTTGGAAACCGCCCTGACGAGCGGCCTGGTTTCCAGCGGGATGGATGTTTTTCTGGTCGGACCCATGCCCACGCCAGCCGTGGCACATCTCACAAAATCGATGGGTTGTGCGGCGGGCATTATGCTCACCGCATCGCACAATCCTTATGAGGACAACGGGCTGAAAATTTTCGGACCCGATGGCTACAAACTCCCGGATGAGCTGGAAGAGAAAATCGAGGATTTCATTCTATCTGATGCAGCACCGAAGACGATTACGCCGCCGGAAAAAATCGGCAAAGCCACGCGGATCGATGACGCACGTGGACGTTACATTGAGTTCGCCAAACAAACGGCTGGAAATATTTCGCTGCACGGTCTGAAGATCGTGGTCGATTGTGGAAACGGCGCCGCCTACTTCGTGGCACCGTTGATTTTCCGCGAACTCGGTGCCGAGGTCATTTCCATGGCAACGCAACCGGATGGAATGAACATCAATCATCGCTGCGGTGCGCTTTACCCGGAAGCGGCAGGGGAGTTGGTGAAACAACACGGCGCGGATCTGGGGATTTCGTTGGATGGCGATGCGGATCGCGCGATTTTCACCGATGCCCACGGCAACACGATCAGTGGGGATCGCATCATCGCGCTTTGCGCACTTTCACTCCAAAAGCGCAAACAACTTCATGGCGATACGGTGGCGGTGACAGTGATGAGCAATCTCGGATTACACGCTGCCATGGAAAAGGCCGGCATCAAGGTGCTGACGACCGGTGTGGGTGACAGACAGGTCATCGAGGCCCTGCGCGCGAAAGGCCATTCCTTCGGCGGTGAAAATTCCGGGCATCTGATTTTCGCGGATTACGCCACCACAGGAGATGGCATTCTCTCGGCGTTGCAGGTGCTGCGGGTCATGAAAGAGAGCGGTAAATCTCTCCATGAGTTGGCGCAGTGCATGGAAGAATATCCACAGCAACTCGAGAGCTTCAAAGTTCCCGCCAAGCCGCCGCTCGAAACTCTAACAGATTTCCAGTTGCTGCTCAAGGAAGCGGATGAGGCTCTCGGAAAAAACGGTCGCCAGCTGATTCGCTATTCCGGCACCGAGAACAAGGCGCGGGTGCTCGTCGAACATCCCGATCCGGAAATGGTCAATCACTGGGCCACACGCCTGAGTCAGGCGTTGACCGAAGCCATTTCTTCTGCGAAGAACTGAGCCCCCCATTTCATGCCTGTCCTCCTCACAACCCCCCTGGAGCATTTTCCCATCGGCAACGTGCCGCTATCCCAAATCGAAACTCCTGTCGGCTGGCACAAGCACCCGCATGCATGGGTGAGCCGGCTGGATTGGGAAATCTCCCAGGCGGAATCGCACACCACTCTGATTGATCCGCAAGGAACCATTCTCGCATGGAAAGGCGATGTCGCCGACGTGTCCCGCGCGCGCACCGCGAGCCATTCGTTTCTGATGATCCATTCTTGGGATCTGCTCAAAGCCAACGAAGAACATCTCTCGCATCTCACCCGATCCAAGATCGAAGGCGAAGTCCATGCGCAAGCCGTGATCGAAGGCCATGTCGAACTGGGCAAGGGCTCGCGGATTTTGCCCGGAGTGTTCATCGAGGGAAATGTCGTCATCGGGGAAAACTGCAAGATCGGGCCGAATTGTTACCTCCGTGGTTTCACCTCCATCGGCGATCACTGCCACATCGGCCAGGCGGTGGAGATCAAAAACTCCATCATTCTTTCCCATACCTCCATCGGCCACCTTTCCTACGTGGGAGATTCGGTGATCGGCCAAAAAGTCAACTTCGGCGCTGGTACGATCACCTCCAATCTCCGCCACGATGGCAAAAACCACCGCAGCGAGGTGAATGGCGAATTGGTCGACACCGGACGTCGCAAATTCGGCACGATTGTCGGCGATCACGTTCACACCGGAATCCACACGGCCATTTATCCGGGTCGGAAACTTCACCCGCACTCATCGACCCGACCTGGCGAAATCGTGCAAAGGGACATCACTCTCTAACCAAATATAGAAATTTTTCATCATGTGCGGCATCGTAGGATATATCGGCAAGGCAGCAGCGCCACCCATTCTCATCAACGGCCTTCGTCGGCTCGAATATCGGGGATACGACTCAGCAGGCCTAGCCATCGTTGATGGAGGAAAGATCGCGGTTGCCAAAGCCCCGGGCAAGGTGCTCGCACTCAGCGATAAAATCCGCGACACCTGGCCAGCCGAGCGTTTCACGAAACCCTCCTACGGCATCGCCCACACGCGTTGGGCCACCCATGGACCACCAACCGAAGTCAATGCCCACCCGCATGCGGATCAGAGCGGAAACATCGCCGTCGTTCACAACGGGATCATTGAAAACTACCGCAGCCTCCGCGCCCGGCTCGAAGCCAAGGGACATGTGTTTGTTTCAGAAACAGACACCGAGGTGCTTTCCCATCTCATCGG
This sequence comes from uncultured Prosthecobacter sp., assembly GCA_965650415.1. Lineage (GTDB taxonomy): Bacteria > Verrucomicrobiota > Verrucomicrobiia > Verrucomicrobiales > Akkermansiaceae > Luteolibacter. Next base: position 5,709 of record CBFGOP010000099.1, on the reverse strand, counting down.
TGAGTGCGATCAGGGAGATCTTTTCCAAGCCGTGTGCGACGCCCTCCATCAGGTCGAAGGCACGTTCGGGATCGCGGTCATTTCTGTTAGAGAACCGGGAAAAATCATCACCGCACGCCGTGGTAGCCCGATCGTGCTGGGTATCGGCGAAGGAGAAACCATCATTGCTTCCGATGCGTCCGCCATTCTCGCACACACCCAACGGGTGATTTACCTCGACGACAATGACATCGCCATCGTCACCGCCGATCAGGTTGATATCCGTGATCTCAACAACGTCCCGGTAAACCGTCAGATCGCGGAACTCGAATTCGATTCCAGCGCAGCGGAAAAAGGCGGCTATGAACATTTCATGCTCAAGGAAATCCATGAGCAACCTGAATCCCTGCGCAACGCCATCCGGGGCCGACTCGATTTCAATCTTGGCTCCTCGGTGCTTTCCGGCATGGGAAGTTCGCCAAGGGAACTTGCGGAAATTTCGCGCGTGGTTTTGGTCGGCTGCGGCACTTCGCTGCATTCCGGTTTGATCGGAGAATACGCTTTCGAGGACATGGCCGACATCCATGCGGAAGTGCAGCAGGCCGCGGAATTCCGTTACCGGAATCCCATCATCAGTCGCAGCGATCTCGTCATCGCCATTTCCCAATCCGGAGAAACCGCCGACACGCTCGCCGCCGTGCGTGAGGCGAATCAAAAAGGCGCGTTTGTGATGGGACTTTGCAATGTGGTGGGCTCAACCATCGCTCGCGAAACCGGTCGCGGCATTTACCTTCATGCGGGTCCGGAAATTTCCGTGGCATCCACCAAAGCCTTCACCTGCCAGGTTGCGGTGTTGCTGATGATGGCTCTGAAAATGGGACGCTCGCGCCGATTCTCCAGACAAGAAGGCATGGACTTCGCGCGGCAGATCGAGGCCATTCCCGCACTCGTCTCACAAGTCATCACCCAAAACGAAGCCATCGCCCGCATCGCCGAACACTACGCCAAACACGAACACGCTTTCTTCATCGGTCGCGGACCGCTGTATCCCGTCGCGCTCGAAGGCGCGCTCAAGCTCAAGGAAATTTCCTACATCCACGCGGAAGGTTATCACGCGGCGGAATTGAAACACGGTCCCATCGCGTTGTTAGAAAAAGGAACTCCCGTCATCGCGCTGGCCAACGACATTCCCGGAAAAGACAAAATGCTCGGCAACATCGAGGAATGCAAAGCCCGTGGCGCGCGCATTCTCGGCGTCATCACCAGCGGCGACCACGAAGCCGCCGCCGTGATGGATGACGTCATCGAAGTTCCCGCCTGCGATCCTCTCATCTCCACGATACCCACGGCCGTTGCTCTGCAACTTTTCGCTTACCACGTCGCCCGCCTCCGCGGTTGTGAGATCGACCAACCCCGCAACCTCGCCAAATCGGTGACTGTGGAGTAGCTGAGAAAGGAGCCGCGATATCCGATCGCGACCTCGTAAGCCATGGAGTGGCGGTTTCCGACCGCCATAATTCGCATGTGAGGTTTCCAGCCTCTCTTTCCCAATCATTTTTACACGCCGATAAAGTCGGGGCTGTGAGAATCCTTCTTACCACGGAATGCACGGAATACACAGAATGGGAGCTAAAACACTGGATCGGCGCTCTCCTTTCACTGCCAGAATAAAGCCCACAAAAATTCCAAAGATGAGTGTGAACACACCCAATCCGTGAACTCCGTGCAATCCGTGGTTAAAAACCTCTTCATCCAAAATTCGAGAATGAAGAGTTGGAACAGCCCTTTGTTCTCTTCGTTACCTTTTGTGAGAATTCTTTTTACAGAAGGCAACGAAGGAGCTTCGCAACAGAGCTTGGCTTTGGTTATTTCAGTTTTTTACAAATGTTTTGAGAATGGTGAGCTGTGACACCCTTCGTTCTCTTTGTTTCCTTCTGTGAGAATTCTTTTTTACAAAAGGCAACGAAGGAAGCGAAGGAGCTGCGCGCCCAGCTTTCGATTTCAAAAATACTTTCGGACAGATCCTATCATCGAAAATTGGGATACTATCAGAAAAGGAAGTTTTGGTGAAATCAGCGTAGTCGGATTCTCTGATAGTACCCACCAAACCTGATAAATTCCTTTTCGTTATTGGGAAATTTCGGTTGGATCTAGAAGTCAACCCCGCCTGATATACATTGCACACAACGAAATTTGATGAGTTTGAATCGCAGAGTCGGTTTCCTCTCGTCGGGGGCCAGCAAGGATTATTCGGAATTCCCCCGACTACCTAACAAGTCGTCACGCACAACGATTTGCCTGCGTCCTTCGGACTTGTCAAATAGTGTGCGGACAGGTACGTTCGGTAAGATAATGAAGAAACCCACATGGATTGCCATTCTAGTCGTTTTGATCGTTCTTTCTGTATTCGGCGCAGACTATTTATCAGCAATGTGGCACTATCATGCATTGCGGAAGGAAGCTAATACGCCAATCTTCGAGGCGGTAGCCATCGGGCAAATGGAGCAAAAATTCCTCAACGAAGTGCAAAGTTCTTAGACGCAGCTCGAGAACAGTTCACCCAATATTCCAATGATGGGGATGTGTGAATTGACTGGTTTCGAACCAACTGTTGGAGGTCGACTTGCAATGTTCACGCATGAAGTTCCACCTTTTTCGATCTTTGATAAGAATCGGAACATCAAAGAAGCAGGTCGTGCTGGCGCACTATCTCAACTTAAAGCAATGTCCACAATGCAGAAGGTCTAATGGAAGGAAGGCGTATTATTTGATGATCCAAGATGACATAGTGGAATATTACGAGGATACCGATAATGGAGTCAGGCACATCCTATACAAAAGATGAAGAAACCGAACAAGATGCTGTGAGCAGGCAATGATGTCGGCGTTGGAACGCTGGGATCGTCAACAAGCTCAGCCTGCCCCAATTTTGCTCAAGCGGATGGGTAAACTCGTTGCGGATGATCCTGAAAAATTGATAGAAACAGAAGCCATGGCCGTTAAGCTTAGACTTATGTTCAAATTACTCCACTTCATATGCATGCTCGCCGCTCTGGTGCTTGGCACAGCCGATCTTTCCGCCAAGCCGAAAGGTCGTCAGCCTGAGACTCCGTTGTCGGATGCCGGGAAAAAACTGGAAGCCAAGTACGCGGACAAGCTTAAGGATTTGAAAGCGGAGCTGGTTCGTGGGATTCCCAAAATTTCAGAGCAGAAGCAAAAAGCGTTCGACCAAGCGACCGAAGCCACAAAACTGGCGCAAGAGAACGCCGCCGCCGCCGCCGCGGAATTTGGGAAAATTGGTTCTGGAAAAGCATTGATCGACCATGCGAAGGGCAAGTGGATCGGTGGGGCGGATAAGGAAATTGCCGCTGCCAAGGACGCGTTGAGCAAGGCAAGTTCGTCTGCGGATCGCGAAGCCGCCAAGAAGCGTTTGGAAAAAGCCGAGGCGAACCGGGAAGAGGGTGTCAAAGCCTTGAAAGAGCGCACGGAGGCCTACGAAGCTGCCAAAGCCCGTGAGCCCCAACTGAAAAAGGCCAATGAAGCCGCCCAAGCCGCGCTTGTCGCAGCGAAGGAAAAAGAACGTGCCGCGGCCAATGCCATCCTCTCAGATATTTCGCCGGTGATTGCGACGGATCGCTTCGATGCCAAACTCGCCACCTTCGTCGTTCTCGCCCACGGCACTCCGCGAGGTCTCGCGGAGTTCGGTCAGCAATCTTCCCAGCACGCCGCCTTGGTGGAACAGCTTCTTGCGGACACCGAACTGATGAAAAAGATGCTGATTGCCGGTGGTGCCTCTTTCGGAAAATACGGTCGTGCGATGGAAATTTTCACCGCCATCCAGAAGGCGAGCCCCAAAGCGAAGGAAGGCATGTTCTACGAACTCGCCCTCGGCACCAGCCTCGAACACGCCAGACCCATCGCGCAGAGCAATCCGAAAGACCAGACCGATGCCCCCACAGAGATCGATCCGGTCAAACGCTACCTGCATTATGAAAAAGCGTATCTCGATGGAGAACTCGACCCCGCTTTCAAGACTTTCAACGCATGGGAATACCGCCACGTTGTGAATTGCGATGCTCCCGACGAGTATCTCACCTGGGGTCGGCAAATGCTCCGCACGTATCGCCCCGATCACATCTACAATGCGGATTATGGCTGGAGATACGTGGCAGCTGTCAAAACCGAGGTTCCCTATGGTTCCGAAAACGTGAAATACGATCGGTCATCGTTACAACAATACCAAAACATCGCCTTGAACGCCGGAATTTGCGGGCGTCGAGCGTTTTTCGGTCGTTTCATGCTCCGCTCTTTCGGCATTCCGACTTGGGGTGTGACCCAGAAAGCCCACGCCGCACTGAGCCACTGGACACCCAAAGGTTGGGTGGTGAACCTCGGCGCAGGCTTCCATCTCAGCTGGTGGGATAAAGATGAGGTTTCGATGAGTGGTACCCAGTTTGTTCTGGAAACCCAAGCGCGCGCGCATCCGGAAGAATACCTCAAAGTGCTGCGAGCCCAGTGGGTGAGCCGTTTGCTTGACGAGCCAGCCTACAACGAGAGGAAAAAAATCACCGGAGGCATCTGGAGCCGGATGGCGTATTTCCATTCCCTGACTCTCTCCGAAAAAGCCGTCACGCTTGGTCCGCTCGGCCAAGAACTCGGCGAGGCCAATGAGAAGGAGCAAAAAATCGTCACTGCAGCGGTCACGGAAGCGGACAAGAAAATCACCACGGAATCCGATGGTTCAATGCTCATCCCTGCCGTCGCCCATGGGAAAACCAGCGGCAAGGTTAGTACGATGAAAAGCATCGATGCGGGCATGCAGATCCATGCCTTCGGTGGGTTCAAAGCACCTTATGAAATTCAGGTTTCCAGAGCGGGAAAATACCAGCTCATCGCCCGCGTGGCCACCGCTCAAACCGGTCAGGTTTTCGTGATCACGGCGAACGGTAAAACGGTGGAATCACCTGTGCCCTACACCATCGGTTTGTGGCAGAAGTCGGACCCCATCGAACTCACACTGACCCAAGGGAAAAACACCTTGGAAATCGGTCTCAAGGAAGGCAGCAAAGGAGTGACGATCAAGGATTTCACTCTGGTGCCGGTGAAGTGAGGGATAGGGTGTTGAGCTGCGCACTTCGTTTGACTCTTCAATCGAGGAGGGGGTGGGATTGTGGCGCGTCGCGCCACCAAGCGAAATGCGGCTGCGCCTTAATCATATCGCGGCTTACGCCGCTGCGGCGTTGACTACGCTGCGCTCCGTCCCTGCGGAGTGCGCTGGGCGGATGTGGTGAAGGTTTTGCGTTCCGCAAAACTCGGCAGTCAAACCCCGTTTCGCCACGACATCAGCTGATGGCTTCTGCGTGGAATCCCATCATCCAGATTCACAGGAGCCGTTTGCGGGCGAAAGCTTTCCCAGACGCCGTCTTGAGGTATTTCTCGAATTCCTCAGCAGTTTGTTTACTTGGAAAACCTGCATACCAAACCAATGCCCATGGACAATGAGGTTTGGTCGATGTATTGCCCCCGTGATTGTGGGTTTTCACGCGCATTTTCAGATCGCTCGTGCTGCCATAGTAGAACTTGTCCTGGTAGGAAAGTGACCGGAGAATATAGGCGTAATGCATGAAGTGGGGGGGGGTTGATCGCTGCTTGACGCTGTTTTCGAGCCAGCCCTACTTCGCCCTTCTTCGCCAAGGCTACGAAGGGCATTCTTCGCTTCGTTTGGCTTTT
>CBFGOP010000098.1:0-9349 GCA_965650415.1 uncultured Prosthecobacter sp. | reverse complement strand
GTAACGTTCGAGTAAGTGGTAAGTCATGTGAAAAACCCCCGATCGGTCACATACTTCAACCACGGCACAAAATCCAGCTCCGGTGAAACATCTTTGGCATACTCCGCCAAACGCAGCACCGACATACTGCCATTCATCGCCGCCAAAACCTTGAGCTGGGAAAACGGGAATTCGCAGGGAACCAAGTCATTGTCCACCACAGGCAACGCCTCCCTCGCACAGACCAAACGCCACGGATTCAACTTTGGAAAATCCGGGACATGGTAATTGGGTTCAGGTTTCTTTTCCGTAATCAGTGGCTCACCCAACACCGCATCACGATGACAAAACAATTCCGACCTGAAGGTTTTCTTACTCACTTCATCGTCCTTGTCATTTCCTCTTTCCCCCGTGACCGAATCCCCAAGCCATTTCAGACCACTCAGCTCCGACAATTTCACCACCGCCCCCAGCGACCATGGATCCATCACCGGCCCGAAATCATCATACGCAAGAACTCTCGGCCCCTTGGCCAACATGTCATCAATGATCGCCACCTCCCACTCTTCGGCCACATCACGATACACCGCCAGCGCGGTCATTTCGTCCACATCCCCCGCCGCCTGAATGACCCGGGCTTTCTGAACCACTTTCATCCGCTCTTTCCACCCCGCCGCCACATTGAAACTGACCACCGCAATCCCATTTGCGGTCAATGTTTGGCAATGAAATCCATCAAACCCACTTTGACCTCATCCGGCACCCATGAAAAAACCCCATGCGCGATGATGAAATCGAATTTCCCCTCGGGCCTGAAATCCAGGACCGAAACCGCATGAAAACTCACGTTTTTGATCCCCGCCTGCGCCGCCAGGTTTTTCGCACGCTTGATGCACCTCTCGGAAATATCCACCCCCACGAATTCCAGCTCCGGCCAGCGGCTCGCTAGGGAGAGAACGTGATGACCCGTTCCACAGCCGATTTCCAGGATGCTCGCCCCTGAAATTTCCACCACATCGAGCCCCAAACTCCGGGCAACCGCCCGATTCACCTCCGGATCCGCACAGGGATGACTCATCGCCGGATACGAATCCGCATCATAGAGCTCTGAAAAATTCCGCTGCACGACGCTGTGTCCAATATGGAGCAGGGGTTTGCAACCCCTTTCCTCAAAAGCCCCACCTGCCCCACCACCTGAAATTTCCTCTTACAATCTTTGTCACGGCCAGGACAAAGATTGTAAATGGCGATAAAATTCAGGACACGAGGATGCTTTGCCTCGATTCTGGGTTGAAATTCACATCCCGCAAATTTCCCTGAAATTTTGTGTTCCAGCCCGCGCCGGAGCTACCTAACCTCCCGCCCCGTGCCCACGACCGCCATCCTAGCCCTCGAAGACGGACGCTGCTTTTCTGGAATTTCCTTCGGAGCCAGCGGAACCACCACCGGTGAAATTTGCTTCAATACCTCCATGTCAGGTTATCAGGAAGTCATCACCGACCCCTCCTACCGCGGCCAGATCGTCGCGATGACCTACCCGATGATCGGCAACTACGGAGTGAACTCCGAAGACAACGAATCCGCCGGCCCACACATCCGCGCCTTCGTCATTGGCGAGCTCTGCGAAATCCCATCCAACTGGCGCTCTCAGGAAAGCCTTTGCTCCTACCTCAAGCGTCACGAGATCCTAGGCATCGAGGGCATCGATACCCGCGCCCTAACCAAACACCTCCGCTCGCTCGGTGCGATGCGCGCCTGCGTCACCACAGAGCTTTCCGAAGCCGATGCCATCGCCGCCGCGAAAAACTCCGCGCCCATGGAAGGTTCCGATTTCGTCAAGGAAGTCACCACCAAGCAGTCTTACATCTGGGCGGAAGAATCCCGCAAGTGGACCCTGCCTAACGCCTCCATCGGTGAAACGGAAGCATACGAAGAACTCCCCCCCGTGAAATACCGTGTCGTCGCCATCGACTTCGGTCTGAAATACAACCAACTCCGCATGCTCCGCCAAGCGGGCTTCGAGGTTGAGGTCGTGCCAGCCACCACTTCCGCCGCTGAAATCCTCGCGAAAAAACCCGACGGCCTTTTCCTCACCAACGGCCCCGGAGATCCGGCCGCACTCGATTACGTTCACGCCGAACTCAAACAGCTCATCACCAAGCTCCCCACCTTCGGCATCTGCCTCGGCAACCAACTCCTCGCCCACGCTTACGGCGGGAAAACCTTCAAATTGAAATTCGGCCACCGTGGCGGAAACCAACCCGTCAAAGATCTCCGCACCGGCAGAATTTCCATCACCTCGCAGAACCACGGTTTCGCAGTCGACCCCGATTCGCTACCCGCCGACGTCGAGGTGACCCACATCAACCTCAACGACAACACCGTCGAAGGCATGCGCCACAAAACCCTGCCGATCTTCTCCGTGCAATACCACCCGGAAGCCGCCCCCGGCCCCAACGACGCCGCCCACTTCTTCACCGACTTCGCCGAAATGATCGAAGCGAGCAAACGTTAAATGCTTCGGGACACTGCGCACCACGACAACTCTTCCTTGAGAGTTGAAATTTGAAATTTAAAATTTATGAACACAGTTATCACCGGCCTCCAATGGGGCGACGAAGGCAAAGGCAAGATCGTTGACTACCTCACCGAATCCGCCGATGTCGTCATCCGCGGCCAAGGCGGCAACAACGCCGGCCACACGGTCATCGCCAAAGGCACCAAATACGTTCTTCACCTCCTTCCTTCCGGCATTCTCTGGGACAACAAAATCAACGTCATCGGCAACGGCGTCGTCGTCGACCCCATCGGCCTCTGTATCGAGATCGAACGCATCGAATCCCAAGGCATCAAAATCTGCCCGGAAAAACTTCTCATTTCGGATCGCGCCCACGTCGTGTTGCCTTTCCACAAGGAACTGGATGCCGCCCGTGAAATTTCCCTCGGCGATCAGAAAATCGGCACCACCAAACGCGGTATCGGTCCGGCCTACGCCGACAAGGTCAACCGCTGCGGCCTGCGCATGGCGGATCTGTTAGACCGTCCGTTCGCCGAAGCACAAATCACACGCCGCTGCGCAGAGGTGAACGAGATTCTGGTCAAATACGATCTCCCTACGTTCCATGCCGACGCCGTCATCGTCGACACCTACGCGGCATTCGAGCGACTCCGCCCGCACGTCACCAACACCATCCCGGTTTTACACAAAGCCTGGAAGGCGAAGAAAAACCTCCTTTTCGAAGGTGCACAGGGAACTCTACTCGACATCGATTTCGGGACCTACCCTTTCGTCACTTCATCCAACACCACCGCCGGCGGTTCCACCACCGGCACCGGCTTGCCACCGACAGCGATCGAATCCGTCATCGGCGTTTGCAAAGCCTACACCACCCGCGTGGGCTCCGGTCCTTTCCCGACGGGCGACGAAGGACTCTCCGAGTATCTCCACAACCTCGGCCGTGAGTTCGGCGCCACCACAGGTCGCCCGCGCGGCTGCGGCTGGCTCGACACCGTCCTCCTCCGCTTCGCTTGCATGGTGAACGGCGTCACCGGACTGGCCGTCACCAACGTCGATGGACTCGACGAATACGAGCATCTGAAAATCTGCGTCGCGTATGACATCGATGGCACTCGCCACGAATTACCACCCGCAGATCGCTCTTTCTGGGATCGTGCCAAACCGATTTACGAGACGCTCCCCGGCTGGAAACAAGACACCACCGGCTGCACCAGCTACGATCAGCTACCGGAAAACGCCAAAGCTTACCTGACCCGCCTCTCCGAACTCTGCGACGCGCCCATCGCCTTCGTCGGCGTCGGACCGGATCGCAAGCAGACTCTCCGTCTCTGATATCTCGTATGCACATCGCCATCATCATGGACGGCAACGGCCGCTGGGCGAAAGAACGCGGGCTGCCGCGCGCGGAGGGCCATCGCGCAGGAGCCGAATCCATCCGCGAAGTCACCGAGGCCTGCATCGAGCTCGGTGTGAAATATCTCACCCTCTACGCGTTCTCCTCGGAAAACTGGAACCGCCCCCAATCCGAGGTCGATGCCCTGATGAAATTGTTAGATAGATTCCTGGATGACAAGGCCAGCGAGTTGGACAAACAAAACATCCGCCTCCAAGCCATCGGCGACCTCGACAGGCTCCCTGCCGCGACACGCAAGCGTTTGGATAAAATCCAAGAGCAAACCAAGAACCATGACACCATGACCTTGGTGCTCGCGCTCTCTTACGGAGCGCGCGAGGAAATCGCCGCAGCTGCCCGCTCCATCGCCAAAGCTGCCGTCGCAGGTGAGATTTCTCTCGAGGAAATCGATACCAACCTTTTCTCCCAACATCTTTACACCAAAGATATCCCCGATCCCGATCTTCTCATCCGCACCTCCGGTGAAATGCGCGTCTCCAATTTCCTCCTCTGGCAGATCTCTTACTCGGAAATCGTCATCGTCAAAAAAATGTGGCCGGACTTCCGCCAGGGCGACCTCTTTGCTGCCGTCGAAGAATACAAAAGGCGCCACCGCAGGTTCGGGGCGTTGTGACCAAAAACGGCAGGGTCATTTTATCGTAGATCCTGGGTTGATCGAATGGATAAAATGAACGCCGTGTGAGTCTCCGACATAGCGGTCGTTTTATCAAAACGACCCTACCATCAAACAACCCTCGGCAATCTCAAACTGGCCACTGTTCCTTTAGGCTGATTCGGCCCAAGCGTGATTTCGCCGCCGTGAAGTTGCGCGGTTTCACGCACAAAACACAATCCCAAGCCCGAACTCTTATGTCCGGTGCGCGGACGTGGCATCGAAAAGAACCGATCAAAAGCACGCTCATACGCAAAATCCGGCAAGCCTGCTCCTTCGTCGATGATTTCGATCAGGGCATCGTTTTCAACAGAGTGCACCTTCACCGTGATCGATGATGCATCTTCTGAAAAATCCATCGCGTTCTGCAAAAGGTTGGCGATTGCAAGTTCGATCAGGGTTTCATCACCGCGAACCCGAAGCTCGTCCACGACATCCAGACGGATGTTGATTCGGTGATTCAGGGCGCTCGATATTTTTGAATCTACAACCCGTCGGATCACCGATCCCAATTCGATCTCATCTCTCTGCTCCAGTTGTTTTCTGCTCTCCAAATTAGCAAGAGCCATCAGCTGATCGCCGAGCAATTCCAAGCGGCGGCTTTCGCTTTCGATATTGGCCAGCAATGTTTCCCGCTGCGCCTCCGAAGGCGAGCCGTGCAGCAACTCCACCGCGCCACGGATGGCCGCAACCGGGCTTTTCATCTCATGGGTGAGGTTGCGCACATAGGTCTCCACATGACGCTTGCCTTCCAAAGTATCGCGCATCTCCTCCATCATCTGCCCGAGACGTTTGAGATGATGCCCCGGTAAACGAGGCGGCGCCGGACGCGCACCACCCGCCACGGCTTCGGCATGACGCGTCAATTCCCGCAAGGGTTCCGCAATCCATCTGGAAAGCAAAATCGCCAGCAACAAGGCGGCCGCAGCCCCGGCGATGGCGAAGGCTTTGACGCGGTTTTTTGTCTGTTCGATGAACACCAGCAGATTGAGCTGTGGCTTTGCCAAAGACACCACACCAAGCATGTTGCCGTCTTTATCTTTCACCGGAGCGGCCACATACATGACCGAACTCAGAGGATCGTTTGGATCGGATCGGCTCATCCGAGCGCCGTATGAACCCACCAAAGTGAGCCTGACATCCCTGGAATTGTGCGGTTTTCCAATACGCTCGGGATGGATCGAGTCAAACAACACTGTGCCATCGAGATCCGTGATCGCGACATGCATATCGACCCGCGTCTTCACCACCTCGTAAATTTTTGCCTCGAAATGGCGCGCCCGTGCCCGCTCCAGTGCTCCGGAGATACTGGGCACCGCCTTGGCTTCCGCCCATCGATCACTCGCGATCTCGGCGAGAAAATTGGCAAAATCCACCATCGGCTCCTCGGCCGCCTCGAGATACTGACGCTCCACCCGACCCAACACCGGTTTGACAATCGCGAACCATGCCGCGTTGCAGAGCAAGGCGACAGCGATGATGAAACGCAGGGTAAGGCTCATGGTTGTGGATCAAATGAATATCCGAGACCGCGATGGGTGCGAATCATCTCCTCGGGCTTTCCGTGTTCACGCAATTTCGCACGCAACTGCTTGATGTGCGCATCAACCGTACGCTCCAGAGAACTGTCTGGCTCTTCCCACACATGATCCATCAGTTGTCCGCGTGAATAAACCCGACCCGGGTTCAGCAGGAACAACCGCAGCAGGCGGAACTCGTATCTCGTAAGCTCCAGTGGATTGCCATCAGACAAAACACACATCCTCACCTCATCCACTACCAGACCTTTGACCGCGCTCGTGTGCCCTGCGGTGCTGTTCATATCCGCTATTGACGGAGCCCTTCTCAACACCGCGCGTATCCTCGCCACCAATTCGCGCAGACTGAAAGGTTTCACCAGATAATCATCGCCTCCGATTTCCAAACCAACCACGCGATCCACCTCGGATGCGCGGGCGGTCAGAAACAAAATCGGGAGAAAAACACGTTTCACCCGCCAGGATCGACACAGATCAAAACCACTCGTATCCGGCAGCCCGACATCTAACAAAACCAGATCGAACTTTTCCGAATCCATCAACCGGTCCGCATCCATCCCGGTCCCCGCCCAACTGACGCGCATCGCTTCCGACTCCAAGGCAATCATCACGTTATCCCTGAGAGAGGGTTCGTCTTCAACGAGGAGAATATGTATCGGGCGGCAATCCATGAAGTTTTGAAAAAAATGAGAATAGGAATGAAATAAGTCGGCTGTATGGACGGCGTTTCGTCCAGCGGAATCGAACACCCATACAGCCCACTGCCGATGCTGGGCCATTAAGAAGCCCTCTGCATGGGGGGAGGAACCAGAGCCGCCTTCTTAAACTTGGTGGACCAATCGATCCGCGCCGAGCGGAACATCAGTATGGCGAGGGTTGCGACGGCACCGATGGTGATCGCCAGTCCCGTGAGGCCGGGGAAAAAGAACGTATAGCTGAACAAGATCAGGTAAACCGCCTGGGCGATGATGGCCTGCAAGGTAAAGGCTCCGCCGGTAACGATCCGAACATAACCGCCAACCAGCAGCATCGAGACGATTCCCGCGATTGCGAATGCGACATACAAATCCAGCACATCCACCAAATACGCCAGCAGGATGTGGAAGGCGAAAAAGGAAGCGGCGAGGAAAAAGTAATTCATCGGATGCAGGTTTTTCCCGCGTTCGATTCCCTGAAGCACCAGGACACTGAGAAAGAACAACAACGATACCGGTGCGAAAAAGGCGATGCGTGAGGTGATCGGTCCGGCGTTCAACACATCCGGCATCGACATCCCGATCGCCGGCGCGGCAATCACATCCGGATACGCCCAGGTGAACTCCCAACCTTTTGAAATGTCCCGGCGATTGCTCGGAGATCCTGTTCCATCCGGAAAATCAAACTCACGGAAATCCGTCTTCATCACCATGCGGAACCGACTGACCCGTGAGTTGTCGTTGAATCCATATCTCCATTCATCCACTCCACGGGCACGATAGGTCACCGCAAGTTTCGCGCTACCTCCCGCCGGCAACACGACCGCCTCACACAGGTTTCCATCCCGCGGACTGCGTTTGCTTTCTCCACCATCGCCCAACACGAACGAGAAGTTTTCATAACTCGTGTGTCGATCAGGCAGTTGAAACGAAACGTAAACCGTCTGTGAGACGGGAGTCGTGTTCACCACCTCATACGTTCCCTTGAAGTCAACGAGGTAGGTGCGATGATTGGTGAGCCCGCGTTTCAAAGGCTCAAAGGAGAGATCCACGGAAATATCTGAGGCGCTCATGGGCAACGAGCGACGCCCGTTGGCCGCACCCGGCGCCGCGTGCCAGGCGGTCGGGTGCATTTGCGTAAGCTGCGGACCCCAACCATCGGCGATCCTGTCTCCCAGGATTTCGGTTTGTTCTTCGGTGCGATGTTTCATCGCGGAACCCAGGATCACCCAGGCGATGCTGGTCGCGATAAAAATGAACCCGATGGCGATAAGATGTGTGATTTTCATGATGTGATTTGATGTTAGATTTTTCGAAAGGATTTTCAGTTATCGGAATTGCTGGAACGAGAATGCAGCTCAGCCTTGATCGGCTCATCACGAGACAGCATGCGTTTCAACCACGCGGAACCGGCTGTCGCATTCGCCGGGGCCGAAGCCGTTTCGGCGTTGCTTTCCACCGCATCGAGACGCGTTCCGTCAGGCAGCACGATGCTCCAATGAATGCTGTGTGCGAACAGCGGGCAGGACGGAGTTTCCAGCGTCATTCCACCAGCCACCTTGTCCAAGGGCTTGCCGGAACCTGTGTAGGAGAAGACGACCGTGGTGAATTTTTCTCCAGAGGGCTTTGGCAGATCAAACTCCAAACCTCCATCCCGATCGATCGGACTTGTGCGCTGACCTGAAACGGAGGCATCCAGCAAAGTCATCCCCTCAGGAAGATTCCAGCGCGCGCTGCCACTGCTGACGTGACTGATCTGATAGGTGGCCGTCGTGTGTTGTGATCCGTCCGCGACCACCCGGGTGGTGATCATGGCGTCCTGAATCGTCATTGTTGCTGTCTCAACACGAGGCAGCCATTTCACCTCAACTTGTTTCAAATCTCCCACAAGCATCACCAGGTTTTGTTCCTCTGCCTGATCACGCAACCACGTCGGAAGACGGGATGGATTGGGATTCTTTATCCATTCCTCTCCCACGACCTCCGCACCTTTCGGAACCGCCAACACCACGGTCGAGCCCCCATCCACTGAGGGAATTTTCGGACTCCACTTCGTGTCATCACCGGTGATCTGGGTGCGATAATGCAGCACGATGGTTCTCTCTCCCGCTTCGCGCTTGTCCCAACGCAAGAGCAAGCCCTCCTCGTTTTTCTCATGCTCCAGCAGATTTTCACTGCTCACCTGCATTCGTGAGGGTGGATGGGGAAGCCCAAGCTGCATGTTCATCCCGTCGCCACTGGTCGGGGTGGCATGGAGGTGAACTTCGTGATCCACCCAACCCGCATCATAGGTCAGATAGGTTGCTGCGGACAAACTCCAGGTCGTCGGTTTTTTCTCTCCGGTTTCCACCTCGCTTTTGCGTATCACCACCTCGCTGGCCGTCGCGGAAAGCAGATACCGCAGCTCGCCTTTTTCATCCCTGAGAAGAGTCGCACCATCGATCTGGTAATCCACCGATTGATCATCACTCTGGATTTTCACACTGTTGAATGTGGCAGGAATGATGGGAAATCTCGCCGCAATCCCCAGACCCGACGGGGCAGGAAAACGGG
>CBFGOP010000097.1:0-9495 GCA_965650415.1 uncultured Prosthecobacter sp. | reverse complement strand
AACCGACGACCTGCTGATTACAAATCAGCTGCTCTACCAACTGAGCTATACCGGCAACCTTGCTTTTTACTGTTGTTTTGACAGCGGAAATCCCTTTATTTACTTGGGGTTTCCGGTGACGCGGGCTTTGTATCATGTGGGCTTTGTAATGCAATTTCATTTTTAGATTTAGGCTGATTCAGCTTGATTTAGGGGTCTTTTTTGAGAATTTTGCTACTCGGTTTTGCTACTTTGGGTAGCAAAAAAACAACTCGTTGAATTTTGGGTATGAGAGGACTCTACAGAAAGACAGAAAATGGCTATTGGTATTACCAGCCGAAATCCCGTAAAGGCGAACCCAGACCGAAGGCGATCGCACTCGGGACGAAGGATGAGCTGGAGGCCATGACCCGCGCTCGGGAGGCCAGAGACAAGGCGGACCTGATTAAGGCCGAAGTCGCCGGGACAATGGAGGAAGCCCTGGAAAAATACTACAAGGCGAAGAGCGAAAACACCAAGAGCAGCCGCAAGGGACGTGAGAGAATCCTGAACCCGTTTTGCAAGATGATGGGAAACCCGAGGATGAAGGACATCGATGTGGATTTCATCAAGCAGTGGAGGAAAAGACTCAGCACGCTTGGCGGGTCTGTGAAAACCAGCAAACCGGTATCCCCTTCTACGATGACAAGCTACTTGATCACGCTGAAAGCCTTCCTGAACTGGGCGGTCGAGGAAGGATACATGAAAGAAAATCCGGTGAAATTTTTCAAGGGCGCGACAACTGTAAAAATTACACGAAGCCAAGAGTTTCTGACGATCGAACAGAGAGAAAAATTGCTTTCCGAACCCTGCCGAGACTACATCGGCCTGATCCTTCATCTGGGTTTTTTTGCAGGACTGAGAGATGGTGAGATGCTGGCTTGCAACCCTGATTGGATCTGGATTTCTGAAGACGGCAAAAAGGGAACAATCACCGTCCAAGACACTGAAATCAAATACGTAAACGGCGAGTCGGGTTGGTGGAGAGCAAAGGATAAAGAAGCTCGCAAGATACCGATGCACCCGAGACTGATCGAGTTCTTGAAAACCTATGGAATGAGAAGGCCATACTTGCTGGCTCCTGACAAACCTCTCTGGCCGAATGATGACATCCTTAGCAAACGCTTCGATGCAAAAAGAGCACTGAATACCCACGGTAAGAAATGCGGCATCAATAAACTTGGATTCCATATTCTGAGACACAGCTTTAGCACGCATCTTTTTGAGAATAAAAAGCCAATCAACCAAATTGCCGCATTGCTTGGAGATACGGTCAGAGTAACCGAAAGGCACTACATTGGATATTCTGAGGCCAGTCATGATGTGATAAGTTCTTTGTGAATTCAAACAGACCACACGCCTCCACCATGGGGCGTGAAATGACGCTGCAAGGTCTGGCGGATTTTTTCTTGCCAGTATTGGTTCTCAGTGGGTCGGCGAGAACGAACTTTATCATAGATGTCGCGCAAGTGAGCTACACCACCAAGACCAGCAAGGGCGTTTGCTACCACTTGTCGCCATGTTCCGGTGCCTTCGCACATCTCACGGTTGGCCTCTTCACACAATGCACTGACAGCTTCTGCCTCGTAGTAGAGACGCATGCCGCGCAGGTTGGGCAGTGGATCGGCAGTGAATACCACAAAAACCAGAGGCTTACTGAGACGAGCGAAGATAGTCCGGGGAAGTAGTTCGCAAGCAACACTCCAACGGCGGTTCCAACGTATCACACGCGAGGGTGTCTGCATGAAGTAGGCTGGCGCAATAAATCCGGCGCGAGCACCTAGCACGCAAATGTTACTCAGCTTATCCAGCATCCTATCAATAAACTTGGCCTCGAACGGCGGATTGCCAAACGCGATCGTGAAATCTTCTGGCAAGTCCACATCAAGAAAACTCGCCTGGTGAATCATTCGATGCGGATTGCGAACGCGAGCGGCAGCAGCGAGTCCTGGGTCAAGCTCAACACCAGTGGCACTGATGATCTGCGGAACTGCGGCCAGCATGCGCCCATCTCCGCAAGTCGGCTCTATCACTTTGTCGTTTGGTTTTACATCAGGAAAGTATGCTTCCCATAAAGCGTGCGCCGCCCAGCAAGGTGTCATATACTGTCCGAGAGCGGTCACGGATTGTCCCGCATGATCATCAGGTCTGGACATCAGATTGTTATTTCTAGGGCTTAGCCGAAACATCCAACGGGAAGCGAATAAAGACCGAGTTCCACACGAAGCGTAGGAACTTCTGCTTGTCTTCATCAGCCTTGCCGGTAGCTTGGTCGATCATGTTGACGATAGGTAGCTGGCATCGGAGAAGGTTGGTTCCGTAAAGACGATCGATTTGCGAAACGAGCTCCAATTCACCGGCGGCAGCAGCGACACAGGCGAGAAACGTCAAGCCATCAGAACGCACAGCAAGATAATGTTTCGTTGTCATGCGAACATCTTCAGCAAGCTCAGTGAGTAGCGCATCTTCACAAGTCATGATATTTATCCTTTTTTCAATGTTTCTTTGATATGCTTGATAAACGCGGACCACACATCATCCCAGAACCACAAGGCGCATCGCTTGGGTTTGTTGTGGATGAAATCGTAAGGATGATCTATGCCTTCGATTCTAGCTATATCGTCAGCGGTTTCGGCCTCTGTGATACGATCCAAGATCTCGGAAGCTTCATGTTTGGATAGCAAGCCTTCCTTGCGTTGAGATCTTACGAATTTACGGATTTCCTTTTTGGTCCGATCTTCATCGAACTCCTCCAGAGAGCGATGAGCGAAAAGCTTCTCCATGGCGTAATCACGACCTATCTTTATGAGAAATTCATGCAGAGAAAGATCGCCACGCGCCGTCCACCAATGGCAACCATTCAGCTCATCATGATACGGGCACGATACGGCGACATATCCGGTGGATGGCTGGAGCGTGATGATCGCTTCTATTCCTATCTTGTAGGTCTCCAAGCCGTCCATCATGGTGACGGCGTATTTGGAAGAATCCTTTTGGGATGGTTTATGATTTTTATTGGAAACTGCCATTTGATCATTGGATTTTTTCCCATACACCAGCCATTGCATCCCGAACTGGGAGCTGACGGAAACCATCGATATAGATGTAAGTGAAACCTTCGTTGCGATCATCCCAACGGATATCGCAAACTTGAGGAGCAAATCCGGGAACCGTATGCAACCACATCCCGCAATCTTTCTTTTCTAACGGAGGTTCAGATTGTTGAGATAAATCCAGATGATCCTCATTTGGCTCCTCGTATTGCGACATGACGACGAAAAAGAAAAAGATGATATCATCGAAAAGATTGTAGAGGAATCGAAACAGGCTTTTGAACATGGCGATATGGATTAGGGATTTGGAAATTGGCGGATCATGAGATCGCCTGGGATGGGCTGGAAGGGTTTGCGAGCACCGCCCATTTGCTTCATGAAGAACGGAACTCCGGCGCTATGGCATTGATCACGCAACGAACGCGCCCAGTCTGGATTGAATGGCCGGTGGCCGCTGCCGGATTCTCCGCCGCAGATAATCCAGTGAATGCCATCAAGAGGATTGACGGCGTTGACCTTGTTTGATTTGAAATCCAATTCCTCTAACATAGGTTCACAGGAAAGAAACCGGACTTTTGCGGGGATTTTAAGAAGATGATCAACTCTTTCTTGGCGAGGCTTGTCTTCTACTGTCGCTCCCATCCAGACGTTATCCGGGAAGCCCGTTTTCCAATGCTCAGGCACCATCCGCATGACGTTTTCCGGACGCTTGGTCAGGAGAAGCCAATCGAGATTCTTGGTCGATTCCACAAGGCGGAAAAACTCCGTCCGCATGTCATCCATGGTTGCTTTGCGCCAACCGTTTTTAATGGCTGTCTGGGGGAATTCACGGACGAGCTGTAAACCATCCCAGAAAGCAGGAAGCCAACCTTGAGGAGTGAACTTAGCAGGGAAACGCAGCTCGCCTTTCCAGTCTTCGAAAATATCTCCGAGAGATGCGGAGAATACACGGGGACGATGCAATTTAGATTTGCACTCCGGGCAATCTCCCAAGGCATCAACTGAATACGGACCATGACCGTTAGAGCAAATTTCGTATCGATTCCACTTCAGAGGCTTATTCCAACCACTAGGGACGGCGACAATCCGCGTTCCTTTGCATCCCCATACACCACGGATACCGGGGAAGCGCATGGCATCTCTGGCGGCATAGCAGTTCTTGCAGCCCGGTGAGATTTTTTCGCAACCCCGAACGGGATTGAAAGTATGGTCACACCATTCGATATTTGTGTTTTCACTCATGCGTTATATGAATCTATGAGTTAAGCCACTGCCTCCAAATCACGCTGGCGTTTGCGACGGGCAAGAGCTTCATCCACAAGGGCGCGGTCAGATAATTTTCCTTCAGCCTCAGCAAGGCGGAGGACTTTATCGACGGTTTCTCGGAGATAGGACCGGTTCTTGCCAGCGGAGCGAAGAGGCTTGAGATGGGTATCGCCATAGACGGCTTCGAGTTCATCCCAGAATACTTTACTATTCACGTAGGCATGGCATTCGGTGACGCTAAGGACTGCTGGTATCAGGAGGATTTCCATGGTGAGGAATTTAGGATTTTGGAAACTTGCCTTGGTTCAGGCGGCGGATGGCATCCGAGAGATGCAGAAGGTTGAAAGATCTTGCGTTTGTCCGATCCGTGGTTGAGGCGGGTATGGTTTCTTTTTTGCCGCATAGGCAGACATTGCTTTGATAGATGCCATGTCTGCCGCGCTTGCGGATGAAGGCACGGGCAGTGGTGACGGCGGGACGACCAGCAACACCGCTGAATTTCAAATCAAGAGTTGATTTAGCCTTCGCCATGGCCTTCATCTTCTTTGGCGGATGGCATGAGGGAGCAAGGAGCTGCTACGGCGGTGCAGAGTTTGGAAATCAGTAGCTTTCCTTCTGCGGTAATCCGCCAACTGCTTCTTCGCAAATCGCCTTCCGTGGCCGGAACACGCTCTGCGAGCTTGCGAGTGTTGAAGATTTTCAGAGATCGATCGACAACATGAATACTGATTTCAGGGTCAACAAAATCCTCATGAATTTCTTCACGGGTTGCGACACCGCGCCGAGCCAGTGAGGTCAGGGCAATGACGGATAGATCACTCAGATCCATCTTGCCCTTGGTTCTCACAAGCGACTCGACGCGGTTGATCGAAACCCCGTTTGTCATTTCGGCTTCTTGGCTGGCTGGCATCGGATAGGGATTAAGGTTGAACGGTTACGAGCAAGGCATGAATGACAGGCTCTTGCTTGGATTTTCCGGCGGGTTGCTTTTCGCTTTTGGCAACTTTCTTTGCCGCTTTTTTGGCTGGCTTTGCGCCTTCAGCCGGGGCCTCGGTGGATTCAACCGCAAGCTCAACAGATACCGGAGGATTGTGGACCAGAACGCTATCGATGCGGACGTAGGGATTTTCATCCTTGGCGGCTTGGATCGCTTTCTCGATTTTTGCAGCGGAACCAGAAATCAATGAGACCTGATGGATTGTTCCGGGAGCATTAACAGACTTGGTGGAATCATCGGAGATTACCACGGTGATCACCTCTCCATCATGGGAGATCGATGAACAGGAGATTTTCTTTGCCATGTCGCTTTTTGCAAGCAGGGCATTGATTTTCTTGGATAACTCGGATGGCTTGGCGGTGATGATGGCGATTGCGGTCATGGATGTAACATCGCAGAACGCGAATGTTATGCAATGATAAACATAGACAAAAAAACAATTTCTTCAAATTGAGTAATTTTGAATTGAGGGATAGCCGCAAAAAAGAAACCCCGCCGGAATCCTCTTGCGAAGATAGGGCGGGGTCTCAGTGCTTTGAATGATCCAATTATGAATCCTCTGGGGGGAAACTAGAACGTGGATCAGATGGAGTCAAGCGGCTTTACACTGAAGGTTTGTCCAGAATCAAAGAGCCTTCATAGCACCATCAACGCATCTTCACGCTCCAGCCGTTATCACGCGCAATCTCTCGCGCCACATCATCCAGCGCAGCCACAAACCGCCCGATATAGATACAGTCGTCACCAATCTGGGCCGCAGAGGCATGGACACGCCACCGGCCTCTTGGCTGATCTGTCATCGGGTTCTTGAAATCACAAACCCCAATGAAATCTTCACGCAGCATCGAGCACCGCTCTTGCTCATGGATGTAATCTTCCGCCAGCTCACCCGTGACAGCCTGCTGCCAACGGCCAGCACCAATGATCGATTGGCTCCAAGCGCCGATCAAAACCCGGTAAGCTTCGTTCACAGATGTCGTAGCACCTCCGGAAGTATATTCAAAGGAAGGGTATGGGGCGGATTCAAAATTTGCCGCCTGGCACGCGCAGAGCCTAGCCATCCTCTTTTCAGTTAGAGCCATCTGGTTTACCATTCCATCCTTGCCGTCATTGAAAAGGGCGTAGTTGATTTTCTTCAGTTCCACCTCTCTTGCATCGCCACGCACAATCAGCTCATCGAGCTTCTTTTCCACGCGGCTGGGAGCAGTGAAAAAGCGATACGCCCCATACAAAATCTTCCAGATGTTCTTACGAAAACCAAGAATGGTCGCCAGTGATATGAGACTTCCCGCGATAGCGGCCAAGTTAGCATTGATAATTTCGATCATGTGAGCGGTGCTGGGTCGAGGAGGATGTATTCAACCCGCTTGAGTCCGAGGCGTTTCATTTCGGATTTAACCAAGTGGTAGTAGGCGAGCCACTGCGTTGGATAGAGGGTTTGGCAGCCTTCGGAGGAAGTCGTGTTATAGCCTCCCATATGGTGGTTTATTGCAACGCCTGGACGAGCCGACGGGATTTCATCTTCCCCATCTCGCTTAACAGGAAGCTCCTCGTTTTTTGTCGCAGGCCGTAACGCCGGATACCCGCCACCGGGACGACTGATTCCGTGGTTTCCAAGCTTGTAGGGATAGACGCCCGGCAAAAGCGTTGCCACACCTTTCTTGAATCGGCTCGGGTCCGTGTTGGCGTTGAAGCTGGCGAAGACATTTTCTGAAAAAACAAAAAGCGCATCATCATAAATGCCGCGATCATTCGCTTTCGGGTCGCCCATCGATTTCCAATAGTAGCCAGGAACGCCGACGATGAAGAGCTTTGGCAGATCGGTATCTTGCCCACGGTGTTTTCTCCACTGCTTTGCGGCGGCGGTGATCACGGTATTCTGCGAAGCTTTTGGTTTGGATGATGGTTTCATAAATCAGAACTCTCTAACGGCTTTTTGAACTTCAGTGAAAACCAAGTGCCGCCATTGATCACATTCATCAATCGTGAGGTGATCCACATTTTTTCCAAACACAACGGTTGGGCTGTATTTCATGCCGCGCCATGAGATCGGGTGCCCCATCGGAGTTGAGGCGATTTGCCGTAACCCAACGATCCTTTGAACCTTCTCATGGTATTTTATAGATGCGCTGTCTTTGATGATCGCACGGAAGCCAAGCAGGTTAGCAATACCCCATGCAGGCAGCCACTTGGGCCGGTAAACGCCATCACAAACCATGACGCAAACAATGACGATACCCTGCCTCACCAACTCGTCACAAAGACGGGGAGCGCCATAACCACCGCCCCATGAGTATGCATGAATGATAACATGAGTGATGCCATCATTTTTCAGCAAACTCGCGAATTCCTTCGGATTGTGATCCCAAGTCCTCACATCATAACAAGCAACCTGCGGAGAATATTTTTCCTTCAGATCCCGTTGGATTTTGTATGTGCCATGCAGTTCGCCTTCATCTTGGAAGAGCCCGGATACACCAAGTATCCCAAGTTTGTATATTGAAACATTCATGGAATGATATTTTTAATGGATCGATGTGTTGCTGGATTGAGTCCTGGTAGTGCTTGTTGATTCTTTGCTGGTCGCGGTAGATAAAAACCAAAACCACGGCGAGAAGCGCGATGGTGACGGCGACAGCAGTGATCACTCCTCTGGCTCAGGAGCGGGTGGAGCAACGTAGGTCACGGTGCCATTCTGATTGGGGACAAAGACCTCCACGCTGGCCTCTGGGATCGTCGAGTTAGGACGGTTGTTTTTGACCAAAGTATAGGCAGCAATATATTGCCCGAGGCCAACACTCGCGTTTGTGCCCATCTCATCAAGCCGTGCCTGAATCTGCTCAGGAGTGCCCGCCGTGATTTCCCGATAGATCGTGCGGAGCTTTGCCTCCAATACGTCGATGGTTTGCTTGTAGTGCTGGTCGATCCTGGCAACCTCTGTCTGTGCCGCAGTTGGGGCAACTTGGAACAAGGATTGCGCTGGTGCGATTGGGGCGAACGCCGACACGAGGACGGCGACGAGTAGTGCGATGTGTTTATATTTCATGTGTTTGGTTGGTGAGATTTGTTAGTCCACAAGCTCAAACTTATGGTCAAATACTGATAAGAAGCTTCCGTTCGCAGGAAGGTTAGTTCCATCTGGAATTAAGTAGCCTGTAATGCTTGTAGAGCCTGTTTGGTAGTTCTGATAATCGTTCGGCACACCCGCTCCAGACAATGTAACGATTGGAGTTGAGGATATTCTACCGCTGCGAGCTGGGTCGTTTGCTGAGGTAAGCCTACCGTAAAGATTAACTGTCTGCGTGGTGTTGTTAAACTCTAAGACATAAGCAAACGAGTAGACGTAAGAGTTACCTGCACCTGCCAAAGTAACCCAAGATGAAGTCGCCAGAGTCCCGTTAGTTCCTGTGTAACCGTTCCGTGCATACAGTCGAACTTGAAATTCATCTGCACTTGGATTTTTGCGAAACTCAATCCCGATACCTCGCTGCTCTGCCGCAAGCGGATCTGCACCATGCAAAGGAACAACAGTTCCATCCGTGCTAGTCCCAACCTGTATGCGAATTCCAGAGAAGTTATTAGTGATACAAGGGTGTAATTTTCCTGAAAGGATGAAAGGCGTATCAAAACGCCAAGACGCTCCAGAGCCACCAGTCCCTAAAATGTGTTCTGCTATACCGATTTTACCAACAGCGTTTGCGTCCGTATTAGTTTGCACAACAATATAACTCCCACGAGAAGTTGAACTACCTCCTGTTGGTGTGGATGCGAGCCACGGAGTTAGGTATCTGAGTCGGTCTGCCGAGAAGTGAATATCTTTGTCCATGACCTCCCTCGTCACAACTTTGGTATCATCATCGAGAACAACCCCGACTGCGGTGACTTCTCCAGTGTGCGTAACGTCACCCGACATAACAATGTCGTCAGTCGGTCCATCAATAGTCAACGCTCCGTCATTTAAATCTAAGTCTTGCCTGTTGTAATTCAGGTAGAAAATATCCCTAGTTGAATCAATGCGCCCGCCCGTAATTACCACGTTACCATAGTCGCTTCTTACTTGGAATGATTCGTCGATTGATGTAGGCGAATTAACTGATATATTACCAGTGGATGTAAATCCAATAGGAAGTGAAGGAACTCCAGAATAATCAAAAGCAACCG
>CBFGOP010000096.1:0-9527 GCA_965650415.1 uncultured Prosthecobacter sp. | reverse complement strand
CGCAACATCATCAACAGCCATACCGGCACGGTTGGGATTCGGAAAGGCGAGCTCGTCTTCCAATCAGGGGAAATCGTCGGCGGCGAAGTCGTCCTCGATATGACGGATCTCACCTGCACCGATCTTGCCGGGAACCCGGCTCACGATGTCCTCATTGACCACCTCAAGAGTCATGACTTCTTCGATGTGGAGAAATACCCGACAGCCACCGTGACCCTTCTCGGCGGCAATGCCAACGAAGTGCAGGCCAACCTGGAGCTGAAGGGCATCACCCGCGAAATCACCATTCCCATCGCTGGCGGACTCGACGCCAAAGGCAATCCTGCGACCCAAGCCGTCCTCACCATCGACCGAACCGATTGGAACGTCATCTACGGCTCCCGCCGCTTCTTCCACCGCCTCGCCGGACATATCGTTAACGACGAGATTCAGATCGAACTGCGCATCCTAACCAAACCTCTCTAACAACGTATAGGCCTCAGTTCTAAGGGACAGACAATCTAATTACGTTCACAAAAAACATGAATCCCTCCATCGGAACTTCCACGGTAAAGCGCATCAGTCCCATGTTGGCGGTTGCGGATATCGACCAGACACTGGATTTCTATACGAGCCTGCTGGGATTTGCCGTGATCATGAAATCCCCCGACTATGCCATCGTGGAGAGAGATGGAGCGTCGATCCACTTCATGAAGGCCGCTGACGAGAGCGTGATGAATGCCGTGCGAGGATATACTGAGATTTATATCGAGGTAGATGATATCCAGCCACTATGGGAACACATCGATTTCCACAGGGGTTCCCACAAGATCCGGGACCTATTCGATCAGCCATATGGCATTACAGAATTCCATATTGGAGATCCCAACGGGTGTCTTGTGTTCGTGGGGCAACCGACAAAACAAAAATAATGCGAACAAAACGCATCGAGTTCACTGATGACGGCTTCGTTTTCCATAAGAGGCTTTGGCTCTGGCGCTGGTCGCGCCAGACTGTCAAGTGGAGCTCGGTCGCCTCAATCAGTGCTGTAATGTGGGATTGCGTTTCGTGCCACACCTACGGCTATCGTCTCGTCTTATCTGACGGCGCATCGATCTGCATAACTGATCTGGATGATCAGTGGGAGGACTTTAGGGAAAGGCTTCAAGAGGTGTATCCAGAAATTGATCCAGCGGTAATAAGACAAGTCAAAGATGCATTCCCTAGAGAGATCGAGCTGACATGTTGGAAGAAAGAAGCCCAACAAGTCGCGACTTGGAAACGGCTATAAGCACCTTAATTTCACGATCTTTTTCCTTTCAATTGCCGACCGGTTCCAGCGCTAATGTCGTTAGGCAAAGAAAAAGACCAATGAAGACAATAACATTACTGCTAATTTCCACCCTAATCATAACGTCGCCTAGTGCGTTTTCAGAAGACATTCCTTCGAGGATTCAATCTGTGACAGACAAACAGGAACGCACCACCGAAGATACACGACCGATGGCGCTTGCGGCAGATCTCACCAATTGTTCTGTAGAGCGTGTATCTGAAGACACGCTCAAATTTACAATCACAGTTGCAGCTCCGATACCACAGGACGTCGAGAATCGTTCGTTTTATGCGGTTTACATGGACTTGGACAACAGCGTGGTGACGGGAAATTGCGACAGGCATCGCGGGATGGATTTGTGCGTTTACAGCCAGAAGCTTCCCGGCAATGAGACGGACTGGAATGGCAGCGTGATTCTCGATAGTTATTTCACTCTGAAGCACACTTACAAGGTAGAGCACAAGTTTACGAACGATAGGAAGTCGGTCGAGATTACAGCCACATCAGGAGCCTTCATCGGAAGGATGGATTTTCTCTATCGGGTTACATCTGGGGTGGATTGTTACGATGTGATGCCATCAAGAGACGCTTTTGCCAGATACTACGACTTGCAATAATCAACATCAAAGGGGGCGGGTGTCTCACCGTTCGATGTTTCTTATTGAGGGTGAGACACTCCTCTACTCACAGTTCTCATTTCACCTTACCATGATAGTATCACGTGATATGACGACACCATGAGAGCTCAATCGTAGCTCAGCGGACATGCACGGTTCGATTCCACTATTTGGGTTTTTCAAACAGTCTCTAGGGTGCGGGGGGCTTCACCACATCTTCGAAAATTTGTCTCACGGTCATTTTCTCGCCGTTCTGGATGATCACAATGAGGCAACGTTTGTCTTCGTAGATCGCCCAGTAGTTGGTGTAGAACGGTTTCCATGAGTCTTCCAACATGGCGGCAATGGTGACGGCAGAGCCTTTGTTCGACGGCACGTCCACATAGATGCTTTGCTGTGAACCTGCCTTGACGGGCATGGGTTTGTTCTCTTTGCCGACCTGCATGGCGATGTGATTGGTGGTGGCATTGATCACCATCCAGTCCTTGCGTCCCGCTGTAGCCGAGTTATCCGGGAATGCGAGAAACTGCGGTTTGTTGCCTTCCCCCATCCATGCGATGAGCAGGATATCTTTGGCATCGACGGGAAGTTTTACCAAATAAGGAGGTATGCCGTCTTCGGGAAGGGTTGGTCCGTTGTAAATGGGAAGCCCCCCCTCCAAGCGGTTCACCGGAATGGGTTTTGAAGGCTCAATATGCGAAAAGTTCAGCTTCACGAGTCCCTCACCGGTCAGGCTGTGAAGTTCCGGCATGGATACGGGAAACAGAGAGAGTGTGCGCAGGGAGAGTTTTGCGGGATTCGCGACCAGTGGCAGATGGAGACACAACAGCAGTGTGAATGGGATCAGGGATTTCATGGGTTTTTGGCGTTTGATGACTTCTACAATTCCGACGGCGACAACCATCGAAATGAGATGATGGAGAATTTGCGTCCGAATTCGCTGGAGGGTCGGGCGAGTTCGGTTAGATCGGAAACGGAATCCACCGGATCCGGAAAACGCTGAACCACTGCCTCACAATATGCGGTGGCGGCGATCTCACCTGTGGCAGGATTTTTGGCCTCTCCGTAGGCGCGTATGGTGAAGGTGTCCGAGCGAACCGTCATGTATGGAGAGAGAGCTTGGAGGATATCGCCTTGAAGCAGTTGGCCGGGGAATCCCGAACCCTGAGAGCTGTTGGCAGGCAGGTTGCTGTGGCCAGAGGCGGCGGATTGATACGAAGCGCTGAGGTTACGGTTCACCGTGTTGTCGAGGGCTGCTTGCAGCGCACCGGATTTTCCTTCCTCACTGCTCTCCAACTTACGGTTTACAAAAGCACCCAAAGTGAGAAACGGGCCGCGCTCACGGATCTGTGCGACCATTTCGGTGGCGAGTTCCCGGACTTCGGTTTGAGTGAGTTCACGGAAACCGATCCAGTAGTTTTCGTCGATTCCATTGGTTTTCATTCCCGTCCCGATGTGGGATGCGGCACGGGGAAACCTTACGCCTTCCGCATCGGTGAAACCATCAACGCTACCGTCGGTATCGAGCTTGCCAACGGGCAGATTGTGCGTGGAGGAAAGGAACGCTTCCCACGCATCGACGGATGTCGAATTGACGTTGAAAGCACCGTCGACAAGGAGGTGTCCGGCGTTGTGAAAAAAGGAGCCTGTACCAGTCAGGCCATCGCCTGTTCCCTCGTCCGAGAGGGTTTCGACAGAAAATGTTGAACCTGCGGGTTCGTAGGGAATGAAGCGCGGGTTTGGAAGAAACTCATCGCGTGAAAGCAGCGACTCACAATAAGCAGCTGTTAGCGAGGATCCGCTTCCGCTCTGCGGTATGGTGGTGAAAATATATTCATCCCAAAGGCGTTCGTTGACGATGTAGGAGGCATCATAAAGATTGAAATTACCAATCGCAGGCAAACCGCGACCAGAGCAGAAAGCGGTATCGCTGACACTGCCAACAACCCTGTCGAGAGGAATGCGGAGGTTCGCGTAGGAGTTCCCGACGATGTAGGTGGGCTCGTAGCTGAAACGACCAGCCGACGCATGTTGGAGCTGGCCGAGTGAAACGAGATCGGAGCGAGGAACATCGAACAACACCACGCGGTCGTAGCCGCTTGGATCGCGATCCGAACCCAAGTAAGTGAAGCCATCACCATTGGCTGCTGTCGCCATATCCGGAAGGTTGGAGATTGGGTCAATGGTGCTGGTTTCCGAATGGGAAGCGAGCATGCTCACTCCGAGCGGTGCGTCCCAGCGTGGATTGTTCCACATCGCTCGGATGTTGGCATCAATGATAGGGCGGATTGCGTTGCCAGACTCGCGAGTGGTTCGGAGATAAAAGGCGTTCCGTGCGACATGGTTGACACCAGTCCCTCCAGTGACAACGGTTTTCTTGGTTCCAATACCATTGAACCCGTCGGTTCCACTGGGTGCGGTCGGTCCCACGAACGGCGCATAGAAAACCTGGCTTGCTTCGTAAGTGGTATTGCTGGCACCCGTGAGAGACGCTCCGTGAACAAAGTTGGAGTTGGTAAGATGGAATACGGCGGTGAGTTGGGAGCTCGGAGCGATGACTCCATTCAGATCCCTGTAAACACTCTCTGCCACGATTTGGGCAATATTGCGTGAGTAAAGCTTTCCGTCATTCGCATTGCTGGCGGCAGCAGACCCTCCGAAACCAAAAACCTGAGCCCGACCCGGGTCGAGCATCTGAACATTGGGTGCATGCACCTCCAATCCATTGTTACTTAATCCAGTTGCGTTGTTGATGGTGGTTCCTGAAATGGTGAATCTGACCTGTGGCAAGTTGTTGACGCGAGGACCTGCTACCGAGGGAAGGGTTGTGGAGATGAGAATGCCCGCGTTGTAAGCGTTGTAATGGGAGGTGAACAACTGGACATTGGTCCTGATTTGAGTGGGAGTCTGTTGATTGACCCAGGCATTTTGCTGGGCGAATGCGAGGATGGGTAGGATGGGATTGTCCCGATAAAGAGCGGCGTTTCCATTCACAGGATAAGTTCCGTAGGGCAGTCCACCATGCCGAGCGGCATTGACGGTATTCCAACTGGATTGGGGATGTGGGGCGAAATCTCCTTGGTAAACCCCCGGGTCGTTTCCAGCAAGAAGGCTATTCCTGATGATCCCGGTGGGCCAGAGGCAGTCGACGCCGTTGACTGTTACCAAATGATCCTTCAGTCGGTAGTAGTCGCGGAAAATAGCGAAATTGATGTATCCGTTGTCGCGATTCAGCTCGCTGAGTTCAGACGAGTTGAGGCGATCGCGATCGGCGACGATAAAATCGGAAGGCTCGGCGCCAGTGCGGGGAAAGAGACGATCGAAAACCGGGTTGGAGGCGGAGTTAGCCGTGGGTTGCCAGTCAAAGGCAACCGAGAGATCTTTCTTCAATCCGCCGTTTTTGACATCTGCCAGAACCCCTAGGGATTGGGCGGTATAGCCAAAGAATTTGTTGCGTGCAACATCTTCGGAAGCACCAAGAAACTCCAGCTCACTGAGCGAACCGAAGCGCTGGATTTCTTCAAGGGTCGTGCCCGCGATCACATCCATGCCTTGAAGAATGGAAGGATCATAGCCGGCGGGCAAAACCCCACGGGAACCGTTTTCGCCATCTTCATTTCGCAAACCAGGAGAGACATTGAGTTTCGCCTTCATCCCGTTGTCATCGACAAACCAGGCACAAGCTCCAGTCACTTGGTCGGAAGCATCTCTGACATCCACCCTACCCGCTTCAATATCCCTGCCTCCGGTCATTGCTGCGAGGTCAAGCGAACCTGCGCTGATCATTTTGACCGGGTTATCCAGAGGAGCCAAGGGGTCGCTACCCGCACCGGAAACCAGCCACACAACAGGTCTGCCGCCCGAAAGCAGAGTGGTTCCATCGCTATGGGAAACCCCCACCCACCAAGCCTCGGGAGTATTCGCCGATATATTGACACCAACTCGCGAATCCTTCGCCAGCGTCTCTGCACGAGCACTGATTCTGGTGTCTGGACCCAGATTTTGCTGCAACTCCCCCAATGCCATCATCAGTGCCATTCTCGCGTTGGCGCGCGCCACTGCCTGCATGTCGCCTTGGGATGTTCCCCTCAGCGTGATGCTGGACAAACTGAGCAAGCCTGTCGCCAGGATTGCCAGCAACACCATCATCATGATGACGGAGATGAGCGCGAAACCCGCTTCGGCACCTAGACGATGCTTAATGATCTTCTGTTTCATGGGTTTTTGGGTTTAAACGGGATTTAGGATCTAGATATTCGACCGTCTTCTGTATTTACATAGTCAACTATTTTACGATCTATACAACGGTTATTTTGAAAAAATATCGGCATTCCTGTGAAGATGGATTCGGAACAAGGCTTTGAGACCGTAATCCAAAGAAGGGGGTAAAAATCCATGACGCCACGATCCTCAAAAGAGGATTCTTTGCAAGCAAATGTTTTATCAAAATTCCCAATCGGGGCATTTTGGCCTACTCCTTCAAGGATAAATCCAGATCGGACAGTTCGAGAAATGGCTCATTTCGTAAACACCAGTTGAACCGAAACCACCGCGCTGCTACCAACAGCGCACTCCCATCGAAACCTGCCATTTTTCACATGTCCCACCACCAAACCATCCACTTTCCCGGCAAACAGCGTTTTGAACTGAGATCCGGTCCCGGCGAGCCAGCCGTGATTTCCTATCGACAAAACGCAGACACGGTGATCATCGAACATACCTACGTGCCTCAGAGTCTGCGGGGAAAAGGCATCGCGGCAAGCATCACGCATGACGCCCTGTTGGAAGCCCGCCGGCTCGGATGGAAAGTCGTGCCGGATTGCTCCTACACGGAAACCTACATCCAGCGTCATCCGGAATTCATCGATCTATTACACAAACCGTAGCCGAGTCAGGCATGAGGCTGGTGACTCCCCTGCCCGGTATCGGATCACTCGATGCAATCAACCCGAATGTTTTCGTTTCCGTGCACGAATTCGATTTTTCCCAGAGTTTACATTTTTGCATGCAATATTGACACTCCCAGAGTAACATCCGAAAATCACAAACGTTCGAACGATGATTCAAACTAATCCGCGCAATCATCTCATAAAAACTGATCTGATTCTTACCGAGATTCTGATAACTCGGATTTTTCCGTCCCTATAACCTTTCAAGAGTATTAACGAACCCACACACCCCCAAAATGAACTCGATGAAAAACCTCACTGCCATGGCCTTTGCCATGATGATCAGCCCTAGCTTTTCGGAGCAGACCGCAAAACAAGAAATCTCCGCTGCGCAAGCCGCCTTTGAAAAAGCGGAGCAGCGCGGATGGAAAACCACCTTCGAAGATCCATGCACAAGTGACTGGAAAGAAAAATGGTTTCTCGATGGAGAGGTGGGCACGGTTACCAACAGCCCAAAAGGCATGGAGTTGAAATCCGGACCGGATCACGAAAACGACGCCCATCACATGGTGCTGTGGACGAAAGATTCGTTCGAAGGCGACCTGAAGATCGATTATGACTTCACCCGACTCAATCCGGACAGCTTCGGTGTCTTCATCATCTACATCCAGGCAACCGGATGCGGTGACGAGGGCTTCGACAAGGACATCACGAAATGGAGCGATCACCGCAAAGTTCCCGGAATGGGTAAATATTTCAGAAACATGGACACCTACCATGTGAGTTATGCCTGCGGTTACATTCGCGGACGCCGTTACAATACCGAGGTCAAACGAATGAACGGACACAGCGAACTGACGCCCGACTTCGAGGATATCCACGATATTTTCCAGACCGGCGTTCCTCACAAACTGACCTTCATCAAAACCGAACGTGAAATCCTGATGCGGGTTTCTAGCGAAAAAAACACCCGTTATTTCCAGATGACCAACGACAAATGGCCCGTTGTCACAGGTGGCAGAATCGGCTTGCGACAAATGTACACAAAATGGGGCAGGTATGCGAATTTCAAGATCAGCGTTCCCGCACCATAACCAGCCAATCGAAGGTCATCCCTAGGATTCCAGCTCTTCCTTCCTCCGGTTCTCCTCCACAATTTCAGGAAAGATCGTCAGCGTGCTGATGAAAATCAAACCCGCTGAAATCCATGCCACCCATGATGGCGACGCGTAGGCCGCGACCATGAACGCGATGAACGGTGCGACCACTCCGCGCACACCTGTTAGAAAAGTATGCACACTCATGTATTCGACCACCTTCTCACTGTTGGCGAATTTCGTGACCCATAAGGTCCAGATGATTTCACCTCCGGATCTGGCGATACCATGCAAGGCGATGCCGATGCAGAGCGCCATGAATCCGCTGCCGAGATAGTAGATGAGGATTCCCAAAATGAAGAACACGTTCACCAGCGCGCGCACGGTGTAAAAAGGAAGTCGGTCGAACACCATCCCCCATGGCACGACGAACACAATGAACGCCAGCATGGGCACGGTGCCGGTGATGAGACCGACGTTTTTCGGGCCATAGTTGTAGCCGTAGAGAGGATTGGTGATGTATTCGACGAACAGCGCCAGGCTCACCAGATTTCCGAAACCGAACACCATCCACACGATGAGCAGTTTGCGGAACGGTGCGTCTTCGGAAACGTGACGAAAGGCATCGAACCATTTCAAACGAACGGTTTTCCTTAAAACCACCGGAGCCATGAACATCACACAGCCAGCCATGATCAAGCACGCCACCGCGTATCCCCAGAACAACGGCGGGAAATCATTTCCGCGGGATTTCAACCAGCTGCCGATCAGCCATGAGATCCCACCCGCCGCACCGGCGCGGATCAGGGAAGTGATGGAAAACAAGCGACCGCGTTTGTGTGACGCGTAATGTTTCCGATAAATCTGAGCGGTCAACGGCGCACTCATGCCCAGGCAAGTGGCTGCAATCACGCAACCCACGAAATAAAGAATCGCCTGCTTGCCCGACATCGATGCCAGCGCGAAGCCTGAAAAGGATAGCAACCAGATGCATGCGGCAAGCGTGTTGACCGGCTTGCCCAGGCGTCGCGCGATCTGAACGATGAACAAGCTCAACAATTGACCAACGCTGCTCGCAGCCAACATCGCGGCCTTGACCGCCCAGTGCATGTCAAAGACCTGGATCGCGAAAAAAATCACGAAACTCGTCGCGGCCGTATCAATGAAACCCGCCGGCAAGGCACGCAGCACCTCCAGCCGGAACGTGCGTTCCTGCTGATCGAAATCTTCCTGTCCCGGAACCGGCGTGCTCATTGCGGCGCAGGGTATTTCTGCTTCGGGAAAAGGCGAGCCGCTTTATTCACGTTTTGTCTTGTGTGATTTTTATCATGCATTCAGCACATTACTTCACAACCGATCTACCTTAATGCCGCTTTCAGCAGCTTCATGTAATTCTGCTGTGGAATTTCAATTCCACCAAAGGTCTTGAGGTGCGGGGTCATCCACTGGGTATCTAACAACTCATAACCCTCCGCTCTCAATTTTCCCACCAATGCCACCAAAGCGATCTTCGAGGCATCAGTCTTTCGCGAAAACATGCTCTCTCCGAAAAACGCTTTGCCGAGAGCGACGCCATACAAGCCGCCCTGCAGTCCTTCATCATCCCAGCACT
>CBFGOP010000095.1:0-9540 GCA_965650415.1 uncultured Prosthecobacter sp. | reverse complement strand
CGTCTTCGAGGGCTAGGATGGCGGTCGTGGGCACGGGGCGGGAGGTTAGGTAGGACTTGCGCGGGATGGAACAGAAAAATGACGGGAATTTTCCGGAAATGGAAAAAGCTCGGGCGAGCGTGCTTGAAAGGGGTTGCAAAGCCCTGCGCCATATTGGAAACAGCGACGTGCAGCGGAATTTTTCAGAGCTATATGATGCGGATTCTTACCCGGCGATGAGCCATCCATGCGCGGATCCGGAGGTGAATCGTGCGGTGGCAAGGGGGCTGGGCTTGGATGTGGTGGATATCCCGCAGGCGAAAATTTTGGAGATCGGCTGTGGCACGGGGCATCACGTGCTTTCCCTGGCAAGCCGCTGGCCTGAGCTGGAGTTTGTGGGATTGGATATTTCGGCGAGATGCATCAAGCGCGCGAAAAACCTCGCGGCGCAAGCGGGCATCGGGAATGTAACGTTTCATGCGGTCTCCGTTCTGGACTTCAAACCGGAGGAGAAATTCGACTTCATCATTGCCCACGGGGTGTTTTCCTGGGTTCCGGATGAGGTCAAGGTGGGCCTGATGGATTTCATCGGAAAACACCTGACCGCGACTGGTATCGCGGTGGTGAGCTTCAATGTGGCGGCGGGTTGGAAGGATCGCATGAAGGTGGTGCGGAAAGTTGAGGCGATAAAGCAGATGGGAGACGTGGATGAGATGACCGCGCTGACGGTATATCGTGATGCGGCTGAGGAGTCGGAAATCTCGATTATCGATGACATGTTGGTCAAAGGTCCGCGTGTTTTGGCGTATGACGATTTCGGGCCTGTGATGGATCCGTGGTCGTTGGGTGCGGTGGTGAAATTGGCGGAACTCAGTGGATTGAAATGGCTCGGCGATTCGGTCACAGGAGAAAGAGGAAATGACAGGGAAGATGAAGAGCGGAAACAAACCTTCCGCTCCGAATTGTTCTGTCGGCGCGATGCGGTCTTGGGTGAGCCGTCGACCACGGAAAAGAGATCCGAATCCAATTACAAAGTCCCGGATTTCCCCAAGCTGAATCCCTGGCGTCTGGTTTGCGCTCGGGAGGCGTTGCCTGTGGTGGACAACAATCTAGTTCCTTGCGAATTTCCGTTCTCTCAACTCAAAGTTCTGGCGGCGATGAATGGAAGCATGTCAGTGCTGCGATTGGCGGAGTATGCGAAAGAGGTTTCACCCGAATTGGATTTCGTGCCGTGGTTGAAGTATGTGACCGAACGCGGTTTCTTCTCCTGATTTTTTGGTATTGCCGTTTGCCCTGAATTCCTCGACTTCTCTGATGATGCAAGCGGCGATGCTCTCCACTCAGAAAACCAAGATCATTCTGTTCACGGCATTCATCACGATGGTGATTACCTCAGTGGCTTGGGTTGGGCTTGGAGCTGTGGGCTATTGGTTCATTTATCATGAAAATCCGACTTTCACGGTGCAGGTCGAACATCCGGATGTGGTGGATTTGGGGGATGAGTTTGAGCTGAAAGTGAAGGTCGAAAATTCCGGCAGTAAAACCCTCCAACTCTCAAATGTGGATTTCTACGAATCCCTTACTGACGGTTTCGAGATTCTGAATATCTCTCCCAAACCGAGTTCCACTGAAAAAATTATGGGAATCCGATCCTACTATTTTCGCAAGAACCTCGCTCCCGGAAAAATCCACGAAGTGACCCTGCGTCTGAAAGCCAAGGAAGAGGGCTTGTGGACGGGCGATATTGATGCCTGCAATGTGATGCAAAACATGGTGACCTATTACACGGAAATCGAAGTAGTCGGTCCTGCGGTTGCTCCGTGAGAGTGCGCTTGGCGCTCAACTGCACATTGCCTTCTCCTGCAGGGCTTTCATGGTTTCCTTGGAGATCGGGGTGGGTTCGGGATATTCGAAAATTTCCCCTTCGAAATTGCGCAGGGTGATTTTGTTAGAAACGCTCTCGATCACGTAGTTCGGATTGATCGGGATTTTTCCGCCGCCACCGGGACCGTCGATGACGAATTGCGGGATGGCGTAGCCGGTGGTGTGGCCGCGCAGGTTCTCGATGATGTTCACGCCCTCGGCAATTGAGGTGCGGAGATGCGATGATCCGGTGATGAGATCGCATTGATACAGATAGTAGGGTCTGACGCGTGACATCAGGAGTTTGTGCACCAAGGCTTTTTGAATTTCCGGTGAATCGTTCACCCCGCGAAGCAGAACCGATTGGTTGCCGAGAGGAATACCGGCGTCGGCGAGTCGGCCCAGCGCATCGCGAACCTCCGTAGTGAGTTCCTTGGGATGGTTGGAGTGGATGGAAATGAAAAGCGGGTGATGTTTTTTCAACATCGCACAAAGTTCGGGAGTGATACGTTGCGGAAGGAAGATCGGGATGCGCGAACCGATGCGGAGAAACTGGATGTGCGGAATCGCGCGCAGGCGTGTGAGAATTTTGTCGAGCTTCCCATCGGAGAATAAAAGCGGATCGCCGCCGGATAGCAGAACGTCGCGCACTTCGTCATGTTTTTCCAGATATTGGAATGCGGCCTCCCATTGGGTTTCGAGTTGTTGTTCCCCGACACCTGAAACCACACGTGAGCGGGTGCAGTAGCGGCAGTAGGAAGCGCAGCGATCGGTCACGAGAAACAACACGCGATCCGGGTAGCGATGCACCAGCCCGGGCACGGGCATGTGGGAATCCTCGCCGCAGGGATCGGCGAGTTCTTCGGGGGCCGTCCAACCTTCTTCGATGCGCGGAATCACCTGACGGCGGATCGGGCAGTCCGGATCATTTTTATCGATCAGGTTGAAAAAGTGCGGGGTGATCGACATCGCGAGTTTGTTTCCGGCGAGCAAAACTCCCGCACGTTCCTCATCGGTGAGTTGGATGTGGCTCTCGAGTTCGGAGAGTGAATTGATCCGATTGCGAAGTTGCCATTTGTAGTCGTTCCAATCCTCTGCAGCGCATTCCGACCAGTTGCCGGGAGCGTGTGAGGTGAAGGAGGTGTCGGTATCGCTGGGAGAAATCATGCGGATCAAGTTAGGTGCAATCGGTCGGGCAGGAAAGTGAATGGGTCAAGCGGGGATTTTATTTGGAAAGTCTGCGGATCAGTTCGATCAATCGTCCTGTCGATGCGGCTAGGGTTTCGGCGTTGGGGATTTGATCATCCGCTTCATCGGGCAGCAGCATGGGGCGGGTGGAAACCCGGATGGCGGGCAGTTTCATTTCAAAGAGAGTCGAGGCCAGATCGAAATCATCGTTCAGGCAGATCACCTCCGCACCGAGGATTTTTCCCAAGTCTTTGAATTCAACGATGGGCAGGGCAGTGGTATCGCGAGAGGACAGGATCAATGATTCTTCAGCTCCCATGGTTTCCACGCAGAGAATGGAATGGGCTTTGGGTTGGCTCTGGATGAGCTTCACGGCAATTTTCGCGGTTTCAAGAACCGGTCCATCGGACTCGTTTGCGTGCGGAATGAAAAGAAAATGGATCGGGTGGCTCGGAGTTGAGTTGGCAAGGGATTGGGCTGCGGCCAGCGTCGATACGAGTCCGGTGGCGTTTTGCTCCGCACCCGGTGAACCTGCAGGCGAGTCGTAGGAGGTCAGGATCCAGATCGGTGAGGCGGAAGATTTTTTGGACGGAATGGTGACTTGCAGTAGGGGGAATTTGGCCGGACCCGGGATTTCACTCACCGTATAGCCGGTGTTGGATGGACCGAGAGTTCCGGTGATCATCGAGGCAATGGAAGAGAGTTGCTCGGGTTTGCCGGTGTTCCTCTCACCGAGGCGCGAGATAATTTTTTCAAGATCATCCGAGATCGATGGGATCGATACGTTTTTGGAGAGCCGGTTGACTGCCTCGATTTGATCAGATTTCTCCTTATCGAAATATTTCACCATTGCGAAAACACCCGAAGCGATGAGCCAGACCGGCAGGATTACCAGCAGCCATGGAACCAGTCGTGATTTTTTGATTTCATCCATGGGGTTTCAGGATGGATGGGTTTGATCGGAAGGTTTGTTATCATCCGAATCGGAAAAATCCTCGATTTCCTTGCGCAGGCGTTGGGAAATCCAGGGACTGATAAAACCATAAATCAGGTAAGCGCTGAAAATGACCACCGGCATGATGTACGGAAAGCGAATGGTCAGGCTGAGGAGAACCACGCAACCGACGATCGCGGTGAAGCTGCCACGGGTTTTCCAACCGAGGGTTTTGAAAGACGGATAACGAACATCGCTGATCATCAGCCAGGACAGGCCGAGCATGGCTCCTGCGAGAACGTATTTCCAAACACCGACCTCATGGTCGTTTTTGTAGAGGTCCATGATCAGGAAAGTGAGGGATGCGATGAATCCCGCCGCCATGGGAATGGGAATTCCGCGGAAATCGTTTTTATCTCCGGGTTTTTTCGGCATGGACGCCAGGCAGTTGAAACGGGCAAGCCGCATCGCACCGCAGATCAGGTAAATAAGAGCGATAGACCAACCGATGTTGCCAAGTGGGAAAAGTACGGCGCGAGACAGCAACATCGCGGGTGCCATACCGAAAGAGATGATGTCTGCCAGCG
The DNA here is from genome assembly GCA_965650415.1 of uncultured Prosthecobacter sp. Taxonomy (GTDB): domain Bacteria; phylum Verrucomicrobiota; class Verrucomicrobiia; order Verrucomicrobiales; family Akkermansiaceae; genus Luteolibacter. The sequence goes on along the minus strand of CBFGOP010000095.1, from coordinate 4,989 downwards.
AATCGAATTCCTGACCGAAAGGGGATTCCTGACCGCCGAGCCTGGCGAGACGTCCATCCAGCAAATCGAACAGACAGGATCCGAAAATCAGCAGGATCGCGTATTGGTAATATTGGCGTGAAATTTCGTAATATTCCTTGGCGGCCAACACCCCATCTCCAGACGCCTTCTGGACTTCGATTTGTCCTTTGAGGATCATCAACACCGCGAAGAAACCGCAGGCGAGATTGCATGCGGTCATCAGATTTGGGAGGAAGTAGATCTTCGGCTCGTCGGGATCACGGGTGCTGGGCATGCGGGAACCATGTACTGCAAAGGGCTCGTGCTCAACCTTGAAGAATCAGGGAGGATAAATGGCCGAATTGCGCGCAGAACTGAGGTTTTCAAGGTGAGTTCTTTTTACTCAGGTTGTTATCCGTGATTTTGGATAGATGCGGTTCATGCCATAGGTAAGTGGGTTGATTTCCTTACCTTTATGATGACCAAAACCTTGAGCATGGCCTTGCTGGCCTTGAGTTCCGTATCTCTTTTTTCGGAATCCTTCTACAAAACTGATCAGCTGTTTTCGACAGCGCCGAACGAGAAAGTTTCCGTGAACACCATCAGCCGCTTCGGCCCTGTGGGTATGGCGGTGGAATTGCATCAGCCGTCTTTTGTGATGCATGTCGGATTGGTCGATCCGGGTTCGCCTGCCGAGGCGGCGGGCTTGAAAAAAGGACAGCTCATCGATTCGATCAACGGCCAGACTCTCAAGGAGATCGATCCGAGAATCCAGTTGGGTCAGATTCTCGAAAAAGCCGAGGCTACGGATGGAGTGATGAAATTCATGATCCGTGAAAAAGCCGGAGCGGCAGCCAAGGAAGTGGTCATCCAACTTCCCGTTATGGGCTCCTACAGCCCGACATGGCCGCTGAACTGTCCGAAGTCCGACAAGATCGTTCGCAATATGGCCGATTATCTCAGCAAACCGGAATCCAACAAAGGTTTCGCCGATTTCGGGATGTTGTTCCTGCTTTCCACCGGCGAGGAGAGAGACCTGGCACCGGTCAAAGAGTGGGTGCATGGACTGAAAAATAAAAAACACAGCGGTTACGCATGGCACATTGGTTACGGCGGGCTTGCGATTTGCGAATACTATCTGCGCACGGGCGATGCCGAGTCTTTGCCTGTGATTCAGTCATGGGTCGATGCCGCTGCCAAAGGCGAATATTTGGATGCTTGGGCCGGACGCGGTGGCGTCACAAAACTCGGATACGGAAATGGTCACCTCAATGCGGGTGGAACTCATGTGGTCACGTTTCTGCTGCTCGCAAAACAATGCGGGGTGAATGTGGATGAAAGCCTCCTGAACCGAACGTTGGTTCATTTTTTCCGATACGCGGGACGCGGCACCAATCCCTACGGAGACGATCGACCTGAAACCTCTTTCGTGGACAACGGCAAACACGGCAAGCTGGCGTTCGCCATGGCAGCCGCCGCTTCATTGACCCCGGAAGGCGAGAATTCGATCTACGCAAAAGCGCGCGATATCTGTGCCAAAACCAGTTTCTACAACACCAGTTTCATGCTTCACGGTCACACCGGTGGTGGGATTGGTGAAATCTGGCGCAGTGCGGCGATGGGTTTGCTGCATGAGAAACAACCCAAGCAATACCGTGAGTTCATGGATAACCGTAAATGGCATTACGACATGTCGCGCCTTCATGACGGTTCCTTCACCATCCTCGGCGGTGCGGGATATGATAATACTGAATGGGGAATCTGCTATCCGATCACCTACACCATTCCGCGAAAAACCCTGCGCATCACAGGAGCTCCACCATCGAAGTTTTCCAAACTCCATCAGCTCCCCAAGCATCCCTGGGGCACGGAAGCGGACGATGTTTTCCTCTCGATGGAGCCGGTGGCGGACAAGGATGGAAAGCGCAAGGATCTGACAGGAGAAGTCCTGGCAAAGGATGCGTCCAAGCCTCTCATCATCCGTCTCAATCAAAAGGAACTGAGCGACGATGAAATCCGTGAGTATGTTTATCATCCCGAATACCTGATCCGTAACATGGTTGCCGGTAACGCGGCGGGACTGTCGATGGATTACATGTTCCCCAAACCGGGTATGCGCGTTCGTTATGAACTGTTAGAAGAATTTTGTCAGCACGCGGATCCCCGGGTTCGCAACGCGGGTTTCAGGGCCGCGAAACTGGCTTTAGATGCTGAATCCGAATCTTCAAAGCGCATCTATGCCATGGCGGTCGAGCGCCTCAAAGACGACAAGGAATCCTGGTATGTGAAGGATGCCTGCCTCAGCTACATCGGACTCGGAACCAATGACATGATCCTTCCTCATGTGGATCTGTTGATTTCCTATACCAAACATCCCGAGCAATGGTTGCAGCATGGTTCTCTGATGGCGCTTGCGAAAGTCATCGTCGACGAGCGTTGTTATGAAAAAGTCATCCCGGCTGTGGGTGAGAAAATCCGCACGACCCAACGCCAGAGCACGACCATGGGCCCGATCGGAGAGATCCGCAAACAATTGCCTGCCGCGACACCGAAAATGCGCGATCTCGCATTGAAAGCGATTGGAGACGCATACGTGAACTACGAAGGAAAAACCGTTTGGGCCGGCGGCCAGGATCTTCGGGGACACCGCAACGAAACTCTGGAAGTGATTGCCACCGCACTTGCGGAAGTTCCGGGTGGATTGGATGTGCTTTATGAAATTTCCAAAAAGCAGGAACCCGAGAACCCTCTGCCGCACGACAAGATTTTCCTGGCTGCCGATCCTGAAAAATTCGGCCCGGAACTGAAGAAAGCCATCCTGCCTCTGATCCGCGAGGAACTGATGTATCAATACATCGGTGAAAACCGCCGAACCATTCTCTCCGATCTGCAGTTCAGCAAGCAGACGGGAACGGTCATGAACTCGATCGACGGTTTGGTCTCGCTCTACAACAAGGTCGGCATCCACGAATACGATTGGAAAACCTTCGGCCCCGATCTGAAAAATCAGGAATGGAATTATTTCTCCTTTGATCCGAAGGAAGAACAAAAATTCGACAAGTCTCCCTGGCGTTATCGCCCCATAACCATGCCGACGGGAATGGAAAACTGGTTTGCTGCGGATTTCGATCCGGCCAAATCAGGCTGGAAAAAAGGACTGCCTCCGTTCGGACAATACAAAGGAAAATTGACCAACAACGCGGAAGGAAATCGCGATGTCTGGAAAGAAGTTCCGCGCACCCTCTGGGAAAAGGAAGTGCTCCTGCTGAACGGGAAATTCGAATTCCCTGCGATGAAGCCCGGTCACATCTACCGTCTTCGTGCGGATCGTGCCCAAGGTGTGGGTGCGGGTGATGGATACAAAATTTACATCAATGGCAAACCTTTGGTCGAAACGAAAGAAGGCCTAGGTCGTCGCCAAGGTGACGTGATTCGCGGTGGTTGGATCACTCCGGAATTTGCCGCTGAGTTTGCGAAAGGTCCCGTGACAATATCCGCGATCACCTTCCTGCGTTACGGTGACAGAGCAATTGTTCAAATGCCGCCGGTTCCCCAGGGGATTTTCAGTGTATGGGTCGAGGAAAGAAAACTGCCGCCGCTCGATGATGCGGTCATGCGCAAAGCGGCAACGTTTGTGCCGATGCTTTCTTCCGAGTGGCAGGAACTCCAAAATCCAGAAAACCCACCCGAAGATCCGAACGAGGGCAAATACAAGTATGACGGGAAATTCGTGCCCAATCCGAAAGTTTTTGGTGCATGGAAAGTGCTGACCCAAGTGGCCGAGATCGATGCGTTCAATCCCGCTGCGAAACCCAATCTCAGCCGCATTCCGTTCACTTCGATGCAGTTCAATGAGGACGGCTCAACCCAGGCCAGCCGTTGGATCTGGTCGGGCGGGGTGCTGATGGATATTGAACAATCCGTCGCCCACAAGATCATGGAAAAAACCATCGATGGGAAAGACTACCTGTTTGTCGAAGCCGGCGGATTCAGTCTGAAAAATCCCGTGGGCTGGAAGTGCCCGATCCTCGTTCTTTCAAAATAACGGTCAGTGGTCGATTTTGACCGCTTGCCAGAAACAGATTTGAGACTAGATTCCGCGATCATGAAATTATCTGCCGTTTGCGTTGTGTTGCCGTTGGTTCTCGGAGCGTTTGTTCAGGCACAAATCGCCACAGAGTTGCTTGCCAAAGGATTCGAGCGTCCGGTTTGGGTCGGCGCACCGAAATCGGTGAAAGACAAGCTCTGGGTGATGGAGCAGGCGGGAACGATTTGGATCGTCGATTTGAAAACCGGTGCCCGTTCTGAAAAGCCGTTTTTGCAAATCAACGATCAGGTCACCCGCAAAGGGAATGAACAGGGATTGCTCGGTCTGGCCTTCGCACCGGATTTCGAGACCAGCGGAAAATACTACATCAACTACAACCGCAAGGACGGAGACAGCGTCGTCGCCCGTTACGTTTCAAAGGACAAGGCAACCACCGCTCTCACGACCGAAGAAGTCATCTATGAATACGATCAGCCGTTTTCGAATCACAACGGCGGTTGGTTGGATTTCGGTCCCGATGGATTTCTCTACATCGCCACCGGTGATGGCGGTTCCGGAAACGATCCCAAAAACCTCGCACAGGACATGACATCTCCGCTCGGTAAAATCCTGCGTATGGATGTTTCAAGCGACAAAGGTTACACGATTCCTGCCGGCAATCCTTATCAGGTGGAGCAAAAACCAAAAGAAAATGAGATTAATCCCCTAATCGTTGCCAGCGGACTTCGCAATCCATGGCGTTGTTCATTCGATCGTAAAACCGGCGATTTCTGGATCGCCGATGTGGGTCAGAATCATTGGGAGGAAATCAACGTGGTCAGCCTCAAGGATCTCAATCGCAAAAACTTCGGATGGAGATTGCGTGAAGGCGATGTCCAAACTCCTAACAAATCGGCCGGTGGTGAAAAACCCGCCGATCACGTCGAGCCGGTGTATGTCTA
>CBFGOP010000094.1:0-9605 GCA_965650415.1 uncultured Prosthecobacter sp. | reverse complement strand
GCGGGGCGGTGTCTTTGAAAGTTGAGTAGTTGATGCCTAAATTGTAGGGTGGTGAGGTGACCACGAGATCGAAAAAATTCTCTTCGAGTATCGGGAGGACTTTCAGGCAATCGCCGTTTAAAAGTTCAAGTTTCACGGAAGAGATCGAAAGCGGATGGTTCAATTCATTCACGTAAACACTCAATCGCCGCTTCCAGATCGGCGGCGGTGACGGTTTCGATCACATGGGCTTTGCCGATTTCTGATAACGTGACGAAACGGATTTTGCCGGATTTGAACTTTTTATCTCGGGTCAGTTTTTCCATCACAATCGCGGTCGGGATTGCGTCCGAAAGTTTCAGGGGCAGGCGGAAATGGGCGAGCAGGTTGAGAACTTTTTGTGAAGCTTCGGGTCTTAGTCCGGAATGTTTTTCCGAGATCAGAAGCGCGGCACGGATTCCCAGTGCGATGGCTTCACCGTGCAACATTTGTCCGTAGGGCAGGGATGCTTCAATCCCATGGCCGATCGTGTGGCCGAAGTTCAACAAGGCGCGGATGTCCTTGGTTTCATATTCGTCCGCCTCGACGACGCGTGCTTTGATCGCGATGTTGCGCGCCAACAGATCGGCAGGAACTTCGCGTTTCTCCGGATCGATCTTCAACAACTCATCCAACATCGCCGCATCGCGGATGGCTGCATGCTTGATCGCTTCTGCGAATCCTTCGTGAAACTCACGCGCGGGCAACGTTTTCAACGTCTCGGGATCGACGATCACCAGCTTCGGTTGATGAAACGCGCCGAGCAGGTTTTTCCCTTCGGCCACATTGACGCCGGTTTTCCCGCCGACTGAAGAATCGACCTGGGAAACAATCGTGGTCGGAATCTGAACGAAAGGAATGCCACGGTAAAAAATCGATGCGACAAATCCCGCGAGATCGCCGACCACCCCGCCGCCGAGAGCGATGATGAGCGAGCGTCTGTCGTGCCCCGCGCGAATCATTTCGCGGCAGATCGCTTCGGCATGGGAAAGGGATTTCGAGGCCTCGCCCGCTGGAACCGTGTGGAGGGTGGGGGGATTTTCGGAGAAACTGGAAATCACCGTTTGCGCATGGTGCGCGGCCACCGTTTCGTCCGAAATGATCGCCGGACGCAGATGCGAAAGTCCCTGCTGCTTGAGAATTTCAGCAACAGAAGACAGCAAGCCAGGTTCGACCATGACAGGGTAAGAACGATCGCCGAGTGCGACTTGGACGGTGGGCATGGGGAAGGTTTACTGGGAAACCCGAGTTTAGGAAACTCCGAATTGGGTCTTATGATTAATTGGACTGCTGCTCACGTTTTTTGCGATTGGCTCTCAAACTCGGAAACTCTCGCTTCCAACCGCATTTGATGCATGTCACATGGCGTATGATCGGGCAAAACAAGCTCAGAAAACACATCACTGCGGGCACGAAAAATAAGATCAAACAAATCAAATCAGGTAAGCCCTCGGCCAGTTGATCTAATTTCCTGGTGGTTTCTGGAAATACATCTTGCCCCATAAATATAAGGAAACCACAAGGAATGATGGCATAAACCCATGCCTTTCTCATGAATCGTCCGTAGCCATTCGTGCCGATTCTCAAGTTGACGCCTGTATGAAATTTCGTTCCGCAAATAGGGCATTGATCCGGCAGATCTTTCGGCCACTTGAACCGATAAAAAGGGCGAAACGTCGGCTTAACCGTCTGTGGTCCCTCGAACCTTTTATGTGGCGATAAATTTCTCATGACGAAAAACTGATCTTTCCCAGATCGCGTTGGAAGCGGATTTGTTTCCTGAGGAACTGTTCAGAATTTGAAATTCCTGATTCATAACGCGTGCTCATGCCACTTGCGATTTGAACAAAAACCTAATCGGCTCACCTACCATGACAGCGTCGTCTAGGCACACAGAGGCTTTTGCAGTTCTTGTCACGGCTGGGACAAGAATTGTAGGTTTGGTGGTGAAATTTCCCGAAATAATAGTTGCTAATTCGCCCCCGAGAATGCAGGTTTTTCTCGAAACCTGACAAAGAAAGGTAAATTACTAAGGATTATGCTTCCCGAGAGTTCCCCGTTTTCCCCAGACCAGCGCAAAGCGTTGGATTCGTTGCTTGCTGGCTTTGACGCGCTTCAGCGCGGATGGCTCAGCGGATTCCTTGCGGCCGGCTCTTCTGCTGCCGCGCCCGCTGCTGCGCCTGTGTCGGCTGGAAAATTGACCGTGCTTTACGGCACGGAAAGCGGCAACGCCGAGCAACTCGCCGACCGCGCCGTCAAAGAAGCGAAGAAAAAAGGTTTCAAAGCCGTGATGAAAAACATGTCGGACATTTCTCCGGCGGATCTCGCGAAAGTCGAAAACCTCCTCGTGATCGTCTCCACCTGGGGCGATGGCGAAGCACCCGAAACTGCTGTTAGTTTCCACAAGGCCTTCATGTCCGAGGATGTGAAACTCGCCGGAGTGAAATTCTCCGTCTGCGGTCTCGGCGATACCTCTTACGAGAAATTCTGCGAAATCGGCAAACAGTTCGATGCACGTCTCGAAGTGTTGGGCGCTACCCGTGTCGCTCCGCGCGCGGATTGCGATGTCGATTACGAAGATACTTACACCGAGTGGTTCGCGACCGCGATCAAGGCGATCACTCCCGCCGCTGCCGTTGCCGCGCCAACCGAATACACTTTTACAGCTCCAGTCAGCACGGAGTTCGGAAAGAAAAATCCGTTTCCTGCAGAGGTCACCGAGAATCTCGTTCTCAACGGCGAAGGATCGGCCAAAGAAACCGTTCATGTCGAGTTGTCGCTTGCCGGCAGCGGGCTCCAATACGAACCCGGCGATGCGCTTGCGGTTCAGCCGACGAATTGCCCGAGCATGGTGAAAGACATCCTCGCCGCCGCGAAACTCAAAGGCACCGAGGAAATCGAAGTCAAAGGCGAAGGCAAAAAACTCTTGGCCGATGCCCTGCGCGAGGATTTCGATATCACCGCCCTTTCCAAAGCCGTTCTCAAGAAGCTTGCCGAGGCGTGCGGTTCGGAAAAACTCAACGCACTGTTGCAAGACGAAGCCAAAGACCAGCTCCGCGAATACATGCACGGTCGCGAAATCGTCGATGCGATTCTCGACTTCGCACCAAACGGTTTGTCCGCCGAGGCGCTCACTGGAATTTTCCGCAAGCTTCCGGTTCGCCTCTACTCCATCGCGTCCAGCCCGCTGGCGCATCCCGATGAAGTTCATCTCACGGTTGCTGCGGTTCGCTATGAAGCTAACGGCAGGGCTCGCAAAGGCGTTTGCTCCACCTACCTCGCGGATCTCGCGAAGATCGGTGAGAACGTTCCGGTTTTCGTCCAGCCTAACAAAAATTTCCGCCTTCCAGCGGATGACAACACGCCCATCATCATGGTCGGACCCGGCACCGGTGTGGCTCCGTTTCGCTCTTTCGTCGAGCACCGCGCTGCCACCGGAGCTGCAGGCAAAAACTGGCTGTTCTTCGGCGACCAACGCTACACCTACGATTTCCTCTATCAGCTTGAGTGGCAGGATTTCCTCAAAAACGGTAACCTCACCAAACTCGACCTCGCTTTCTCGCGCGATCAGCCGGAGAAGGTTTATGTTCAGGACAAAATGTTGGAACAAGGGGCCGAGCTCTACGCATGGCTCGAACAAGGCGCGCATTTCTATGTCTGCGGCGACGCCAGCCGCATGGCCGCCGATGTTCACGAAGCACTCATTTCCATTGTTGTAAAACACGGCGGCAAAACCCGCGAGCAAGCGGAGGAATACGTTGAGAGCCTCAAGAAATCCAAACGTTACCAGCGCGACGTTTATTAATCCGAAAAATCTAACCGAAGCATTTTATCATGTCCGAACAAAAATTAGCCGCTAACGAATACATCAAGATTCGCAGCAATTACCTCCGCGGAACCATCAAGGAAGGTCTCGCCGACACGTCCACCGGTTCGATGAGCGAGGACGATCAGCAGTTGCTGAAATTCCACGGCACTTACCAACAGGACGACCGCGACCTGCGTGCGAACCGTCGCAAGCACAAGCTGGAGAAAGCCTATTCGTTCATGATCCGCATCCGCGTTCCCGGCGGTGTTGCGACTCCGCAGCAATGGCTCGAAACCGACCGCATGGCGACCCAGTTCGCCAACGGCACGATCAAGCTCACCACGCGCCAGGCTTTCCAATTCCACGGTATCATCAAATCCAACCTCAAGCGTACGATCAAGGAGATCAATCAGGCGGCGATGGACACGATCGCGGCTTGCGGCGATGTGAACCGCAACGTGATGTGCAACCCGAACCCTTACCTGTCATCGGTTCACGCGGAAGTTCTGAAAGTTTCCCAACAGATTTCCGATCACCTCACACCTGCCACCCGTGCCTATCACGAGATCTGGTTGGACGGGGAGAAAATCGAATCCAGCGAGGAAGAGGTCGAGCCGATCTACGGCAAAACCTACCTGCCACGGAAATTCAAAATCACCGTCGCGGTTCCGCCATCGAACGATGTCGATATCTACGCGAACTGCCTGTCGTTCATCGCGATTGTTGAAAAGGACAAACTCGTCGGTTTCAACGTGGCGGTCGGTGGCGGCATGGGCATGACGCACGGTTCGGAAGAAACCTACCCGCGTCTCGCCGATGTGATCGGTTTCTGCACGGTCGAACAAGTCAACGACGTCGCTGAAAAAGTCGTCATGGTCCAACGCGACTTTGGTTGCCGCACCGAGCGCAAACACGCGCGCTTGAAATACACGGTCGATGATCACGGTCCGCAATGGTTCCTTGAAAAGCTCAATGAATACCTCGGCTACAATCTCGGTCCGGTTCGCGAATTCAAATTCGAAGACAACGGCGATCGCTACGGTTGGGTGGAAGGCGTGAATGGAAAATGGAATCTCACCCTGTTCATCCAGGGCGGCCGCGTGCTCGATACCCCGAGCTACCCGATGCGCACCGGTTTGCGTGAAATCGCAAAAATTCACGACGGCGATTTCCGCCTCACCGCGAACCAGAACCTGATGATCGCCAACGTTTCCCCAGAGAAGCGTCCGGAGATCGAAAAGCTTCTCGAGCAATACGGCATCAAGGATAGCCATTTGAAAAGCGGCCTGCGTCTGAACTCGCTCGCTTGCGTTGCGTTGCCGACTTGTGCGCTTTCCCTTGCCGAGGCGGAACGTTATCTGCCTGAGCTTCTAACAGAGCTTGAAGAGGTCATCGAAGAAGCAGGCCTTCGCCACGATGCGATCACCATCCGCATGACAGGCTGCCCGAACGGTTGCGCCCGTCCTTACATTTCTGAAATCGGCTTCGTCGGTCGTTCACCCGGTTGCTACAACGTCTATCTCGGTGGTGGTTTTGCGGGTCAACGTTTGTCGAAACTTTACCGCGAGAATTTCCCCGGTAACGAGGTGAAATCATTGCTCGCGCCCATCATCAAGCACTACGCCAAAGAGCGTAATGAAGGTGAGCGTTTCGGCGATTTCTGCATCCGCGCCGGTTACGTCAGCGCCACCGAGCAAGGCAAGGATTTCCACCTGAATATCAAAGCCGAAGCCCGCGCCTAATATTGTTATCATGCTCGCCGTGAAATCCACTCCTGATGTTGATCCAGCCCAGCTCTCTGCTGAGCTGGCGAATCTGCGCGCGGGTCAGCGGCTTGAGCTGCTTAACCAACGCCTCGGCAATCGTCTGGTCGCAAGCACCAGCTTCGGTCTGCAAGCCGCGGTTATGCTCAAACTCATCCACGATCACGCGCCGAAAATTCCGGTCATCTTTATCGATACCGGATTCCTGTTTCCTGAAACCTACCGCTACGCCGAGGAATTGATGGAGAAATTCCCGCTCGATTACCGCGTCTATCATCCCACAATTTCCGCCGCCCGCATCCAGGCGCTCTGGGGAAATCTCTGGGAAAACGGCAAGGAAGGTGCGGACCGTTACGCGCTTCTCACTAAAGTCGAACCGATGAACCGCGCCTTACGTGAAATCGGTGGCGATGTCTGGATCAGCGGTTTGCGCCGCTCGCAATCCGATACACGTCAGGATCGGCCTTTTGCGGAACAGCAGAAGAAGACCCTCAAGATTTATCCGATTTTGGATTGGGCGGATGCGCAGGTGGATTTGTTCTATCACCAAAATCAGCTTCCGCAGCATCCGCTCGCCGAACAAGGCTATGTCACCATGGGTGACTGGCATAGCACCAGCCCTTCGGAAGACGGCACCGCCAACGGCACCCGTTTCAACGGTCAGAAATATGAGTGCGGATTGCACTTGGAATCCGGCACGTCGGATTTCCAGATCTAACAAATCGGGGTAGTGAATCAATAGACCGGAAGCGGGTCTTCAGTCGAACCTTGAAGATTGGACGATGTGGTCGACCAGCCGCGGTTCTTGGACGCACGGGAGAGTCCGGATTGGAATTCGGCAAAAGCTTCGTCGAAGGATTTTCTTGCGATGTTTTCGCGTCCGACAAGAGGCACGCCACCGGATTTGCCGTTGGCGGATATGAAGACGGCTTCGTCTTCCAGCAGAGCGATGTAGGTCTCCACATTGATGGGGCCGGAGGAAATGGTGAAATCCAGCTGGAGATCTCCTTTTCCGTATCTGACAGGCACCAAACCTTCGCGGCGGAGTGCGGTGTCGATTTCCGGAATGAATAGTCTTTCGCGCTCCGACAGTTTTTCAGGCATGCCTACGGTTGTGGGACCGCCGGGTGTGAAGTCCGTGCGGCTTGGGGCGCAGGAAGCGAAAATGGCAAGGGAGATCGTTGCGAGGATAAGGAGTGGTGATTTCATAAGAGATGTTTTGGAAAAAACATCGGGCAGAAAATGAGGTTTTACAACAAGGAAAGCGGTGGACGCAAAAAAGCTACTAAACCTCAGAAATGGCGTTATGAACGACCGCGTAGATCCGTATTCGACAGTTCATTCAGCCTGTTTTTTCCATGTTTATGAAATCCAATTCCTTCATCGGTTGTGTATCCGCGTTGTTTTTGATCGGTTTTCTCCAGGCTCGAGCGAAAGAAAAACCTCAGGAAAACATCTGGACCGATCCTGAGGTCGCACTGAGCGAAGATCCGGATTTTCTGATCCAGGGTGAGTATGGAAGTGCAACACCCGAGGGAGGAAAAGACGGCGTTCAGGTTGTCGCTCTTGGTGGCGGAATGTTTGATGCCTACCTGCTTCAAGATGGCTTACCAGGAGCGGGCTGGACTCCCAACAAAGCACGCACGCGTCTCAAGGGTGAGCGCAAGGAGGACAAGATTGTTTTTGTGAGCACCGACGCATCGATTACTGCAACGATCCAAGATGGGAAATGGACAATGACGGATCAGACGGGCAAGCAGACGATATTGCAGCGCATCGAGCGCAAGAGTCCGACCCTAGGCATGGCTGCTCCAAAAGACGCGGTCGTTCTTTTTGATGGCAGTTCGGCGGATGCATGGGAAAAAGGAAAGATCGAGAACGGTTTGTTGGCGGCAGGTTGCACCAGCAAACAGCTCTTTGGAAGTTATCGTCTTCACCTTGAATTCCGCACGCCTTACAAGCCAACGGCCCGTGGCCAGAAACGTGGCAACAGCGGCATTTATCACAGCGGCCGCTATGAAACCCAGATCCTCGATTCCTTTGGGCTTGAGATCAAAGACAATGAGTGCGGTGGGATTTATTCGATTTCGAAAGCGAGCAACAATATGTGCCTGCCGCCGCTCGCGTGGCAGACCTATGATGTTGATTTCACGGCTGCGAAATTTGACGCCGAAGGCAAACGGATCTCATGGCCACGGATCACGGTGAGGCTTAATGGCGAGGTGATTCATGAGGAATTGGAACTCAACAAGGACTTCACCACCTCCGCACCGATTTCTACTCCCCTCATCAATCCGCAAGGTCCGGTTCATCTCCAGGATCATCAGAATCCGGTTTTTTTCCGCAACATCTGGATCGTGCCGGTGAAGGATTGAAAATGATGAGACCTTTCTCCTGAAAGAAGGAGATCGTTAATTTACAGAGCGTTTACAGACCCTCTCGGATTGTCCGGCATTCTGGATGCGTGAAAAGTGTTCAGGCATGTATTCGGATTTTCGCATGGTTGTTGCTGGTGGGATTCGCCGGATTGTTGGTGTATAACAGCTTTCCGTATTTCAGCGCACCGCGGACGCACGCGTTTGTCTGGGAAAAAAGACAGTTGGCCGAGCATCCGGTATGGATGGTCAATCTGGTGGTTCACGTGATCGCAGGGGTGGTTTGCCTGGTTTCCTCTCTGTTGCAATTTTTCCGGCCGATGCTGCGCCGAGCCCCATGGCTGCATCGTTGGCTGGGTCGGGTTTATGTTTGGAGCATTCTGCTCTTTGTCTCGCCGACCGGATTCTATCTGGCGTTTTTCGCCCATGGCGGATGGATGGGAACTTTTGGATTTCTGATGCTGGGAATCATCACCACGGTGACCACGTGGAAAGGTTGGATTGCGATGCGCCGTCATCAAATTCAACAGCACGTCGTGTGGATGATCCGTTCGTTTGCGATGGTGACAACAGCGATCACGTTCCGCATCGAGCACATCATCATTCAGGAAATCGGGCTTCAGCCCGAAACAGGATTTCTCGTCGCGTTGTATCTGAGCATTCTTGGCAACGCGGTTGTTGCCGAGTCGCTGCTTTGGAGAATGCGGCGGAAGCAAAGCAAATCACATCAACCGACAAACACCTATGAAAACAAAACTGTCATTTCCATGCCTGCTGCTCTCAGCCGGTGCGCTCGTCATCCTTCCTGTGGCTTCTCAGGAAAAGCCGATCCCGAACCTTGCGGAGAACCGGGCGGCCTTTCATACCGCGATCCAGAACCGGATCCTCAATCATATCAACCCGCAGGTTTTGCAGGCGGATCGATTCTCCCGTGTTCTGCGTCCCATGCCCGCGGCCTTTCACTATGCCAAAATCGTGAGTGAAAATGCGGACGGCGTGATCGAGTTCCAGATTTTCCACATCAACCGCATGGTTGAAAAGACAACGGAGGTGAGGGTTGCCACGGGAAGCTATGCCGGCAAAAACGGCGAGCTGATGCTCAAGGATGATGAAAATGACAAATGGATCCCGCCGACCGAGCATCCCTTGCTGAAAAGGAAATTGAGCACCTGATTGGGGCGGGAAATTTCCGCTGGCAGGGTAGCTGGTCCGCCCCTAGACTCCGGCAACTTTTAACCAATTCAAACCTATGAACATCGCCGACAACATGGTTGCCACCATTGGCAACACCCCCCTGATTCGCCTCAATCACATCACCAAAGATCTTGAGGCCGAGATTTGCGTCAAAGCGGAATTTTTCAACCCGCTGTTCAGCGTGAAAGACCGGATCGGAAAATCCATGATCGAGGCCGGTGAGCGCGAGGGCAAACTCAAGCCCGGTGGATTGATCATCGAGCCGACCTCCGGCAACACCGGAATCGCACTCGCGTTTGTGGCACGCTCGAAAGGTTACCGTTGTATTCTGACCATGCCGGAAAGCATGTCCGTGGAGCGTCGCGTGTTGCTGCGTTTGCTCGGTGCGGAAATCGTTCTCACTCCGCGTGCCAGAGGCATGGGTGGAGCGATCGCGATGGCGAAAAA
>CBFGOP010000093.1:0-9699 GCA_965650415.1 uncultured Prosthecobacter sp. | reverse complement strand
ACCAGCGCCTTCTTTTACGCCAGACTCAAAGAATACGACAAAGCCAATCCATGATCGACGCCGCTTATCCACTGCTGAAGAAATTTCTGTTTTCCCTCGATGCCGAGCGTGCCCATCACCTCAGCATGGCGGGTTTGAGATGGGCGGAAAAATCCGGAATCCTCGATTGGCTCGCGGAACCCGTTCCACAGGGCAAACCCATCGAACTCATGGGCCTTAAATTTCCGAACCGCATCGGTCTCGCCGCAGGTCTCGATAAGGAGGGCAACACCATCGATGCGCTGGGTCGCCTCGGGTTCGGCTTCATCGAAATCGGCACCATCACTCCGCGTCCTCAGGATGGGAATCCCAAGCCGCGCCTCTTCCGCCTCATCCCCCACGAGGCCATCATCAATCGCATGGGCTTCAATAATCCCGGGATCGATGCCGGAGTGGAAAATGTCCGCGCACACAAAACCTTCACCGGCCCCATCGGTTTCAATATCGGAAAAAACAAGGATACTCCCAACGAAAATGCCGCGGATGATTACCTGATCTGCCTGGAAAAAGCCTACCCGGTGGCGGATTATATCGTCGTCAACCTCTCCTCGCCGAACACCCCGGGCTTGCGCGATCTGCAGGCAGCAGACTCCTCGGCAAAGCTGTTAGAAAAACTCAAGATCGAACAGCAGAAGCTCACCGCCAGACACGGCAAGCACGTTCCCATCCTTTTCAAGGTCGCGCCGGATCTCACCGATCAGGAAATCGCCGACCTCGCCAAGGCCTTCCTTGCAGGCGGTCTCGATGGCCTGATCGCGACCAATACCACGCTCGACCGCGAACCTGTATCAGATCACCCATGGGCCATCCAGGCTGGCGGCCTCTCCGGAAAACCGGTTTTCGAAAAGTCCAACCACACGCTCGCCGCGTTCGCCGACGCCTTTTCACGCAAGATCCCCATCATCGGAGTCGGCGGTATCTCATCGAGACAAGATGCAGAAACCAAATTCAAACTCGGCGCCGACCTCGTTCAAATCTACACCTCGTTCATTTACCAAGGCCCGGCTTTGGTTCGATCCTTAATTGATTAGTGTGTCTGAAAGTCTAAAAGTCAAAAGTCCTAGTTTGAATCGCTGGTGCGATTGAGTAAGTGACCTTCCGACCTTCAACTTTCCGACCTTCGACTTCTTTCATGAAACCCATCCGCCTTCTCATCGTTCTCACCCTCGCCTTCGGGATTGTGGGTTATGCGGTTTGGCGCAGTTCTCAAACAAAAGTCGCGCCCGTCAAGTTGGTCGGCTTTCAGGATCAAAGCGCGCCTCTGAACATGCCGAAGTCCGGCGTGCCGGACATGCGTTTCCACATGCTTTCCGCTTGGCAGGCGAATCAGGTTCCGCCGATCGCCCGAATGAACACACCTATGGGTTCTGAAAACGGTGCGCTGGTTTACAATGCCCAGGCATTCTGGGAGATGAATGAGAAGCGCGGCGGTCATCACACCGGAGACGACCTCAACGGGATTGGCGGAATGGACACCGATCTCGGCGATCCTGTTTACGCGGCAGCGGACGGCTTGGTCATCTATGCAGGGGAACCTTCGCCCGGTTGGGGGAAAACCATCATCCTCGCCCACCGCGATCCGCAAGGGCAACCTCTCCAAACCATGTATGCCCACCTCGATACTTCCAAGGTCATGCTTGGCTCACTCGTCGCTTTGGGAGATGTGATCGGAACCGTCGGAAATGCGAATAGTCACTACCCAGCTCACCTCCATTTCGAAATGCGCTTGAGCGATGGAATTGAAATCGGTCCTGGCTATCTTCGGGAAAATCTCAATTACCTCGATCCCTCGACCGTGATTGCTCTGATGCATGATTTCGAAGCCACCGGCATTTTTCCTTCAGCCCTGAAATTCGCATCGCTTTCATCCTCCAATGCCTGGACCAATCTGGAAATCGAAGGTGCCGAGAAGCTTTCGGAATTGGAAGCCGGATCGGAGCAATGAAAAAGGGTGGATACCTTTCGGCAACCACCCTTGGTAAAATTCAAATCAGCCGGGATTAACCTTTTTTGCTGGTGATGAAATTGACGACGTCGGAGACGGCTTGAAGTTTTTCTGCCTCATCATCGGGAACTTCCACGTCGAATTCCTCTTCGAGGGCCATGACGAGCTCGACCGTGTCGAGGGAGTCGGCACCGAGGTCCTCAACGAACTTGGCTTCCAGGGTTACTTGGTCGGCGCTGACGCCGAGTTGGTCCACGATGATTTCCTTTACGCGTTCTTCGATCGATTTGTCTGACATGTCTTGAGTGGTTGTGTGTTGGTGTGAGAGACGGTTAGCGCGTAGGCGCCTTCCTTGGCAACCATGAAAACGAGAAATCCGCGGATGCGATAGGAAAAAATCCCGAATCAGGCGCTTTCTTCCGGCTTTTCTTCACCGTATTCGATGATCTCACCGGAGAAATTTTTTCGGATCCGCTTCATCAGTTCTTCAGCCGGCTGACCCTTTTCTTTACTGAAGCCCCCGTAGGTCAGGCCGTCCAACCTCACCCGTTTCATACCTGCTGCGCTTTCATATTCGACGAAAGCGATTCCCTTGGCGTCCCATTTACGCAGATCCAAAACTCGCATCTCGGAAAAAGGAATGATTTTGCCATCGGCGGCTCTCAGGCCTTTTTCATCGACCTGGATGAATCGCATGCTCGTGCGGATCAGGAAAAACAAGGCTCCCAGAGCCAGCGCCAGGCAGATGTATAACACGCGGATCTGTTCCTTAATTTTGGACACATCATAAGGTTTCTCGACCGGTTTGATCGAGTGCTCGTGTTTTTCCGAGTATTCGGTCCAGAGGTGGTTGTGTTGGAGGGTTTTGACCTGATCGTAATCCCAGAGCACCTCGGGCCACGGCATCGGCAGTTTGAGACCCGCTGGCAAAACGGCCGGATCTTTGGGGAAATCAACAGTTTGCTGCGACGCATAGTCCTTCCACGCATCCGCCGTCAGGGGAGCTTTGGCCTGCATATTGGAAAACGCCGAGGTAGCCTTCTCAAAAGTCGCGTGAAGGTAGTATTCGTAGTTTTTTTTCCGGTAACCCGTCGTGCCGTCGATGTAAAATAGCACGGAAAAAACACTGAACATGAGAAAAATCACCCATGCCCGAAGCATGAACCAAGGGGTCGGTTTGCAAATGATAGTGTCAGAGGAACTCATCGGTCTCTGGGAGAAAAGCCTCTGCTGGATAAAAAAGCAAGGAGTGAGGCGACCAAGCCTCTTTCTTTAGCGGCTTGCAAATTCGGGCTGGATGGAAACAGTTTCGCGCAACGTCATGTCCGCATCCCAAACCGCCATCCAACCGACCCGTCAGCAAGATTTTCCTGAATGGTATCAGCAAGTCATCAAAGCCGCGGATTTGGCGGAGAACTCGGAAACCCGAGGCTGCATGGTAATCAAGCCATGGGGCTACGGAATCTGGGAACTCATCCAACAGCAGTTGGATCGCCGTTTCAAAGCCACGGGACATGAAAATGCCTATTTTCCCCTGCTGATCCCGCTCTCGTATTTGGAAAAGGAAGCCGAGCACGCAGAGGGCTTCGCCACCGAATGCGCGGTGGTCACCCATCATCGCCTTGAGGCCGTGAAAGACGAGGTCACAGGAAAAACCAAGATGATCCCGACCGGTGAGCTGGCCGAGCCCTATGTCATCCGTCCGACCTCGGAAACCATCATCGGTGCCGCCTTCGCGCGTTGGGTGCAATCGTATCGCGATCTGCCCCTGCTCATCAACCAGTGGGCCAACGTGATGCGTTGGGAAATGCGTCCGCGCTTGTTCCTCCGCACCGCCGAGTTCCTCTGGCAGGAAGGCCACACCGCTCACGAGACCCGCGATGAGGCCATCGTCGAAACCCGGATGATCCACAGACTCTACGAGGAATTCCTTCGCGACCACCTCGCCATTCCTGTCATCCCCGGCGAGAAAACCGAAAACGAGCGTTTCCCCGGAGCCGATATGACCCTCACGGTTGAAGCCATGGTGCAGGACAGAAAAGCGATCCAAGCCGGCACCTCCCACTACCTCGGCCAGAATTTCTCCAAAGCCCAGAACATCAGTTTCGCGGGTCGCGATGGCGCGCAGGAATTCGCCCACACCACCTCATGGGGCGTTTCCACCCGCCTGATCGGAACCCTGATCATGGCGCACTCCGACGATGACGGCCTGGTCCTCCCACCACGGGTCGCGACCAAACAGGTCGTGATCATTCCCGTTACCCCCAAGGAAGACACCAAGGAAGCCGTGCTCGCCGCCTGCCAAGCCCTCGCGGAAACCTTGCGTTCCACCAAAACCTTCCACGGCGACCCGATCCGCGCGCACGTCGATGCCCGCGACATCCAAGGCGGTCAGAAAAAATGGGAGTGGGTCAAAAAAGGCGCGCCCATCCGTATCGAGATCGGACCGCGCGATATCGAGTCCCGCAAGGTCTGCATGCAGCGCCGCGATCAGGCACCCACCGAAAAGAGCTTCATGGACAAGGAAGAGTTCATCCAGATCGTCCCCGATCTCCTGCAACAGATTCACGACAACCTGCTCGCAAACGCTCTCAAATTCCGCGACGAAAACATCGTTGCCTGCAACCAGATCGATGCCTTCCACACTCACTGGAATACCGAGAACCCCGGTTGGTTACTCACTCCTTGGGCGGGAACTTCAGAGGAAGAGGAACAACTCTCCAAGCAACACAAGATCACCATTCGCTGCCTGCCCATTGCCGACGCCGGCCTTTCCAAGGATCTGTTAGGAAAGGTCAGCGACACCTGTTTCCTGACCGGCAAACCCAAACAAACCATCGCCATTTGGGGACGCAGTTATTGAGGGTAAATGCTGAAATTCTGAAACGCTGAAAACCATGCATCAATCTCACACACCTCAGGGACAACTGCCCGCCGCCACCGTATTCTGGATCCTATGGGCCGCGCTCATCAACGGGATGTTCATCATCGTTTTCTTCCTCAACGGTGGATTCCCTCAGGGAAAAAACGTCGGTGAACCGCCCGCTCTCATCATTGGGATCTGTGCGGTTGCGGTGGTGATTTCGATAGCGAACCGTTTTCTGGTGATCCCGAAACTCAAATCCCCCACCCAATTGCTTCCCGCCATGCTGATCGGGCTCGCACTCTGTGAAGGCGTCGGAATCATCGGAATCATCGCGATACCAAAAACCCTACCTCAAACCCAACTCGCCCTGATCACCGCAGCCATTTCCACCATGCTGGTTTACGCGCCCGTCTACGTGAACAAGTTCAAGAATCCGTGAGAAGGAAGTAAGAAGGCCGCGCGACCCCCGACGGGTCGGGGCAGGTGGAGTCGCGCGCTGCATTAATTCGCACTTGCATACGCCTCCACCGAATCACAGGTGCAGACCAGATTGCGATCCCCATGCACGTTGTCGATGCGGGAGACAGAAGGCCAGAACTTGTGGGTGCGGAGGTAAGGAAGCGGGAAGGCGGCCTGCTCGCGGCTGTAAGGATGCGTCCACTCGTTCGCGCAGAGCACGCCCATGGTGTGAGGCGCGTTCTTGAGCGGGTTGTCGTTCGCATCCATCTTGCCATCGATGATCTCCTGGATCTCGCCGTGGATGGAAATCATCGCGTCGCAGAAGCGATCGAGCTCGACCTTGGATTCGGATTCGGTGGGTTCGATCATCAGGGTTCCGCTCACAGGCCAAGACATGGTCGGGGCATGATAGCCGTAATCCATCAGGCGCTTGGCGATGTCCTCCACCGTGACGCCAGATGCATCGGAAATCGGGCGACAATCGATGATGCACTCGTGCGCGACCAATCCAGTTTTTCCGGTGTAAAGAATCGGGAAATAATCACCGAGACGTTTGGCGATATAGTTGGCGTTGAGGATGGCGATTTCGGTCGCGGTCTTCAAACCGGTCGCTCCCATCATCGCGATATACATCCATGAAATGGTGTTGATCGATGCGCTGCCGTAGGCCGCGGAGCAGACGGCATGGGTCGGGTTTTCCAGAGTGAAATGACCCGGAAGGAAGGGCACGAGTTGTTTCGCCACACCGATCGGCCCGACACCCGGACCACCGCCGCCGTGCGGGATGCAGAAGGTTTTGTGGAGATTCAGGTGGCAAACATCCGCGCCGATGAGGCCGGGCGAGGTCAGTCCGACTTGGGCGTTCATGTTCGCGCCGTCCATGTAAACCTGGCCACCCGCATCGTGAATGATGGAGGTGATTTCGCGGATGGTTTCTTCAAACACCCCGTGGGTCGATGGATACGTCACCATCAGCGCGGAGAGGTTGGCGCGATGCTCTTCGGTGCGCGCGATGAGATCGGCCATGTCGATGTTGCCTTTGTCGTCGCATTTCACGCCGACCACTTTCATTCCGCACATGACGGCGGAAGCAGGGTTGGTGCCGTGCGCGGAAACCGGAATCAGGCAGATGTTGCGATGGGCTTCACCGCGGGATTCGTGATAGCGGCGGATCGCCAGCAAGCCGGCATACTCGCCTTGCGAGCCGGCGTTCGGTTGCAGGGAAACCGCCGCGAAGCCGGTGATCTCCGCCAACCAGTTTTCCAACTGCGTCAGCATTTCAATGTAACCGGTGGTTTGAGATTTCGGGGCGAAGGGATGGATGGATGAAACTTCCGGCCAGCTGAGCGGAATCATTTCCGAGGTCGCGTTAAGTTTCATCGTGCAAGAACCGAGCGCGATCATCGATTCGTTCAACGCAAGATCTTTGGTTTCCAAGCGCTTGATGTAGCGCAGCATTTCCGTCTCTGAATGATAGGCGTTGAACGCAGGTGCGGTGAGGAATTTTGAAGTACGATCGAACTTCGCTTCCCATGCCTTGCCGGTGATGGCCGCCTCATGGCGGGAAACTCCGAACAGACGGCAGAGCGACCAGATGTCCTGTGAAACCACGGTTTCATCGAGCGAGATACCGACGTGCGAGTCATCAATCAGGCAGAGATTGAAACCATGTTCCGGCGCGGCGGCTGCGAACTCCGCGGCTTTGTCGGTTTTGACAATGATCGTGTCGAAGAACGCACCGGCTTCGATTTCAAATCCACCGGCCACCAGCGCCGCTTTGAGCTCTTGGGTCTGGGCGTGAACTTTTCCGGCGATCGCTTTCAAGCCTTCGGGACCGTGATACACCGCATACATCGATGCCATCACCGCCAACAACACCTGCGCGGTGCAGATGTTGGAAGTCGCCTTGTCGCGACGGATGTGTTGCTCGCGCGTTTGCAAGGAAAGTCGGTAGGCGGGCTTGCCTTGGGCATCGATGGAAACCCCGATCAAGCGACCCGGCATCTTGCGCTTGAGCGCGTCTTTGCAAGCCATGTAGCCCGCGTGTGGGCCACCGAAACCAAGCGGCACGCCGAAACGTTGTGAGGTGCCGACACAAATATCCGCGCCGAACTCACCGGGAGATTTCAGCAAGGTCAGCGCCAGCAGGTCGGCCGCACAGATGGTGTGCGCGCCAGCGGATTTGGATTTCTCGAAAAACTCCGCGAAGTCGTCGATGCGGCCGCGTGTATCGGGATACTGAACGATCACGGCGAACAAACCGGAAACCGATGCGGGGTCGAATTTCTGCCAGTCGCCCACGATCACTTCCAAGCCCAGCGGCTCGCAGCGGGTCTGCACCACATCGATGGTCTGGCGATGGCAACGGTCGGAAATGAAAAGGGCTTTGCCGTTGGGCTTGCCGGAAAGCGCGAGCGCGACCGCTTCGGCCGCGGCGGTTCCCTCATCGAGCAACGAGGCGTTGGCCACATCCAAACCTGTTAGATCGGTGATCATGGTTTGGAAATTCAACAGGGCTTCCAAGCGACCTTGTGCGATCTCTGCCTGGTATGGTGTGTAGGCGGTATACCAACCGGGATTTTCCAAAATATTTCTCAGAATGACACCGGGAGTGAGGGTTCCGTAGTAGCCCTGGCCGATGAAACTTTTGAGCACTTGGTTCTGGCTCATCCAAGCGCGCAACCAAGCCAGAGCTTCCTGCTCGGAGAGCGCCTGAGGCAAATTCATTTCACCATCCATGCGGATTCCACCCGGCACCGCCTCGGAAATCAACTCATCCAGAGTTCCGTGTCCGACTTGTTTGAGCATCTCGGATTGCTCGGTTGCGGAAGGTCCGATGTGGCGGGCGAGAAAGGAAGATGTGGCGGCCATGATTTCGCCGCTTCTCATGCAACAGGAACCCCCTCCCTGCAACCCTAGAAAACGGAAGAATTTAAAATAGACCGTAATCCTGAACGATACAGTAAGTTTTGTGAATAACTGCGATCAAAGCTGGTCATACGATCAGGTGAATTTTCTCACTCTTCACTCTTCTTGAGAGTTCTCTGAGCGAGCTTGTATGCCTCAGAATCAGGTGACTTGGATGCGTCACTGAAAAGGGTTTCACAACGGCGAATGCCGCGTTTGGCAATGTAGCGGGCGGTTTCGATGGAGGTTGGATCGCCGAGGGCATGGGCGCGGGCGGCGGAAAGGGAGATGGTCAGAAGTTCCGTGGCGATATCGACCAAACGGGCGAGAAGGAGTTGTTGTTTTTCCAGTCCAGGGCCGTAGCGGGCCATCGAATGAAGGATGGTGCGAGCGAGCTTGCGGGAGAGCGATGAAACTTTGCGCAGCGCACCAGCGAGTTCGGTATCAAGTTCCTGAGGAATTCCACCGATGCAGGGCAGCCATTTGCGCGGATACCAGAGGGCATAATACAAGCCGGCGGAAATAGCGGTTTTGATCCGGTCCGAAAAATGTTTGCGAGTGTCCAGCGCTCCGGCCCCGCGACGCAGGTGGGGATCGAGCGCTTCCCGCGCGATGAAAAGGTGCATGATCTCGGTGGAGCCTTCGAAGATCGTGTTGATGCGGCAATCGCGCAGCAGGCGTTCGATCGGATCCGGGGTCTCGCCTCGATTGCGCAAGGAGTCGGCCGTCTCATAACCGCGACCTCCCTTGATCTGCATGGTGGAATCCGCGCCGTGCCAACCGGCTTCGGTTCCCCACAATTTCGCCATCGCCGCCTCCATGCGGATGTCGGCATTCTTATCTACATCAACCAATGCCGAAGTGTAAAGCACGAGGGATTCGGTGGCGAATTTGTCCGCCGCAAGATCGGCGATCTTGGCAGCGATCGCCGCATGCTTTCCGATTTCCTGTCCCCACTGAACCCGTTTTGACGCCCAAGTGGTGGCCATGTCTAGGCAACGATCTAACAGACCCACGCACGCCGCAGGCAGGGTGAGCCGACCCGTATTCAGTGTCGTCAACGCCACCTTCAAGCCTTTGCCAGGTTCCGCGACGATGTTTTCAAGGGGCACTTTGACGTCGGTGAATTTCACCACTCCGTTGTAGAGGGCTTTGAGTCCCATGAAACGGCAGCGGGTCACGATTTCCACCCCAGGCTGATCCATATCGACAATGAACGCCGAGGTCGCGTGAGGCTTGTCCGGCATGGGAGTACGAGCCATCACGATCAGGGCGAAGGCTTTTAGCGAGTTGGTGCACCAGAGTTTTTCGCCATTGAGGATGTAATGGGTGCCGTCCGACGATAGCACCGCCTCGGTAGACATGCGTGCGGGATCGGATCCCACTTCCTTCTCAGTCAGCGCGAATGCCGACACCCCTCCCGCTGCGCAGCGGGTGAGGTATTTCTGTTTTTGGGCTTCCGTTCCGAACACCAGCAGGGGCT
>CBFGOP010000092.1:0-9718 GCA_965650415.1 uncultured Prosthecobacter sp. | reverse complement strand
ATCATGGATTGGCTTTGTCGTATTCTTTGAGTCTGGCGTAAAAGAAGGCGCTGGTCGTGACCTTGGTGCCGTCGGATTTGCGGATTTGGTAGGCTTTGCCTGAAACCGAGGACTTTGAGGCAAGGCCGTCGATGAAATTCTCCGCGGTTTTGATTTTATCACCCGCCTTGTCGAGTTTCATGCGGAGATGGGATACGGCATCCTTGGGTTTATACTCCGTACCGTTGCGGATGAAGACGGCGCCCTCGAGGTTTTCAACGGATTTGAGAAGATGATTGATCCGGGAGTTTTCCTTGGCATCGCGCGCGTGGGCGGTGACCGAGCCCAAGATGAAAAGCATCAACAAGACCTTAAGCAGGCGGAGAGGGCTCGGGATCGCGATTTGCATGGTTTGATTCTAGATGGCAGAGGGTGTTTCACAAGCCAAAGGAAGGGTGTTTTTTGGTAGGTGGGCTATTTTCCGCAGGGAGAGAAGAGAAGCGGGAGGAGAAGAGGATCCATACGGAGAAGGGGTTTCCAACCCCTTGAGAGGACGTGTGGAGTTGAATTCAATGATCAGGCATGCGGGCTAGCTCAGTTCAAAAATCATCGACCCTAATTCAAACCGGATAATGGATTTCCGATTGATGATTGACTCCGTTTCACTCCGTCCAGGCGGTTACGACTGCGTCATTTTGATGAAGCTCGTTATTGCTCGCGCGGCGTTGTTGAGGTTTGATTTTTGAATGAAGGAGAATTGGCTGAATAGGAGTTTTCTCTTTCTCATAAGGGGTTGAAAACCCCTTCCCCATATTCATCTCCCATTCTCCCGTATCTCTTCTCTCCCTGTAGAAAAAAGCCGTAATCTCCATCAAAAATCGCGGTTTCCTTCTTATTCAAAACCGCTTAACAATCCCCCACACATGCATCAGCGCCCGCCGAAAAAATTTGTTCCCATTCCCTTCACCTATCATCAGGAGATCGAGCTGCGGATTGATTCCCTGACGAATCTGGGAGCAGGGGTGGGTCGGGTCGATGGCTGGGTGGTGTTTGTACCCTACGCCTTGCCTGGCGAGCTGGTGCGGACCCGTATTTTCAGAAATGACAAAAACCATTCGCAAGGAGATCTGGTGGCGATTTTGGAAAAATCACCGGACAGGGTGGAACCGGGCTGTGCGTTGTTTGGAGAATGCGGGGGGTGCCAATATCAACACCTTTCGTATCCAAAACAGCTTGAGTGGAAAACCCGCCAGATCCGCGAACTGCTCAAGCACATGGCGGGAGAGGAGAGAGAAGTGAATTTCTGTGCATCGTCGGAACAAATCTGGAACTATCGCTCCAAGATCACCCCGCATTTTGAAAAACCTGTCGACGGGGTGGTGAAGGAAATCGGTTTCCTGAAAGTCGGACGCCGCATGGAATTGTTAGATGTGCGGAACTGCCCGATTGCAATGCGTGAAATCAACGACGCGCTGCCTGCGGTTCACGAGGACATCCGTGCGAACGGGAAACGTTTCAAACGCGGCGCGACCTTGTTGCTGCGCGCCACTCAGGGTCGGGTCGAACGCGATCCGAAAGCGATTGCCCGCGAGGAGGTGGGTGGGGTGAAATTCGATTTCGTGGCAGGGGAGTTTTTCCAGAACAATCCGTTCATTCTCGAAAAGTTCACCGGATACGTGGGTGAAAAAGCATTGGCCGGCGGAGCGAAGTATCTGGTGGATGCCTATTGCGGGGCCGGCTTGTTCGGGCTCTGTCTGGCGGATCGCTTTGAAAAAGTGATGGGCGTTGAGGTCAACGAGGCAGGCGCGCAATGGGCGAAGAACAACGTCGCTCTGAACGGTTTTCAAAACGTCAGCATTCTGCAAGCGGATGCCGAGGCGATTTTCAGCGAGATCGATACGCCAGCAGCGCAGACGGCGGTGGTGATCGATCCGCCGAGAAAAGGCTCCACGCCGGAATTTCTCGCACAGCTGGTCGCCTACGGCCCCGAGCGGGTGATTTACGTTTCCTGCGATCCCGCAACCCAGGTGCGCGATTACAAGATCCTGCGCGATGCGGGCTATCGGTTGGAAGAAGTCCAGCCTTTCGATTTGTTTCCTCACACGCGCCACGTGGAAAACGTGATGGTGCTTACCAAATAAAAAGGAGGCGAACCCTTATGGATTCGCCCCGCTTTATTGGTAACTACACTATGATGATTTCAGCAATCGAAGCTTACTTGGAGAGGGAGCCGACGATTTCAGCAGCGAAATCTTTTGGCATGGGGAAGTAGCCGTCTTTTTCGACGACTTGTTGGCCTTCTTTGGAGAGGGCGTATTTGAGGAACTCGAGGGTGAGTTTGTCGAGCGGCTCACCCGGCTTTTTGTTCACGTAGAGGATGAGGAAACGTGCGAGCGGGTAGTCGCCGGACAGCGCGTTTTCGTAATTGGCTTCGTAAAACTCACCACCGTCTTCGCTGGCAAGCGGCACAGCGCGGACACCGGAAGTTTTGTAACCGATACCGGAGTAACCGATGGCGTATGGATCCGCGCCGATGCCTTGCACCACAGCGGAAGAACCCGGCTGCTCTTTGACGGAGGATTTGTAATCGCCTTTACCGAGCGCGTTTTCCTGGAAGAAACCGTAGGTGCCGGAAGCAGAGTTGCGACCGAAGAGGGAGATCGAACGACCTTTCCATGCGTCGAGACCGGCTTGGTCCCAGGTGGTGATGTCGCTGCCGCCTTTTTTGCGGGTGGAGGAGAAAATGCTGTCCACTTGTTTCATGGAGAGACCTTTGATCGGGTTGTCCTTGTGAGCGAACACGGCGAGCGCGTCGATGGCAACTTTCACTTCGGTTGGCTTGTAGCCGTATTTCTTCTCGAACGCGTCGATTTCTTCCGCTTTCATCGGGCGTGACATCGGGCCGATCTGGGCGGTTCCTTCGATCAGGGCCGGAGGAGCGGTGGAGCTGCCTTTGCCTTCGATCTGGATGTTGACGTTCGGGTAAGCTTTTTTGAAACCTTCGGCCCAGAGGGTCATGAGGTTGTTGAGGGAGTCGGAACCGATAGAGTTCAGGTTTCCGGAAACGCCGCTGACGGCGCTGTAACTTGGCATTGCAGGATCGATCATCGATTCCTTGGCATTTGCGGTGATCGCGGTGAATCCCGCAGCGAGTATCATCCAATTGAATTTCGTTTTCATAAATGGTCTGGTTGTGTGTGTGTGCTTGGTTTGTCTGGTTGACCCGAAGCGCTGAGAGTTCTCGGCGAATCGGTTGATGACGGCAAAAAGTGCTTTGTGACAGAGTCGTCACAGGCTCTCGGCCGCCAAAAAATCCTTGTAGTATATGAGTTCCATGCGTCCGTCGTGGTGTTCGACGATGGCGGTGAGGCTCTCGACCCAGTCGCCCGAGTTCAGGTAATGGACATCGCCGATGGTTTTGTCCTCGGGGGTATGGATGTGGCCGCAGATGATCCCGTCGCATTTTTTGTGGGAAGCCAACTCCTGAAGCAGGACTTCGTATTTATCCACGAAACTGACGGCCGATTTGACCTTGGCTTTGATGCGCTTGCTGATCGAGAAGTACTCCTTACCCCTCCAGGCACGCCAGCGGTTGTAGTAACGGTTGACCTTCAGCAGGCTGTCGTAGCCGATCGCGCCGAGGGCTGCCAGCCACTTGTGGTTGGTGGACACGCTGTCAAATCCATCGCCATGGACGACGAGGTAGCGTTTGTTCTGCGCGGAGGTGTGGATGTATTCCTTGGTGAAACGGATTTTCCCGAAGGCGAGAGGGAGAAAACGTTCCAGGATTTCATCATGATTGCCGCGCAGGTAGACGACCTCGGTGTTGTCCTTCTCGGTCATTTTCAAAATCCTGCGGATCACGCGGCTGTGGCGGGATTCCCATTTGGCCCCGCGTTTGAGCGCCCAGCCATCGACGATGTCACCGTTTAGGACGAGTTTTTCACAGGTGAACATTTTCAGAAAATCGCCCACTTCGGTTGCTTTGCTGTCGGGTGTGCCGAGGTGGATGTCGGAGAGGAACACCGTACGGTAGGAGGCTTTCTTGCGCTTTTTGGCGCGCGCCACCATGGGCGTGGTGATCGACATGGATTCGGAGCCGATCGAAATTTCACGGAGATGACCTTCGAATTGCTGCACCACATCGGTCCATCCCTGGGTGAGAGCGATTTGCCGCGCGGAAACCCGCAGGGGATGGCCGTGATGGATTTCGAGCGCGGTTTTGGCTTGAGTGAGAAAACTCTCGGCATCGCCTTTCGGTGCCTTCAATCCGTTGATGCCGTGTTGGACAAACTTCGCCGCCGCTGCGTAGTCGTAGGCCACGGTGGCTAGGCCGCTGGCCATGGCCTCAAGCACCACGTTTCCGAACGTTTCCGTCTCGCTGGGGAACAGCAGGATATCGGCGGAGGCGTAATGACGCGCCAGATCCTCGCCCATCTGCACTCCGGAGAAATGCACCCATGGGTGTTTGGAGGCGAGTTTTTCGCGCAGTGGGCCGTCACCGACCATCACACAACGCAGGTCCGGAACCGCAGTGCGCATTTCTGAAAAGCAACGGATCGCGAGTTCCAGGTTTTTTTCCGCAGCAATGCGCCCGACCACGATCGCAACGGGTGCACCCGGTGTGGCTCCCCACTCGGCCCGCAGCGCTTCACAACGTTTCGACGGGCAGAACAGTTCGGTATCCACACCGCGTCCCATCAGGTGCACGTTTTCAAAGCCCTCGACCCGTAATTTTTCGACCAGCTCCGGCGAGGGGGCGAGGGTGCAGTCGGCGCGGTCATGGAAGCGTTTCAAATAGGCCATCACCATCGGCTGTAAGCTGCCAAGGCTGTAGCGCTTCATGTATTCGTGAAAATTCGTATGGAAACCGGTGGCAACGGGAATACCTAAAATTTTCGCGGCTTTGACGGCGGATTTTCCGAGCGGGCTTTCGGTCGCGACATAGATCGCATCCGGCCTGCGTTTCATCCAGCGCATCCTCAGCATCAGCGATGCGGGCAAGCCGATACGCACTTCGCGGTAGCCGGGCAGCGGTAGCGATGCCGCGATGGTCTCGTCGTCTCTGCCATCTCCGGTGCGAATCACATGCACCCGGTGGTCGCGTTTCCGCAGTCCTTCGGTCAGTCTTCCCAGAGTCATCGCCACACCGTTCACATCAGGGGCGAAAGTATCCGTCACGATATCGATTTTCATATGAGGTCCGGAAATGACTTTCACTTCCGAATGTCATCTAAACCCGAGCCGTGGAAAAATGGCAGCCTTGGCGCGGTGACAAATCCGTCACATCAGGGCTTTCGTTTCATCGAACAACCGCAGTCCTTTCCGCAGGACGACGGATTCTTTTTCCTATAGCACAAACGACAAATGAAAATCATCGCGGTGATTCCAACGATTCCGAGTGCGCTGTAGGTTTGCCATTCCATGATGAAATTCTGTTAGAAGCCGAGCAGCGAGCCGATCTGGAAGATCAGCAGCGAGGCAATGTAGGCGAAGCTCGACATGAAAACGAACTGCCCGACCGCCCATTTCCACGACCCAGCCTCGCGGGCCACGACCGCAGAGGTCGGCAGGCATTGCAGGGCGTAGATGAAAAACACCAGCAAGGAAACCAGGCTGAGCGGAGTGAAGAGCGGACGTCCATCCGGCCAGGTGGCCTGTTTCATTTTTTCGCGGATCAGCGAGCGCGTTTTCACATCATCATCGGTTTCCTCGACGTTGAAAATCACGCCGAGCGAGGAGACGAGGAATTCGCGGGCTGCAAAAGTGGTGAGAATTGCGGTTCCGGTTCGACCATCGAAACCGAGCGGCTCGAACACGGGTTCGATCACTTCTCCGATCCGGCCCAATGCACTGTGCGACAGCGCGGTAGCCGGATCCTCAGAGTCGGTTTTCGGATAGGTTTCCAAAGCCCAGAGCAAAATCGACAATCCGAGAATGATGGTTCCCGCCCTGCGCACAAACGACCAACCGCGATCCATCACATGACGGAAAATGTAGGACCATTGCGGCGCGCGATACGGCGGCAGCTCCAGCATGAAATGGCTGACGATTTGGTCCGGACCGAGTTTTCCACGCAGCAGGCGCGCGACCACGAACGCGCTGACAGTCCCCAGTGCATAGACGGAAAACAGTACGAGCGCCTGTTTCCACGAACCCTCGGGCTCATGCAACAACAGCGGGATGATCAGGAAATAAACCGGTAGTCGTGCGGAGCAGCTCATCCATGGAGCGACAAAAATCGCGACCAGACGCTCCTTTGCGGAGTCGATCGTGCGGGTCGCCATCACGCCCGGAATCGCGCAGGCGTAGGAACTGAACAAGGGCAGGAAGGATTTTCCGCTGAGGCCGGCCTTGGCCATGACATGATCCATCAGAAAGGCCGCCCGCGCCATGTAACCCGAGCTTTCTAACAGACCGATGAACAGGAACAGCAGGATGATCTGCGGCAGGAAAACCAGAACTCCGCCGACACCGGCGATCACGCCATCGACCAAAAGCGAACGCAGATCGCCCTCGGCCATCAGGGATTCGACCCACGCGCCGAAGCCTCCAAGCGTGACATCGATCAGATCCATCGGATAGGAAGCGAAGGAAAAAATCGCCCAGAACAGGGTGAACATGATTCCGATGAAAGCCATCCAACCGTAAAAAGGATGCAGTAGAAAACGATCGAGTTGGTCGGAGAAATTGGACTGATGCGTGTCGGGCCGGCGCGCGGCCAACTCGCAGAGATTCGCGATGAACTCGCGGCGGCTCTTTTCCTCATCATCGCCGGGCTTGAGCCATGAAACTTCGGACGCATGGGGAAAGGGGTGACGCAGGGCTTGTTTGAGCTCGATGATTCCCTTGGACGCGTTCGCCTGCATCGGCACGACCGGGATGCCGAGTTCTTCGGAGAGTTTGGCGGGATCGAGCCGCAATCCGGATTTTTCCGCGACATCGACCATGTTCAGAGCCAACACACACGGCATTCCGAGTTCGATGACTTGCAGGACGAGCTGCAGATGGCGTTCGAGATTTGAGGCATCGGCCACGCAGACCACGAGTTCGGGTTTCGGGAAACCTTCCAATTTTCCCATCAGAGCATCGCGAGCGATGGTTTCGTCTTTGGCGCCCGAGCCATCGCGCAACGAGTAACAACCGGGCAAATCGAGAATCTGCAGTTTACGGCCGTGCGGGGTAAACGTTTCTCCAGTTTTCACCTCGACCGTCACGCCCGCGTAGTTGCCAACTTTCTGGTTTTTTCCTGTTAGAGCATTGAACAGGGTGGATTTGCCGGAGTTGGGATTGCCAACAAGCGCGATGGTGGAGGAAAGCTCGGACACAGCGGAAAAGTGTGTGGGTTAGCGCACGGGAGTCACGAGGACTTGCTCGGCGAGTTCCCGGCTGATCGCCATTTTCGCGCCGCAGACGGTGCAGACCAGATTGCGGCCGTTGGAGATTTTCCGCAGCTGCATTTGCTCGCAGAATCCGAGATCACGGAGTCGATCACAGGCAGGTCCGCTGAGGCTGCTGATGCGGACATCACAATTCACTCCCACCTCATTGAGGGTGTAGTAACGTGAAGTGGTCTCGCAGGGAGTCATCTGAGGAAAACTGCCCTAATTGAGATTGATTTGCAACAGTGTATCTCAGGAAAGGCGAAATTTGAGCGAAAATCCAGATTCCGCTCGGGGAAATCCTCCTGACCCGATAAGAACGGCGCGGATGAACGGGATGAACTGGGACAACTGGACTGCGGCAATTGAAGCAACCCTGATGTTTGTCGTGAAGGAGGGCCGGATTCTATTGATCGAGAAAAAACGCGGTCACGGCCAGGGCAAGGTCAACGGACCCGGAGGAAAAATCGATCCCGGTGAGAGCCCGCTGGAGGGCGCAGTGCGGGAAACCGAGGAAGAGCTGTGCATTTCGGTGAAAAACCCGCGCAAGGCAGCCGAGCTGTGGTTCGAGATGTCGGACTACCCGAGATTGCGCTGCCATGTGTTTCTGGCTGAGGAATTCGATGGCACTCCCACCGAGACCCCTGAGGCTGTTCCCTTGTGGGTGCCGCTGGATCAAATTCCATACGAACGCATGTGGGAAGATGACAAGCATTGGCTACCGCAAGTGTTGTCGGGGCAGAAGTTGGTCGGGAAATTTCTTTTTGAGGGTGAGAAGATGCGGCAGAAAATGGTGGAGGTGACAGAAGACTTTCACACGGAAGACGGTGATGCGTGTCGCTAGACCGTGGCGATGGTTTTGCGCGAGATGAATCCCCAAACAAAAAAACCGACCCCATGACGGAGTCGGTTTTTTGAAAAGGTTCTCAGGAAAGACTCGGATTATTCTTCGTCCTTCACGTCGCCTGCGTCCACGGTGATGGTGAGCTCGGCGGTGACTTGTGGGTGGAGTTTGATTTCCACGGTGGTTTTGCCGGACTTTTTCACTGGCTTGTCGAGCTGGATGGAGTGGCGGTCGATGACGATACCGGCTGCTTCGAGCTCCTTGTGGATGTCCATGTTGGTGACGGATCCGAAAGCCTTGCCGCCTTGGCCGCTGGAAAGCGTGAAGGATGGCTTGAGCTTGGAAATCTTGGTGGCGACCTCTTGGGCGGCAACGAGTTCCTCAGCTTCGCGCTTGGCGCGGTTGGCCTTGAGAGCCTCGACGTGGCGGAGGTTGGCTTTGGTCGCTTCGTATGCCTTGCCTTGTGGGACAAGGTAGTTGCGGGCGTAGCCAGCGCGGACTTTGACGACATCAGCTTCGGCGCCGAGGCCTGCGATTTTTTCTTTGAGGATGACTTGTGCGTTGGCCATAATATGAAAGTGTTTGGTTAAGAAACGGGCGGCGGATTTAGGCTCGGGTGGGTGATGCGTCAAGGAGAATCCTGTCTTTTGCCGGTTTCGGGGCTGTTTTTTTAAAAATTTCCGCCCAAGCCCGCATTTTTGTCATGGAATTCCACTTGGCAAATCGCAAGCGGCGGAAAAGCATACATCCATGTCCACGACTGCTTTTTTGAAGGAAATGTTCGATCTCACTGGGAAAAACGCCGTCGTGATCGGGGGAACCGGTGAACTTTGCGGAACCATGGCCGTTGGCCTCGCGCGTGCCGGAGCCACCGTGGTACTCGGCGGCCGGATCAAGGAAAAGGCCGACAAACGCCTGGCCGAGATCGAATCCCACGGCGGCAAGGGCTACTTCGTGCCGGTCGACGTCACCTCCCGCGAGTCGCTTCATGAACTTTTGGACACCGTGGTGGAGAAATCCGGCGGGGTCGATATCCTGGTCAACGGTGCCGGAACCAATTCCCCAACCCCGTTTTTGGAAATTCCTGAGGAAGAATACGCCCGCATCATCGACACCAACCTCACCGCCATCTTCCGCGCCTGCCAGGTGTTCGGTCAGTATTTCGTCGATGAAATGAGACCCGCCTCCATCATCAACCTCGGTTCCATTTCCGGACTCAACCCGCTTTCCCGCGTGTTTACCTACTCCGCCTCGAAAGCCGCGGTGCACAACCTCACCCGCAACCTCGCCCGCGAGTGGGCCGACAAGGACATCCGCGTCAACACCCTCGTCCCCGGCTTCTTCCCCGCCGAGCAAAACCGCAAGGTCTTGGATGAGTCCCGCGTGCTGGACATTCTCCGCCACACTCCGGCATCGCGTTTCGGAAACGCGGAAGAACTCATCGGCGCAACTCTCCTCCTCGCCTCGCCAAAAGCATCGTCCTTCATCACC
This sequence comes from uncultured Prosthecobacter sp., assembly GCA_965650415.1. Taxonomy (GTDB): domain Bacteria; phylum Verrucomicrobiota; class Verrucomicrobiia; order Verrucomicrobiales; family Akkermansiaceae; genus Luteolibacter. Next base: position 22 of record CBFGOP010000092.1, on the reverse strand, counting down.
GGCATGGAAATGATCGTCGACG
>CBFGOP010000091.1:0-9829 GCA_965650415.1 uncultured Prosthecobacter sp. | reverse complement strand
CACCGATAAGGAACTGGGTGAGTTGTGTCACCTGATGTTGAGCACGCCTTATTATCAATTGAGTTAGAAAACCTTGAAATCATCTGAAGCCATGAAAACGAGAAGAGATTTTATGAAGTCGGCGGTGTTGGGAGCATCCGCGACATGGACTTTGCCAGGATTTATCGACCGTACATTCGCGCAGCTCGGGCAACAGGCGCAAGACAGAAGCACCCAGTTTGCAACCGGCAAGGATGACACGATTTTGGTCGTGCTGCAATTGGCCGGTGGAAACGACGGGTTGAACACTTTGGTGCCGTTCGGTGACGATGCCTATTATAAAGCCAGACCGAAGTTGGCGAAACAGCAGAAGGATGTCATCAGCATCACGGACGGTATGGGTTTGAACAACGCGATGCCTTATCTCGGCTCACTCTACAAAGAAGGCGGATTGGGAATCGTTCAAGGAGTGGGCTATCCGAATCCGAACCGTTCCCACTTTGTTTCCACTTCGATCTGGGAAACCGCGGATCCATCGAACCGATCCAACACGGGCTGGCTCGGACGTTATTTCGATCATGCCTGCGCAGGCGTCGATCCGACCGTCGGAATCAGTTTTAACAAATCCACGCCCGAAGCTTTCGGAGCGATGCGAAATCCGGGAGTGAGTTTGAGTTCGCCGGAATTGTATCGTTGGATTCACAGCGGTGGACAAAAGGCAGCGGCCGAGGAGTTTTTCTCCGAACTCAATCAACCCAACGATGCGGATGGAGAATCGTTTTCCGGCGGATCGATCGACATGCCTGCAGGAGGAAAGGTCGGAGCCTTGGCGGGAGAATCGAATCTGAGTTTCCTGGAGCGTGTTGCATTGGACGCGCAGGTTTCCTCGAAGAAAATTTTGGAAATCGCAGCCAAGCATAAAACCAAGGTGAGCTACGATGGCACGCCGGTGGCGAGAAATCTCAACTTGGTCGCACGCATGATCGCGGGTGGCATGGCAACACGGGTTTATTACGTGAGTCACGGTGGATTCGATACGCATACGGGGCAGGACAACTCGCATGACCGTTTGTTGGGTCAGTTGGACTCCGCATTGAAATCGTTTTTTGACGATCTGAAAGTGCAAGGAAATGACAAGCGGGTGATGTTGATGACCTTTTCCGAGTTCGGTCGCAGAGTTGCTGAAAATGCCAGTAGCGGAACCGATCACGGCAAGGCCTCATGCTTGTTTGTCGCGGGTGGCGGAGTGAAGGGTGGGCTCTATGGAAAAGCACCCAGCCTGACAGAGCTCTCGCAAGGTGATCTGAACCACACCGTGGATTTCAGGAGTGTTTACTCAAACGTGCTGACTAGCTGGTTGAAAGCACCAGGAGTGGATAAGATACTGGGTGGCAAGTATGAAGGCTTGAACGTGGTTTAGAGACAAACAATTCGCAGTGCGACCCCCGACTTATCGGGGCAGGTGGAGTCGCGCGGTCCTTTGATGATTTCGGGATTGATTTTCCCCGCAAATTCAGGGTAATAGGCGGCAATTATGAAAACTGCGTATGTATTTGTCGTGACGGGCTTGCTGTTCTCGGGGCTGGGTTTTGCTGAAGGCGATGGAAACAAGGATTGGGCGGAGAAGGCCGCGATGCAGTATGAGGAAAAAGCGGCTCTGGCGGCGGCGCAGGGAAACACGCATGATGCGGAGATTTATTTGAAGATGGCGCAGATGAAACGCGATGCGGGTGCTGCGGCCAAGGAAGGCAAGCCATACAGCTGGGATGAGTATCATGCGCTGAGCGGACAACTGGGTGGTGGTAAAAAGGAGAAGCATGAGAAGGGCGAGAAAGACAAAGACGTCGCCAAGCACGATAAGGAAAAAAATCATGAGCACAAAAAAGAGAAGGGAAACCCGGGTGATGGATTCATCGGCGCGGCTCAGGAATACCAAAAGCTGAGTATCGAAGCCGCCAAGGCTGGTGATTCCGAAAAAGCAGCAATCTATGGCGAACTTGCAAAGATGAAGCTGGATGCAGCAGCTGCTGCGAATCGGGGCGAAGGATATGACTGGGCCGCCTATCACGAGCTCCAGAAAAAGTTAAAGAAGTGATTTTAGTTCTTAGTTCTTAGTTCTTAGTTCGAAAATATTAGCGCGAAGCTCAACCAAGAACCAGGAACAAGGAACCAAGAACAGCGCCGCTAGCGGCGCTTCTTCCTCTTCTTCCCTGCGTCTTTTGAAGGGCGATACGCGCCTTTCTGAGGGCCGGCGTGGGATGCGGGTTTTGGGGATGGTTTTTTCGAGCCGTGGCCTTTGTTGGCTTTGAAACCGACCGCTGGTCCTGGTCTAACAGGCATTTTGACGCCTTCGGTGGTTGGCGGGCCGGCGACGGCGAAGTCGACAAAGCGTTTGATCTTGTCGATGCCGACGATGCGCAGCGGAAGCTTCATGCCGAGAGCGAGGCGGCGTCCGTCAACGGAAGTCCAAGCCATGTTGTGTGCCTCGAAGCGCCAGCTGGTGGAACGCGGGAGGTCCTCGCGTTTCACCACGCCACGGATGCTCATTTCCGGAATCTCGACCATCAGGCCCATGGCGCGGACATCGGTGATGACGCCGTCAAAGGTGGTTTCATCGCCATCGTCGCGGGACTGATCGGTGAGGGAGATGAGTTCGAGGTATTCGATGAGTTTGATCTGTTTGGTCTCCGATTCCGCTTCGGCCGAATTGCGTTCGGTATCGGAAATGTGGCGGGCGATGTCGCGGAGATCGGCTTGGGACGGGGTGCGGTCGGGGTTTCTCGGCGGGTTTTCGAGAAACGGTTGCAACGAGCGATGGACGATGAGATCCGCGTAGCGACGGATGGGGGAGGTGAAATGGGTATAGTCGGTTTTCGCAAGACCGTAGTGGCCGACAGGTTCGGCGGCATAGGCGGCGCGTTTGAGGGATTTCAACAGACCGAGTTTGATCGTGTGTTCCTCAGCCGTGCCTTTGGAAGAATCTAACAGAGCTTGGATGTGGGAGCGGTTGGTCAGATCGCCGGGTTTGTAACCATGTTGGATGGCGGTTTGCGCGTAGTCTTCCAGACGTGATGGATCGGGATCTTCATGAATGCGGTAAATCGAAGGCTTGGAGCGCTCGCGAAGAATTTTCGCAACGGCTTGATTGGCGATGAGCATGCATTCCTCGATGAGTTGGTGGGATGCGGTGTGTTCGACCTGATGGGCCTCACAGGCGCGGCCGTTTTCATCGAGTTTGATTTTGATCTCCGGCATTTCGAGATCGAGCGCGCCGTTGGAGAAACGGTTTCTTCTGAGCAGCGATGCCATGTTCCATGCTTCACGGACGCAGGATTCGAGAGTTGGATCGGATCCCTCGGGAGCGGGTTTGCCATCGAGGATGGCCTGGGCCTGTTCGTAGGAAAGCTTGGCGCGGGAGTGGATCACGGCATCGACGAAATGGGTTTTCTCGACATGGCCGTCGGCTGAAATTTCCAGGATCGCGCATTTGGTGAGCCGATCCACATTCGGTTTGAGCGAGCAGATTCCGTTGGAAAGCTCGGTGGGGAGCATGGGCAGCACGCGGTCGACCAAGTAAGTGGAGTTGCCGCGTTCGACGGCTTCCTTGTCCATCGGGGTTCCGGGTTTGATGTAGTGGGAGACATCGGCGATGTGGACTTCCAACAACCATCCGCCGGATTTTCGTTTTTCGATATAGATCGCGTCGTCATGGTCCTTGGCATCGGCGGGGTCGATGGTGATGACGAGTTTGTCACGATGATCGCGGCGGCGTGCGATTTCCTGTTCGGGGATTTGTTCGGAAACCGCGCGGGCCTCGCGGAGAACGTCTTCGGGGAACGAGGTGCGCAGGCCGAAGCGGGCGATGGTGGAGAGGATGTCGACTCCTGCGTCGCCCGGCCAGCCGAGGACTTCGATGATGCGGCCGACGGGATCGGTGTTGGGGTTCGCCCAGCTTTCGAGATCAACCACGACCGTTTGACCGGGTTCGGCGGTCGTATCGCCGGTGATGTTGATTCGGCCGTTGAGGGCTTTGTCATCGGTTTCCACCCAGGAGAATTTGTTTTGTTTCCGGTAGATCCCGACGATGCGGCCGGAGCGGCGGGATAGGACTTCGATCACTTCGCCACGCATTTCCTGATCGTCCGGGATGGGGCCGCGTTGGCGTGGGGTGGAGCGAGGGGCTGCGGTTTTGATGCGCACGCTGTCGCCATCAAGCGAGGTTTTGGTTTTGTCGCGCGGAATGAAAATGCGGGAATGAATGGTGAAATCAATGCCGGCGGCCTCGTTTTCAGGATCGCCGATGATGGGGTAGAAGAAGGCGTGGCCGTTGGGCAGGAATTTGATCGAACCTGTTAGAGATCCTTTCGGTGCGGGTTTGGCCGGAGCGGTTGTTTTCTCCACAGCCTTGGGTTTGATCTCAGGGGGGGAGGGGAAGGTGTAGAGATTTTTTTTACCACAGAGGATGAGGTTGGATTCGGTGAGATCCATCAGAATGCCAGTCATCTCGCCTTTGCGCTCGCCGGGGATGTTGAGTTTTTTTGCGATCTGGGTTTTGGAAAAAGGATAGTCCGGATTGCTTCGGAAGAGTTCGAGGATCTGATCGCGCATGGGAGATGATTTTTAAAATGAAGGAATCGGACAGATCTGTCTGATTGATGAGTGTTAGAGACAGAGCCGTTTGAACAGCTCGGGAAGCGGTAGCTGGAGGCAGATGTAGAAATCGCCGAACTCCGAGTATCTGGCGGAGACTTCGTCGAAACGCATTTCGTAGACGATGTCTTTGACGTCGGAGGTGTTTTTGGCGAGGAGGGTGACGCCCCATTCGTGTTCGTCGAGGCCTGTGGAGCCGGTGATGAGCTGGAGGATGCGGCCCGAGTAGGTGCGGCCGACGCGGGCGTGGCCGGACATGAGTTCGCGGCGTTTCTCGTAGTCGAGCGCATACCAGTTGTCGTTTCCGCTGCGGCGTTTGGCCATGGGGTAGAAGCAAACGATCGGCCAATCGGGGAGCTGGGGATAGACGCGATAGGAGCGATAGTGGGCCATGCGTTCGTCGAATTCCTTGAGGGCGGCGGCGTATTCCTCGCTGTCTGCGCTGAGGTTCTTCTCGGCAATGAGGGTTTCGGCGATGTATTGCTCGCGGGTGGTGGTGTATTCGGATGGCTCGGTGATGGAGAAATAGGAATACGCGGGTGTGAGAATTTCCGGTCCGAGGGAGAGGGAGAGTTGTTTCTCGAACGCGTTGGCGACATGAAGATCGGGAGTGAGCAGCATGAAGCCGATGTCGGCTTTGGGAGAAACAATGGAAAAGGTGAGGAGTTGGGTGTCCGGTGTGGCGCGGATTTCCTGAACCAGTTCGGTGAAGCGGACTTTGGCATGGCGCTTTTCATCATCGCTCAGGATTGACCACTGGGAGTAGTCGATGTGATAGAACAGGTGCAAAACGTGCCAGCCTTCTTTGGGATTGAGTGGAGTCATTGGGATTAAATTTCAAATTTGCCTTACGGCTATGATTATAGTCTGCGTTGATAAAGGAGTATCGCTATGCTCAAAGGTCATTCAATTTTCAAGATTCAAGGAAGAGGATTCCAGTGCTGTGTCTGGAGTCCGGTTGTCCTTTGTGTTTTCCTTGATGTCTGCGGAGATTTTGGTTTCGAAGAGTCGTTTGAATTGAGAAAATGGAGCGTCGGCGGAGGGGCCTTCGTAGACATGGATGATCCAGCGCGGGTTTTCGCCGGTGCGGTAGGCGGCGTGATCTCCGAGGTTGGACAAGCCATCGGTGGCGATGAACTCGTGGGTTTCATCTCCTGAAATGTTTCGGCTGACGCTGTCTCCGATCATGATGCCGTCGCTGTCGCGGAAGAAAATGCGGATGGCTCCTTCATTGCCGCTGATGTTGATTTTGAGCACCGGTGCGAGTTCGACACCGCTGCGGACGATGTCTGGTTTTTCTCCTTGGGTGTTGGGTTTTCGCCAATAAGTTTCAACCGATGAAACGGTGAAGCGTTCGCCTTTGGCGGGGAGCTTGAGATTTTTGGAAATGGGCGAGTTGACGGGGATTTTTCCGCTGAAATGGATGACGCTGAAAATGGCGGCAGCTGACAACACGGCCATGATTGCGATAATGCTGAATTTTTCGAGTTTGGAGAAGGAAGGGCGAGCGGCAGAACCTACCGGCATGAAGGTGTCGGCGGCGGAGGTGTGCGGGGGAAGGTATTCGGTCTGTGGCGCAGGAGCAGGTTCCGGCTGGATTTCCGACGTGGCTGGACCGGTTCCGCCATCCCAGGCATCACCCTCAGCGAAGCCGACAAAACCGTCAGGGAAATCCTGGGGATTAACTGGGGTTTGATCTTCGGTTGTTTGGGGATGATCGCTCATAAATCAGTCTCAAAAAGGTTTTAGAATCCTGAGCTTGGGTTGGCGAGAGAAGAAATGGGTCGAATACAGAATGAGGAAGCTGAGTTTAACCGCAAAGCAGGATGTCATTACAACTTCCAAACTAAAGAGGTTTTTCTCATGCATTCTCCCATTCGAGCAGCTTGGTTTTGCAATCCTTGCCCCAGCGATAACCGCCAAGAGAACCGTCTCGGCGGGTGATGCGATGGCAGGGAATGAGATAGGCGATGCGATTGCTGCCGATGGCGTTTCCGACTGCGCGGGCGGATTCGGGATGACCGATGAGATCTGCGATTTGCGAGTAGGTGGAGGTTTTGCCGTGGGGGATGGTGAGCAGGGCTTTCCAGACTTTGATTTGGAATTCGGTGCCCCAGAGATGAAGCGCGAGCCTGGGTTGAGGTTGGAAAATTTGGGGAATGAGGGTTTTTGCGACAGCGTCGTTACGGGTTGCTTCCGCTTGCGGGTGCTCGGATTTCAGGCTCTGGATGGCTTCGGAAACGGAACTTTGGAAAAAGGAAAGGTGAACGATGCCTTTCGGAGATTGTGCGACGAGAAGGTTGCCGAATAGGGACGTAGCGATTCCGTATTCGATGAATGAAATTTCACTGCGCGGGGTGATATGCAGGCGGCTTCCCATTTGCTAGATGTATTGGGTCAGGGAATCGACCGTTTCCTGGTCGAGTTCGTTGGCGAGGGCGATGGTGAGATTAACCATGGCGAGGTAGTCGTTGATATCGATGATGGCGTTGTGAGAGTGGATGTAGCGGGTTGGGACTCCGAGCACGATCGATGGAATGCCGTTGTTGGCGAGGTGGAAAGAACCCGCATCGGTTCCGCCGCTGCGGCGCACGGTGACTTGGTAAGGGATGTTGTTGAGCTCTGCGGTTTCGATGGCGAGCTCGGCCAGCCTGGGATTGGTGATGGCGGTGGGATCGAAGAGGCGGATTTGCACGCCGTTGCCAAGTTTGCCCTGGGATTCGGAAGGATTGAATCCCGGGGTGTCATCGGCTGGAGGTCCCTCGAGCACGATGGCGACGTCGGGTTTGGTGAAATGGGCGAGGGTTTTCGCGCCGCGAAGCCCGACCTCTTCCTGGACCGTTCCGGCGAAAATCAGATCGTTCGGATGATCCATGGCGGCAAGGGTTTGGGCGGATTGGATGACTCCGGCCATGCCGACGCGGTTGTCGAAGGCTTTGGCGAGAAAGAGGTTGGGATTGGCCAGAGGAGTGAAAGCAGAAAAAGGAGCGATCGGTGAGCCGAGCGAGATGCGGTAGTTGTCGGTCACATCGCGGCGTGAGGTGGCACCGATGTCGATAAACATGGATTCGATCGCGACCGGAGCATCTCGTTGGGATGGTGGGAGGAAGTGGACGGGTTTGCTGCCGGTGACCCCGATGATTTTCTCGCCATCGCGATTGAGGATTTGGACGCGTTGGCCGAGCAGGACCTGATTCCACCAACCGCCGATGGTAATGAACTGGAGAAACCCGTCGGGGGTGATGTTTTGAACCAGAAAGCCGACTTCGTCCATGTGGCCGGCGATGAGGACACGGGGACCATCGTTGGTGTGGGAGCAGAGCACCGAGCCGGATTTATCCGTCGCTAGGGGGCCGATTTCCCGGAGTTCGTCGCTGAAAATGGCGCGAACTTCGTCTTCAAAGCCGGAGATGGAATGAGCTTCGGTGAGTTCTTGGAGCAGAGAGAGGGCTTTGGACAGCATAGGAAAGAGAGTATGGTGAAGATCCGAGGACGCAAGGCAAGAAGAGGCTATCGAGACAGAAGACTGGAGATGGATTTCTTCCGAGCTGGACGGATGCGGGATGTTGGGGTTTTATCGGCGTCCCGTGAGTAAAAAGCCAGTCAACGACCCGATTCCTGATTTAGAGATCAAAGATGCCCAGTTGATTTTTCATCGAGTTTGGAAAGAGCTCGAGGAGAATGTGGGGCATGAAAACCTGAGGTTTCCAAAGGAATTGATCTTGTTGGGCGGTGCTCCGGGTTCGGGTAAGGGGACCAACACGGATTTCATCCGTAAAGTTCGCGGGATTTTGGCGGAGCCGATTGTGGTGAGCCAGTTACTGAATTCACCTGAAGCACAGGAAATCAAAGCCCGCGGGGGAATGGTCGGAGACGAGGAAGTGCTGCGCTTGTTACTGAAAGAGTTGTTGAAGCCTCAGTTCCGCGACAGTGCGGTGTTAGACGGATTTCCTCGCACCAATGTGCAGGTGGAGTGCTTGAAATTGTTTTACGATGAAATGGTGCACTTGCGGAAGGAATTTTCCGACACCCCGAAAGCCCATTTTTTCCGCCAGCCGGTGTTTCACATCATGGTGCTGTTTGTAGACGAGGCGGAGAGCATCGCGCGTCAGTTGAAGCGTGGTCAGGAAACGCTGGCGCACAACGCTGAAGTCAGGCAATCGGGTGTAGGGGTTCTTGAAGAGGAACGCGCGACCGACTTCGATCCCGAACTGGCGCGGAACCGTTACCGGACATTCAAGGAAAAGACCTACGATGCGTTGGTTTCGCTCAAGCAGATTTTCCACTACCATTTCATCAACGCACAGGCGCCGATTCAGGTGGTGCAGCAAAACATCATTCGTGAGCTGGAGTATCAAAGCTCGCTGGAGTTGGATCCGAGGACTTACGACATGCTGCGGCATATTCCTTTGGCCGACGAAATTGTGGTCAAGGCTCGGCAGGAACTGGTGAACCGTCTGGACAGCTATCAGGTCGAGCATCCGGAAAAATTCCAGAAAGTCGTTCGTTTCATCGAGGAGAAGATGATGCCGGTGATCAAACGCTACGCAGTGACGGGTAGGGCCACGGTGAACACCGAAGACTCTCTGTTCAATGATCCGGTGGCGATCGCCATTCTGATCGATGTGTATTCGGAGCGTGGATTCCAGGCGATGGTGGACATTCACAAGCAGGAAATCCCCGAGCGGGTCGACCTGCAAACCGGTGAGATTTTCACACGACAGAAGAAGGTGTATCGCATGACCGTGTTTTTCACAGGATCGAAGATCCGCCGCGGTTAAGGTTGATCGGGCATTTTTTAACAAGAGGGAAGAGAACGGGAGGACGGGAGAAGATTTCATTTAAGGAAGGAATTTTCATCCTCCTTCCCTCCCTTTTCTCTTCCCTCTTGTAAATCATGCACGCAGACCTCAACCGCCTTGGCCTATGGTGTAATGATCGTTATATCCTGATAATCCGCTGGCTTCGGGGCGGGACTTTCGCTAGCTTCTGTTTTCAACCAACCACAGACCGTGCAAATTCTCATCCGCAATATTGATCGCAAACTCACTCAGCCAGAGATTGTCTGTTTGTTCAGAAAACATGGGAGAGTCACTTCATGCTCGATTGTGAAGGATGAGAAGACCGGGCTTTCGAAAGGATTCGGTTTTGCCGAGATGCCGAAAATGGATGAGGCGATGAATGCGATCGAGGCCATCAA
>CBFGOP010000090.1:0-10059 GCA_965650415.1 uncultured Prosthecobacter sp. | reverse complement strand
AATGGTGCGCGCTGCAGGGTTCGAACCTGCGACCCCATCCGTGTGAAGGATGTGCTCTACCACTGAGCTAAGCGCGCGATCGGGGAGGCGGAGAATGAAACTGTTGGGGGTAGTTTGGCAAGGGTGTTTTTACATCAAGACACAAGACGGTAAGAAACATCACAGAAGACACCAAAGTTTCAAAATACGGATCTGAGCGGTTATTTCGAGACCTGGTCGAGCCAGTCTTGGAGATTGTAGTAGGTGGTGATTCGGGAAATTTTTCCTTCGGTGATGGTGAAGAAGGAGCCAGCGGGGAGTTGGTAAGTTTGGCCGTTGGCTTCGGGAAGGCCTTCGTCGGTGGTGAGGTATTCGCCGCAGACGGTGAATTCTGCTGCGGCGCGTCTGGGATCGCTGGAACCGAAGATCACGATGTCTTCCAGTTTCTCCCGATAACAACGGGTCATGTGCGCGTTGAATTCCGCGAAGGTGGCTTTGCCTTTGCGGATGCCTCCCTGATTGACGTGGTGCGTGACGTCGTCGGAGACGAGATCAAGCATGGTGGCGGTGTCTCCGCGGTTGAAGGCGGCGAAGTAGTTGGTAAGAATTTCGGGAGTTGTCATTATGGTGATCGAGGCGTTGCAAAAATTCAAATTTCAGGGACGCAGGAGAGTTGTTTTACAGTGGCTCTAAGACTGGTGAGGTATCTTAGCAAGAGGATTTAGGTTTGGCTGGAACACGAAAAAAGGCAGCGCGAAATGAATCGCGCTGCCCCACTATGAATTACCAACAAAAGTGTTACTAGAAGTAGAACTTCAGGCCAACGTCCACTTGTTTGGCGATTCCTTCATTGCTACCGCTGCCGGTGATATTCCAATCGCCGCCCATGGAGGCGTAGATGGCGAGGTTGGAGCGCATGAAGTATTTGACACCCGCATCCATCCCGAGGGTCATGCCACTGTCGCCGCCATCCGGATTTGAGTAGCCGACGCCACCACGGATGAAAGGAACCCATTTGGTGCCGGTGAGGAAATTGTATTCCGCAAAGACGCCGAGACGATAATCCTTTTCACTGTTGATGCCGGTAAGTCCGGCTTGAACTCCGAGAAGCCAATTCGGGGTGGTAAAACGCCCGTAACTGAGATCGAAGTTGTAGTCTGTATTGTCTTCCCAGTTGAGATGGCCACCGAGACTCAGCTCTTGCACGCCGGTATTGAGCATGGGCAGGCCATCGCTGGAGTATTGAGAGCGTGTCTCATGGGTGGTGGTGCTTGTCGTTTGCATTCCGTCTTTGGCTGAGGCGGTGGCAGTGAAAAAAGCGCCAGTCGTGATGAGTCCGGTGAGTGCGATCACGCGGAGCCTGTGGATTGTAGTTATGTTTTTCATTTGGTGTTGTTGTTCGTATCCGTGAAATCCGCCATCAGGTTGATTTCATGAAGTCGCCATTAAGCGTTCTTCGAACTAACTTCACCATGGGGTCTACAGCCCATGACTTTGAACTAGCATGCTGGAAAAAAGCCGGTAGGAGATACGGCTTTCCAAGATCAACGATCAAACAGCGCGAATTTGAGATCGGCTTCCGAGACAACCTCGCCGTTGACGAGGCAGCGGCAGGTGGTTTGGCCGATGTTGCCACGGATTTTGGTCGTGGTAGCTTCGGTGATTAGCGTGTCTCCGGGAAGGACGGGTTTGCGCCACTTGACGTTGTCAGCTGAGAGGAAGTAACCGATTTTCCCGAGATTCTCGGGTTTGCGCAGCATGAGGATGGAGGAAACCTGGGCCATACCCTCGAGTTGGAGCACGCCGGGCATGATGGGGTGTCCGGGGAAGTGGCCTTGGAAGAACGGCTCGTTGATGGAGACGTTTTTCAAGCCGGTGCAGGAATTTTCGGTGAAGTCGATGACGCGGTCGACCATGAGGAAAGGATAGCGGTGCGGGAGGATGCGCATGACCTCGTTGACGTCGAGCACGCTCTCGCCATCGGGGATGGTGATGGGAGCCGGAACCATGGCGCGCATGCGTTCGTATTCGCGCTTGAGGGTGGAAGCCATTTTGGTGTTCGGGCCGTGGCCGGGTTTGACGGCGATGACGTGGCCGAGAATGCGTTTGCCGGATAGCATGAGATCGCCGATCAGATCGAGGGCCTTGTGGCGGGCGAACTCGTTGGAGAAGCGCACGGGTTCTTTGGACATCACCTCGTTGCCTCGGATCACGACCGCGCTCTCGAGCGAGCCGCCTTTGATCAGGCCTTTTTCTAACAGAGGCTTGACGTCCTCGTAATACACGAAGGTGCGGGCTGCGGCGATTTCGTTTTCGTAGGTTTCCGGAGTGACCTCGGTGGAGAAATATTGCGTGAAGCGTCCTTCGGGTCCGACGTTGGTGACGGAGACCTTGAAGGTTTTGCTGGGAACGATGGTGATGATGGTGCCGTCTCCCATTTCCTGATGGATGGGCTCGCGGATTTCCCAAACCTTGCGTTCGGCGTTTTGCGGCTGGATGCCGGCTTTTTTGATCAGTTCGACAAAAGGGCGTGATGAACCGTCACCGATTGGCGGTTCGTTGGCGTCCATTTCGATGAGGGCGTTGTCGATACCCATGCCGGTGAGGGCGGAAATGACATGCTCGACCGTGTGCACTTTCACAGAACCTTCCGCAAGGGTGGTGGCGCGCTCGACGGTCTGGACTTTATCGACATCGGCGTTGATGAAAGGCTGGTCGGCGAGGTCGATACGGCGGAATTTGAAGCCGTGGTTTTCGGGAGCAGGTTTGAGAGTCAGGGTGACCTTTTCTCCGGTATGGAGGGAGGTTCCTTCGAGAGTGGCAGGGCTGGCGAGTGTTTGTTGGCGGGACATGGTGTGGAAACTCTAAACTTTAAATTCTAAACCCTAAGGAAGAGGGGGTTCTTCGGGGGCTTCTGTTAGATCAGGCTGATCTGACGGATCTTCTATGGCTTCTACATTAGCTTCCGGAGTTACTTCAGCTGTTGGCTTTTCAGCGGCAGGTTTTTTCTCCTTGGGAGCTTTTGGTTTTTTGGGCTCTTGGGGTTTTGGGGGTTCCTGGACGACGAGGGTGTCGTCGGTGTAGAGGAGGATGTGGCCTTGTTGGAGGAGCCAGAAGAGGTCTGCGGCGTATTCGGCCGGAGGGGCGGTTGCTCCCTCGGGGAGCACGGCTTTCCAGAGGCCTTCGAGTTTGGCGGGTGAGTTCTCGCGGATCCATTTCACCATTTCGCCCGGACGTGGGGCGAGGACGGCATCGGGGGCTAGGGCGTGGGGTCGGGCAGGGCCGGTGAAGAGTTTGCCTCTGCGCTTGAAGACGGCCATGTGCTCGGCTTCGAGGGCTTTGCAAATCGCCGGGATGAGGATGGCGGCGTGTTTGCGGATGTGGTTGCTGGTGCCTTTGAGTCGGGCGAGCAAACCGGGGGAAAGGTTTTTGGCGGAGATGGCAGCAGAGACGTTGATCTTGCGGGTGGTGCGGAAGGTTTTTTCTAATAATTCAGCCGCGATGGCGCGTTCGAACTCCGCACGATCGGTGAACCAGGTGATGTCGGAGGTTGATTCTGGGGCGGGAGTTTCTTCCGGAGCTGTGGTTTCCTCGATAGCGGTCTCTTCAATGGCGGTTTCTTCCGGAGATCCGGCTGATTCTTCAGCTGGTGCGGGACTTTCCTCTTGAACTGGCGCTTCAGATGCGGACGGCTGCGGAGAGCCGTCCCTGCCTTGTTTGTCCTCTGCGCTGAGAATCCTCCAGCGGGTTTGAAGTTTCATGGAGTCCAACCAGGCATTGACGGCTTCTTCAGAGCGCTCGGTGCGGATTTTTGCCATGTAGGCTTCGAGTGGCATGTGAGAGAAGCGCTCACGGTGAATGCGGCGGATTTCGGATTGGTAAGCGTGGTAGTTCGGAGGTCCAAGCCATTCGCCGGAGATGCCGCACTTGGCGACGGATTGAAAATTGCCTTTTGGTGGGTCGATCTCGATCGTGGATTCTTCGATGAATTGGTTGCGCCAATCGGCTTTGAGGAAATGTTGGAGGGCTTCTTCTTTGGTGAGGTAGATGGCGTCCTCGAGTTTGCAGGAGTAGAAAGGGCCGTGTTTTTCGGAGATTTCGAAAATGGCGCGGCAGCGGGAGCGTTCGGCGAGAATGATTTCCGCGACATCGAAGAGGGGATAGACGCGGGCGACGTGGTGGATCTCTTTGCAGACCAGTTGGATGGCGGCCTTGTCCGGAACGAGGGTAACACTGACACCCTCGGCGGGAGCGATTTCCTCGCGGCGTGGTTCGGGGCGAGAGCTGCCTTTTTCGAAACGGCGATTTCCACCACCACCTTGGCGGCGGTCATCGCGGCGATCATCGCGGCGTCCGTCACGGGATTGGCGTGAGTCACGCGAGTTTCTGGAATCGCGGCGTGAGTCGTCTCCGTGGTCGCGATATTTCTTATCAGCTCCCGTTGTGGGTTTTGCGCGGGCCCATGCGGGACCAAGAGCAAATTGGTCGAGAAGGCCTTCGAGTGGATTGTTTGGAGTGTCGCTCACGGGCGGAAACTATTTTGAAGAATCTGAAAAGACAAACAAGGTTTTGGGCATTCAGGCAGGTTTTGCGGGGGGATGCAAGACCTTGAGATGGCGTTGGGTGGCGCCTTGGTGGCTCGAAAGGACGTTGGAGGCATTGGAAATCATGGGTTTGGCAATAGTTGGTGAGAGAGCTTGTTGAATGGCGTGGGTGAGTTCCTCCGGAGTCTGAGCGAGCAACGCCCCATTTGAGGCGAGGAGATTTCGAACGAGCGGCTGGAAGTTTTCCATGTGTGGACCAACGATGAGGGGTTTTTGGGCAAGGATGGCCTCGGCGGGATTTTGTCCTCCGGTGGAGAGGAATGATTTTCCGATGATCACGATATCAGAATGGGTGGTCCAAGTGGCGAGCTCACCTGTGGAATCAATCACAAAGACGTGGTTGTCGGCGTGCAGGGGAGTTTCGAAATGGGAGCGCAGAGTCACACGAAAGCCTGCTTGGGTGAGTGCTTGGGCGACTTCATGGCGTCTTTCCGCATGGCGTGGCACGATGATGGGCAGGGCGGTGGGATCGGCATTGCGGATGGCCGAAGCGATCAGAACTTCCTCGCCGGCGAAAGTGGATGCGGCCAGCACGAGGGGTCGATTTTTCCCAAAGGCGAGGAGCATTTCGGAGAAATCGCCGCGTTGGGACGGGATGGAGGAGGTTAGCGGATCGAATTTGATGCTGCCGGTGAGTTGGATGTTTTCGGGTGAAACTCCGAGATCGATCCAGAGATCACGGTGGGATTCTTCTTGGATGCAGACCGACGAGAGCTTGGAGAAAAACGGGCGTAGGATAGGAGCGAAGAAGCGGAAGCGTTTGGCGGAGCGTGGGGACACGCGTGCGTTGGCGAGGGCGACGGGAATGTTTTGTTTGGCCGCGATGCGGAGTAGGTTGGCCCAGGTTTCACCCTCGATAAGGATGATTTTTGAAGGGTTGAAACGGTGGATGTAACTCTTGAGCATCCATGGAAAATCGAGTGGTGCGTAGGTGACTCTGAGATTGGGAATTCCGGCATCGCTCGCGGTTTGGTGGCCGGTGGCGGTTCCGGTGGCGATGACAAAGCGCGTGTCCGGGTAGGCTTTTTGCCATTCACGAATCAGTTTCAGGGCGATGACGGTTTCGCCCACACTGATCGCGTGAATATGGATTGCTCCGTAGGGTTCGAATTCCGGAGCCTCGAAATAGAGGCCGATGCGTTCGTTGAGTTTGGTGCCGAAACCGTTACGGCGGAGCATTTTTACGATCCAACCGGGGAAAGCGATGAGGAACAATACAGGCAGGATCGCGCGGTAGATGAGGAGGGTGAGGAAAGCTTTCATGCTGCGGGGTGGGCGAAAATCAGAATCGCACTACTGCCGTATTCGCGGCGGTCGAGGAGGCGGAGATAGGGAGACGCAGGGGTGGGTTGGGCGGAGGAAATTTCCGCGATGAGGTGGCCTTGGAGCGAGATTCGATCTGTTAGATTGGGTAGAGCGAGGAGTTTGGCGACCAGGTCGGTATCCCCGTAGCCTTTCCAGTAGGGAGGATCAGCGAGGATGAGATCGTAGGTTGAGGGATCGTTTTTGAGAAACTGGAAGACATCGGATTTGATGGTGCGACCTCCATCGAGTTTCGCTTTGGTAAGGTTTTCCTGGGTGACGGCGATGGCTTGTCGGTGTTCGTCCACGAACACGCATGAGGCCGCGCCGCGGCTGAGGGCTTCCAGTCCGAGCGCGCCGGAGCCGCAGAAGAGATCCAGTACGCGGGCATCGAAGATGGTTTCTCCGAGAATGGAGTAGATCGCCTGGCGCACGAAGTCCGTGGTCGGGCGCGCGACCGCTGACGGGACTTTGATGGTGATGCGGCCGGCTTTTCCTGCGATAATTCTCACTGGGGTAAATCTCAATTTTCAAAGCTCAAAGTTCAAGGAAGAACGGGAGAAGGATTTTTTCTAAAAGGTTTTCAAGTTCAGGAATCGGTGTAAGTTCGTGGCGATGTCGATCGAACCTATGAAAGACGGATTGAGATCCTCGGTGAGGATTGATTTCTATGGAAATGTGCACAAACGCTTGCGCGGCACGGATGTCGAGAAGCGTTATGCCACCGAGGTCGAAGTGCTGAAAGTACTGGAGCAGCGGGGTTGTCCGTATGTGCCGAAGGTTTTGGAAGAGCATCCGGAGGAGTTTTATTTCGTATCGACCAACTGTGGCCGACCTGCGCCGAACATCTCGAAGGAAAAGGCGGACTCGTTGTTTGCGGATTTGGAAAAGGATTATGGTGTGCGGCATCTTGATGCGGAGCCGCGCAATATCACGTATTCGGACAAGCTGGGCCGGTTCTGCATCATCGATTTCGAGCTTGCGGAAATTTTACCGGATCCGAATCTTTCCAAAAACCCTTAATCGTGACGCAGCAAGATATTATTCGTTGGGCGGGTGCTTCTGTCAGCGGAACACGCAAGCCGCGGAACGACGACTCATGGATCGTGTTTTCTTCCAATCTGGAAGGCGCAAAAGTGTTGGGAGAAACCGGTGAGGGTTCGGTTGCGAATCAGGATATGGTGTTTGCGGTTTCGGACGGCATGGGTGGCGGAAACGCGGGCGATCTCGCATCGGCCCTGATTCTGGAGCGCATGGCGATCGCGATTCCGGAAACCTTCAAAGCGGCGGCCTCGGGATTTTTCCCTGACTCGATTTCGCATTTGGAATGCGCGCTCAAAGACATTCACCAGCACATCAACGAGGCGGGATCGAAAGCGGAGGATGTGAAAGGCATGGCTGCGACTCTGGCGTTGGTGTGGTTCACACCGGAGAACATGTATCTGGCGAATGTTGGAGATTCGCGGGTGTATCGGTGCCGAGGTGGCAAGACCGAGCAGTTGAGCAAAGATCATACTTCGGCATGGTCGGCTTGGAAACGTGGGGAGATTCATGAAGTGCAGTATCGCTGTCATCCGCGACGCGCGGCATTGTATGAGGTGGTGGGTGGTGGACATCTAACCGTTTGTCCGTATTTCGCCGCAGTGCCTTATGAGAAAGGTGACCGGTTTCTCGTCTGCTCGGATGGACTCATCGATGGTGTGTGGGAAAGGCACATCGCGGAGGCTTTGCATGAGAGTAAAACTCCGGAGCAAGTTTCAGAGGTTTTGCTCAAGCGTGCGATTGAGAACTCAGGTATCGATGATACGACGCTGGTGGTGATTGATGTGGAGTGAGAGAAGTGCCGAGTAAGCAGTGATCAGTGTGGCTGCACCGAGAAAGGAACCGCGATTTGAAATCGCTACTTCGAAGGCGAGACATCTCGGACGTGGCTTTGTTTTCGCTTGCCGATGAAGAAGGGGACAGAATGTCCCCTAGACGGGCTGGAACAAGATGTTCCAGCCACATGAAAGAGATCACTTCCACTCACTTTCTCACGACGCACTCAGCATGAGCGGAGAAGGCAGGTAGGTGCTACGGATGATTTTGGATCCGCCGGTTTGGAGGTAGCTGTCGGCATCCACAGTGACGACTTTGAGTCCCATGTAATACATTTCGTTCAAGGTGACGACAGATGCGCCTCCGAAAGCATTCGCCAGGTGGTCGCGGAGCAGAATGGCTTCCTGGCGTCCGAGATAAAGAAAGGCTGGAGAGGTTTCGGAGGTGGAGTTCTCCTTGATCAGGCGGGCAACCGCGAGAGTATCCCAATTTTTTTCAGGCTGCTTGGATTGGGAGATTTCGAGATTGGGCTCGAACTTCGGGAGTGTTGGTTTGTCTAGGATCATTTTCATCTTGCTGGGGGTTGTTAAGGCTAGATGGGTTTTTACCGAGATTACTTAAGCTTGCCTGAGCAATTTCGGATGACGTTTACGACACATAGGGCGGGTTCTTTCGGGACAGGTTCATTTATTTGATAATTGTTTGATGACGGCGGTTGACTCTTGCGGCATGCGATCGGAATAATCCGCCGCAGTCACACTCCCAATCACTCATGGAAAACGTCATCATTATCGGAACCGGCTGTGCCGGATATACAGCCGCCATTTACACCGCACGCGCAAATCTGAACCCTTTGATGATTTCCGGCACTCAGCCGGGCGGTCAGTTAACCACCACCACAGAGGTGGAGAATTTTCCCGGATTTCCCGAGGGAATCATGGGCCCTGAAATGATGATGAACATGCAGAAGCAGGCGGAGAAATTCGGAACCCGGATTCAGTATGCGACCGTTGAGTCGATTTCCAGGAACGCCGATGGCAGTTTCGATGTGAATCTCAGCGGTGAGACCTTGAAATCGAAAACCGTGATCATCGCAACGGGTGCGGCGCCAAGACATCTTGGGCTACCGAATGAAAAGGAATTGATCGGACGTGGTCTGACCTCCTGCGCGACCTGTGACGGTGCGTTTTATCGCGATGTGCCGGTTGCGGTCATCGGTGGTGGCGACAGCGCCTGTGAGGAAGCGGGTTTCCTGACCCGTTTTGCCAGCAAGGTGTATCTGATTCACCGCCGCGACGAACTCCGTGCTTCCAAAATCATGGCCGATCGCGCTCTGGAAAATCCGAAGATCCAACCGGTTTGGAACAGCGGGGTGGAAGAGTATCTCACAAATGAAAAAGGTGAAATGCGCGCGATCAAATTGAAAAATTTGGTCGATGGCTCGGAGAGTGAACTTCAAGTCGACTGCGTATTCGTGGCGATCGGTCACGTGCCTAACAGCAGTTTCGTGAGTGGCTTGGTGGATCTCGATGAAAACGGCTACATTATCCAAGTGCCGGGTCGGACCGCAACCAAAACTCCCGGGCTCTTTGCCGCCGGTGATGTGGCGGATCATTATTACCGCCAGGCGATCACGGCTGCGGGCCAAGGTTGTGCTGCCGCGCTCGAAGCCGAGCGGTATCTGGCGGAGCATGAGTAGGTTCTGTCGGGCGCCATCGCCGAGGGCGCCGCGTAAAACAATGGAGTCATTGGATTCATCCAATAAGATTTTTTCATCTCGCTGCGCGCGATGCCACCCTACCTTTCAGCTACTTCCCCTGTTTGAGCACCTTGAACACTTCGTCGGGGACGTAGCGTTTGACGGTTTCCTCCCAGCCTTCGGGACCGGTGAGTGATTTGATCATGCTGGAGGAAAGTTCCGCGACATCGCGGGGCGGCATGAGAAAAGCGGTGGTGATTTCCGGTGCCATGTCGGCATTGATGTGACGCATGACCCGTTCGTATTCGTAATCATTCGGGGAACGGATGCCTCGCAGGATGTATGTCGCGTTTTTTTTCTTCGCGTAATCGACCAGGTAACGGTTGTCGAAGTGATCGATTTCAAGACGGTCGCTGGCAGGGACTGAAGCGCGTAACATTTCGAGTCGTTCCTCGACCGAGTAGGAATAGGTTTTTGCGGAATTGCTGCCGATGGCGACGATCAGGCGATCAAACATTTCCAAGCCGCGCTGGATCATCCAGAGATGGCCATTGGTCGGTGGATCGAAAGAGCCGGCATAAACAGCGATACGCATGGATGCAGATTAGATGAAAAAGTGCAGGATGGGAGGATAAAGTTTGTTTTGATAAATCAAAA
>CBFGOP010000089.1:0-10091 GCA_965650415.1 uncultured Prosthecobacter sp. | reverse complement strand
GTTGCGCATATCTTCGGGTGGCACACCAGGTAGCATCTCTCTGATACGAAGATTTTGGGGTGTGATGTCACCTGTGGTCGGTATCGTTGATATGAAAAATGAATCCCACAGCGACGCATTCAGCAAATAGGACATGTCATAGTAACGGTTAGGTGTCGCCAATGGCGCTACGGTGCTTCCCCGGATGGTGTAGTCATAGCGGGTTTCCATGCTGAGCCTGCGCTTCACAAGATGCGGCGCATAAGAATTTCCAAAAGCGTTACCCGGCTGGATTGATACCGAGCGAAAACGGTCATCGGCAGTCAAATCCGCGTGTTGAAATTGGGCGAGAGAGACGATCTGCTTGGGTGCCGAGAACAAGACGGTTTTCCTCGGTCCACTGGTGGATGAATATCCCCACCGAAGTGGCGAAAGAGCCAAATTCTTCGAAAATGCGCTACCTGTATCTCCACCCGGAGCAACAAAAGGCAGGCCTGCCGTGCTGTTCATGGTTTCCATGAAATAGGGAGGAGTGAGATAACCAGCGATAGGGCGTGGAAAATTCTGCGCTCGGAGGTTGAAATCCATAAAGGTTCTCAACGTCGAATTGCGGACACCGAGTTGGTCTGTTGTCGGAAGAAGTGAGCCGTAATCCATTCCCGGCTGACTTAAGGAAAAACTGTAAAGCTGGATCGGAAACGGCTCAGTCATGGTAGTGATCTGTGCAGCGTTGATCCTGCGACGCGTATACCGAGCATTGGCATTATTGATCTCCAAACCTTCAATTCTACGAAGAACACTGATACTTGCTCCGCCTCGCAACTCGATTCCCAATACCGATGTATTTTGTTCTTCAATGATTTCCAAATCATGTGGAGCGGTGAAGACGGCAGGATTTTCAAGGATGATGGAATTTCTGTAGTCGAGTGGCGAGCTGGAGAGAAATGCGCCCAATGGAACCGTTACGGTAGAAACGGTGTTGGGACGATTGACCGCACCAATCTGAGTGTAGGCCTGCGCTTCCCCAGCAGCCAGAACTCCCGGCGGAATGGTGAACACAGCTCCTCCGAGAACCGACGGTTCGGAGACATTCTTCCGGGGTAAAAATCGTTTTCTATGGGTTGCGGGAGGAGTTGCGTTGGGATTCCAGAGGGTGGTAGAGCCGTTGCCACTGGCGAGATAAAATTCCAACTCCAGGTTTTGCGTCCATCTCAGGGGATAGGGGTAAGGATTTGCCAGTGCCACAGAGATTTTGGCACATGGATATGGGATAAACATATTCGGCTGCGCGGGAACACTGAGAATTTTCGTTCCCAGCAACAAACGAACATCCAACAAGATGGGCGCGATATCTGGTTGTTCACTGCCATTGCCGACAGTCACTGTTAGATTTCCTCCAACCGGCGGCCTCATGGTTTTTAAAGCGCGGAGGCGATCCCATTTAGGCCCTAAAATATTGGGCGCGACTGAGCTAGGAATCATATTTTTTCCCGCGACAGGAGCATTTGGAAAAGAAGCACTCGCAGCGCTGGCAGGGAAACCGTTTTCAAGATAGGGAGTCAGATCCATGCGCAGCCCACCATGGAGCGTGTCCGTCAGCAAGCCGCAGGAGTCGACCGTGAATTCATGGAAATGTTTGGGCATCGTCTCACTGACGGCAGGAACTGCCACGGACATGCTTTGCAGGGTGAACACCCGCGACAATACAGCCTCGTTCTCCGCGCCGCGCTCCGGATAGTTTTCCATCCCATCCAAAACTTCCCATCCCCCACCCCGTTGGCCCAGAGTCAGATCTGTCGCAGCAACAT
The DNA here is from genome assembly GCA_965650415.1 of uncultured Prosthecobacter sp. Taxonomy (GTDB): domain Bacteria; phylum Verrucomicrobiota; class Verrucomicrobiia; order Verrucomicrobiales; family Akkermansiaceae; genus Luteolibacter. Next base: position 8,304 of record CBFGOP010000089.1, on the reverse strand, counting down.
CGGAATCTCCGCTCGACGGGAGATTTCCACGGGCTTTAACCCCTTCGTCACCCACCCACCACGCGTAACGACCTGTCATGTTCGGAACGGCGGAAACAACCTCAACCAACGGAACGGAAACATGTTCCCTCACCACACTGCCCGCCGTGCCTGCGCCGACCAAGGTTACACTCGTATCGAGCGAAATCGACGTGCTGTCGGAATTTTCGGGATCTTCGTCCGCTCCACTGACGAGCCAGCCTTCAAATTGCGCCTCGGGTGTTTTGGTATAAATCTCTTCTCCCGCCGCATCTCCTGCGGCATTGCTCCAGACACCCGTCCAGTAACGGCTGCCGTGCTCACTGGCCTCATCCATCTGGATATCAGCGGCCGCAGTCACACGCCGATCATCACCCGCCAATTCTTGCAAGCGCCCGATCGCCACCATCAGCGCCATTCTCGCATTCGCGCGAGCTTCCGCTTGGAGTTTGTCATGCGAAGTATTCCGAAGCGTTACTTTGGATAACTCCAGCATCCCAACCGCCAAAACGGATAACATCACCATCATGCTCAGAGTCGCAACCAAGGCAAAGCCCGAGTGCGCTTCTTTGATGCGTCTGTGATTGAGACGGAACATGGGTTTCCTGTGGGTTTTCAAAATAACGAACGACTCTAGCTAGATGAAAATCATCACATCATTTGCATGCAAGTCGTTGAACTTCTAACCTTCGGTTACCCATCTGTAAACCAGATTTTTGATGAAATCCGAGCTTAAGCTCGGGCTCTGCGACGAATACTCAACAGCGATACCAAGCCCAAACCGATCAATGCTGTCGAAGAGGGCTCTGGGATCAGGGAGAGCGTATTGATTGTGCCTTTCCAGCTGAAACTCGTCTGGCCATAAGCCGCCGATAAAAAGCTCACCATAGCGCAAGTGACAGATACGAAGATGAATCTCGAAAAATAGGAGGGCTTCATGGGTTTGGGATATCTCAAAGATGCATTTGCATGCAAATTATCTAACTAAACTAGACCACCCCCTCCCCAATACAACTAGAAAAATGAGAAGATCGGATTTTTTTATCGAATCCCATGCATTCAAGGCACACCGCCATGGTCACCATGCTCTAAAATTCAACGAAAAGCTCAAATCATGCCGCAATGGATGAGCTATTGAAAAAAACGTATCAACCTTCAGCACTGCCGCGCCTGAAAGCTTTCCATCGCCTCCGGTTACTTGCTGTTGTGTTCCTGTCATCGGTTCAGCCGGAACCCATCAAATATCCATGAAATAAAGTTGCGCGGTTTTGTTTTCCATGGTAGCCGTTGCATGCAACTTCATTACTAGTGCTCAACCTATCATTCACCTAAAACCCTTCCCCTACCACCTTTTTGAGCCTTGATGGCTGCATCACCCCCCCGACTCGGATCCAAGCGTTGATCAAGGATTCGAAACAACCAAAAACCAAACTTCTAAAACACCAACACACCATGAATTTTTCACCGAAACGCTACACAACGGCACTGCTGCTGATCTTCTCCGCCATGCTATCCCATGCGCAATTGGCAGATGATGCGAAAGTTTATTGGGACGGCGGCAAGCGAGGACATGTCGACGGTTGCAGACGTCTGCCCCAAGATCCTGCTGAGCTCGCCAAGATAACCGTGACGACCTTCGGTAAAATGAAAGCAGGTGGAGCTGAGCTTTGCTCAAGATGCCCAGGAAGCACGACACCCGGAAAGGGCAAAAAAAGCGAGTCCTCATCAAAGAAAAAAGAAGAAAGCGATTCCCCTAGCGTGGAATACAGCCCGGAAACCAAGGTCTATATCGACAAATTGTGGTTCCGTGTGCATGCGGAAGATTGTCCTGCAGTTTTACTCAAGGAAAAGAAACAGACGATCACCTTGGAAGAAGCTGACAAAGCCGGATACCGCATTGGAGAAGCGGGACAATCCGGACGAGAAAATTGCTGCCTGATTGGCTACAAGAGAAAGCATCCCAAAAAAGAGATCTCGGAAGACAGCATCGTCAGCGGTGAACCGGAGAACAAAAGAAGATTGAGACACCTGCCGGGATGCCATCGCTACTGGCCTGAGGCAAACCACCCACGCACCACCTTGAAAGAAGCCACCGCTGCCGGATATCCTTTCTGTGAGCATTGCGTCGAGAGGGGGCCAAGCAGTGGCATCGTTTCCGATGAAGAGTGGAAAAAACTGGGTTCTTCCCAGCCGTTCGTCGCTCCCGCGGGATGGAGCCCAAAACCGTTCTCAACCGAACAACTGCCATCAAAAGAAGAAGTGGAAATTCTGATCTTGGAGACCCTTGGAATGCCCAACGGAATCCAGGAACTTCAATTCACCGATCCGGTGGCCACCGCCGAAAGTTTTGTAACCATGCGCTATTTCTTCCCCGTGAGAAATTGGCTGCAATTCTACAAGGTATACCGCTCCACCGGTGACAAACGCATCCTTGATAAACTTCTGGAGTCCGCACGGCATTACAACCAACTCGCCCTTCGATACCCTTCTGTGGCACAACTCAAGGCGAGCGATCCCGAGGGAATGCCTTTCATGTATTCCATGGCCGTCACCGCACGAATCACGCTGCAATTGGCAAAGAAAAATCCCAGCGCAGTCAGCCAAAAAGACATCGATGAAGCGGAAACTTTCCTGAAAACGATGCGTTCGGTGCTGAAGCCGACCTGTGAGGGAGACAGTGAGCTCGATTCTGAAATGGGTATCCCTCAAAAACTCGCTGACGATTTCAGAACACGTGCCTTCAACCGATCCATGAACGGTATTGGCACCCTGTCGATGATGACGGCAGCACTGGAAGATCTGCAGACGATCAAAAACACCAAAGAGCATCAGCCAACCATCGATCACTACCGCAAGGTGGTCCGGGAATATATCAAATACTGGTTCAAAATTGCTGACCTGGTCACCACACCCGAGGGCGAGAAACACTTTGTTTACCCCTACAAGCCAGAAACGAATCCCAAGATTGTGGATGGCAGCAAAATTTACAAACGAGCGGAAGATAGGGGGCACTATTCGCACACCATGCAAGGAGCGTTGTGTATCTATGAATCGACACCAGACGTCGGCATCGACGATAATTTCATGACGGCCGTCGCCAACGCCGTCTATCGCAGCTCAACCGAGAAAGTGCAGGTTGGGAAAAAGAAAAAGATGATCTACTCGGGACACATCGAAAGCCCCGCACAAGCCCGTTTGAAGCCAACCACAACGGAAGACGGCAACCACCAATACGGCTCGGCAGGCGACCGGTTTTACATGCTGGAAGCCTTCAAGAGCGGGATGATCGATGCCCTGTGTATCACTCTGAATGAAGGCAAAAAGGCTGAGGCCAACAGCGAGTATGAAAAAAGACTCGCAACGCTTCATTCGCACTACCTGAAAGCGTTCCGCAAGAATCGCAGCCTGATTCATCTTGGTGAGCAGAAATAGATTCATGGGGCTCCGTCAAAGCCATCTTTCCCGAACCAACCGAGGAGTTGATTCTCTGACAGAAGCACTTGGCTAAATATCCCAATCCTATTCAAAAAAAATCACATGAAAAAAATAGAAGCCCGTCACCCGCATCGGTTATTCATACCGGCTTTTGCAATCGCATCCCTGTTGCTAAGCTCTCTTACACCAGCAGTTGCCGAGCTACCCGACGACACAAAGGTCTATTGGGACGGAGTCAAACGTGGGCATGTGGAAGGCTGCAGGCGTCTCACCAAAGATCCTGCGGAACTGGCCAAAATCCCGATAACCACTCTCGGCAAATTGAAGGCAGCGGGATCCGAACTTTGTTCAAGATGCCCGGGAAGCACCACGCCTGGCCGTGACAAGGGACTTGAATCTTGGGTGAAGCCTGGTCCCAAAAAGATTGAAAAACATGAGTTCACCACCAATCCAAGAGCCCCCCTGGTTTCCATGGGAGCGAACGGCAGAATCGTCTACAAACCCTACACCGATAAAGGAGACACCTTGTTGGATGGGTCATATACCGGCTACAAGAGAAGCGAAGTTCCGATTCCCGATGTTCCGGCAGTAGTGACTTTGGAACCAGCCACTGGCGAAGCAGTTCCAAAAGCAAACATGGCTTATCCTCAAGGTGCAGACAGACGCCAGGAGATCCAGGCTGCAATCGATCAAGTCGCGACCATGGGAGCAGACACGAATGGGATTCGCGGTGCGGTATTACTCAAAAAAGGAACTTATCATGTGAATGGCAATTTGCAGGTTCGTTCCGGCGTGATCCTCCGTGGCGAAGGCGACGGACTCGATGGAACCGTGCTGATCATGAACTGCACCCAGACCGAACAGACCGCAATTTCTATCGGAGAACCGGGAGGAAAAGTCGATCCTGTGGGTGAAGCGAGCAGCGTCAGGTTGACTGATGCTTACGTTCCTTCAGGTAGCAAACAATTGAACCTCGCGGACGCGAGCCAGTTCAAAGAAGGAGATTTTGTTTTTGTTAGAAAAACCGTCAACCAACAATGGATCGATGATCTCGGCATGGGTGAGCGACTGCGCCACATTCGCGGTGGAAAAGAAGGTATGAGCAAAAAGCCCTGGGTGCCAAAATCATACCAGTTCAAGCACCTCCGTCAGATTGTCGCGATCAAAGGCAATCAGGTCACCATCGATGCGGTCTTGCCGCAATCGTTCGAGAAAAAACACGGTGGTGGAGACGTCTACAAAGTCGACACTTCCTCATTGGGCACGCACTCCGGGGTGGAGTTTTTACGTGTTGTCTCGAATTACGACACCTCGGTCACGGAAAACGCCAAGACGACCAATTTCCACAACTTCGAAAGCGCCATCGAAGTCAAGGCTGCAACTGACAGCTGGGTGCGAAATGTAACCGTAGAACATGTCAGTTTCGCCGCTGTAGTGACTCGCGAGGACACTCGCCAAATCACCGTGCGCGATACCAAATGCCTCAAACCCGTCGGGCCAGTGAGAGGAGGCAAACGTTACGCCTTCAATATCGCAGGCGGAACCCTCCATCTGTTTTACAACTGTTTCTCTGAGGACGGACGACATGATTTTGCCATCGGCTCCAGAGAGACTGGACCGTTTGCATTTGTGAATTGCACCGCCATTCGCGGAGGCCAATCCGAGCCGCACCATCGTTGGTCAACCGGTATTCTCTACGATAACATTATCACCAAAGACGGCACACTCGCAGCCATCAACCGTGGAGATTCCGGCAGCGGACACGGTTGGGCGGCAGCAAACACCATGTTCTGGAATTGTGATGCGAAAAGCATTGTCGTGTTCGATCCTGAAACGGATGGCGAAAACAACTTTGCCATCGGCTTTCGTGGCACTTTTGATGAAAGCACCGGCACTGATGCCCTCAAATATTCCAATGACCGTGCCGGCTACTGGCAAACTCCGCAGGAAGGCAAATATTACGGCTTCGCTCTCATGGGTAACGGACACATCGAAAGCCCAGGCGCACCCGTGGAGCCTTCGAGCCTCTACACCCAACAACTCATCGACCGGATAGGCAAGGACAAGGCCGATCATGTATTGAAACAAAAATAATCCGCATCACCAAACTCATGAAAAAACACATGCGCAAAGGCCTTCTTTTTTTGAGCTTCCTCGCACTTCACTCCCTGACCAACTGCTCTCCGGAAAAACAAGAAACCACCAAGGAAAGCAGCGGCGACGGATCTGAAATCCTCTTCCAGGACTCCATGCTCACCAACTGGCAGGAAAACTGGTTTTTGGACGGAGAAAAAGCCACTCTCGAACATCGCGATGAAGGGCTCTTTTACGCCGGTGGCACGGTCACCAAGAGGATGGATCCGGAAGAATATCACGCACACCACGCGGTGCTCTGGACCAAGCGGGAATTTGAGGGAAACATCCGTATTTCCTACCTATGGACGCCTGTCGACAAAGATGGTCCACACTCGATGGGTGCCATTCTGCTTTACGTTCAAGCACAGGGCATTGGCACGCAGCCATACGACGCAGATATCTCAAAGTGGAATGAAATACGCAGCATTCCGGCAATGGACAAATACTTCCAAAATATGAATCTGCTCAGCCTCAGCATACGTGAAAATGTCCGCTGCAAACGCTATCCTTGGTTCGATAAGCAGGGCAACGCATACGCCAATAATAGCTTTATCGACCCCATTGTTGAGTATAAGGAAAAAATCGTTCCGGGCAAAACCTATCAGATTGTGGTGGAAAAACGTGATCCGATGCTGTCATTCAAGATCATCGATACTTCTACGGGAGAACCAACCATTGATCACACCTGGGACACCAGAAACATTGATGACAGATACGAAGTCAAACAGATCACCAAAGGTCGGATCGGAATCCGTCACATGTCCACCAAACAGGCGATCTACAAGGATTTCAAGGTTGAGAAACTCTAGCACGTTAAAACGAATGCGCAGTAAAGAGGGTCACAGAAACAAGGACTCATCTCGTCTTTACCGGTTGAACTTTTCACGAGGAAGCCGAGTCGTTGCCTTACTACTTTTCTCGATCATTTCGATGGTCTCGGAAACAAATGCTTCTGATTCATTGTTAGACTCCAAAAAAACCATTCTCTTCCTCGGTGACAGTATTACACAGACTGGAGATTACGTGGCGGCTTTCGACGCATGGTTGGTGAAAAAATATCCCGACAAGCGTATCAAAATAATCAACGCCGGTCTTGCCAGCGAGACCATCTCAGGCCTGAGCGAAGAAAACCATGCCAACGGTCGCTTTCCACGACCTTGGCTGCACGAGCGATTGGAGAGGGTTCTTGAAAAAACCAAGCCCGATCTCATCATCGCCTGCTATGGAATGAATTGTGGGATATATAAGGAATTGAATGAGGAAAGATTCACCCGCTTCAGAGATGGCATCCTGCTCCTGCGTGAAGCAGCCAAGAAACGCAACGCAGAGATCCTGCATGTGACTCCGCCGATTTACGATCATCACGGGAAAAGCGGATTCGATTACGACAGTGTCCTTTCCGCATATTCTGCCTGGCTGGTCAAACAACGCCAGGAAGGCTGGCATGTGGTCGATCTGCATTCGCAAATGCGCACAAAGGTGGATCAGGCAAAAGCCAAGCATCCGGAATTCACCACTCAAAAGGACAGCGTCCACCCGGATTCCTCCGGACACTGGATGATGGCACAATCCCTCATCTCATATTTCGGCGATGCCGAATCAGCAAATCTCGAAGCCATGGATCATTTGTTAGAGAAAACGAGGATCGATGCAATCCGGCTGAGGATGAAGACTTACCTGGAGGCGATCCATGCGGAGACCAAGCCAGTGCGACCGGGGACTCCCCAAGCCGGCACACTGGAATCGGCAGATCTTCTGGCACAGACGCTGGAGAAGATCATTCATCCATAAACCCGCCGGATTGTCATGCTCGCACTAATTTGAACGGATGGGTCTTTTTGGAAGCCCAGTGAGCCACATAAAGGTTACCTTCTTGATCGAAGCTGACGTCATGGCAGTTGAGGAACGGTTTGGGTTCTATGTTGCGATAAAGAGCCGTTTCACCTTCGGCATTCGGCACTGGCGGCTGGCCGCCGATCAGTGAAACCGGTTGGTTGTTCTTATCCAAAACCATCACAAACCCTCGGAAATCCTGCCCCCATTTCAAACGTCCCGAATTGATCACGGCAAACAAAACGTTCTCACCCTTGATCACCGGTCTGCAAATCCACGCACCCGGCAGATCGACATGTCCTAGATATTCGCCGTTCAGGGAAAGCGAGAAAAGTTTGTTCGCAGCACGTGATGTAACAAGAAGCTTTGGGTTAGCCGCATCCCGGTTGTCAAAAGCCACCCCGTGAATGCATTTGAAACCCTCGTGCTTGTAGGCCGCTTTGAATTCACCTTTGGAGGTGTAATGCAGCAGGTAATCTCTGCCGTAGCCATCAGCGACATACAAATCACCGTTCGCCGGATTCACAGCGGTCTCGGTGGGACAGAACCCTTCTTCCTTATCATACTTATCAAACTCCCTGGGCCAGCCGAGCGTCATGATCTCTTTTCCGGCCATGTCCATCTTCACCACAATGCGGCGCTTGGTGTCCGTTAGCCAGAGAAACTCCTCACCGTTTTCCTCTGACAAATTCAACCCATGGATCCCGGGATAGGTGGTTCCAAAAGTGCGGATAACTTTCCCATCGGGAGAAAACTCGATCAAGTTGTTCGCAGTTTCCGTCGTGCAAAGAATCTGGTTTCCGGATTTCAAACGGACAAACTCGTGACAATCCGCCACGGCAACCGGACTGGAATCGCGTTTGAAGCCCCATTCTTTATCCA
>CBFGOP010000088.1:0-10173 GCA_965650415.1 uncultured Prosthecobacter sp. | reverse complement strand
CAAACTCATCACAGCCATCCTCGCCTTATCCAACGGAAACACCCAAACCAGCGGCGCACTTGAAGGCACGCTCCAACTCGCCCCACAAAAAAATCTCGAACCCGGCGGTGCATGGGAAATTTCCGCAGAAGCGCCCGGCTATTCCCCATCCAGAATCCGCATCCCCGCACAGTGATCGATAATTCGGTGAACCAAGAACCTCTTCCTACTCCCCACTCGGAAAAATTTCTTCCAAGGTCATCTCCTCTTTCTCATCCAACCACTTCTCCAAAGCAATGCGCATGGCTTGGGTGACTTCAGGATGTTGGGATGAAACATCTTCCAAACCGAAGCCGGTTCCCTCACGGGCGAACAAACCGAAGTGACGTTTTCCCTCAATCGTCGGCGTGCAGATCAACATCCACTTCGCACTGACGAGACAGCGTTGTTTGGCTTGCACCAGCGGATTTTCATACTCTTGCTTCAGCACGAACTGATAGTTGAACGAGTCCTCGATTTTCGTCATCTCGTCCATCGGTGGCAATTTGGGTCGCTCGATGCCTTTCACCCTGAACTGGATGAAGGGAAATCCCGTTTCACCATAAAACGCGCGATGTCTGGGAACTTCGCTGCCGTCCAGCCATCCTGAAAAGCTTTGACCCTCCCAGTTTCCCGGTTTTTTCACTTCTAACAAATCTGCCAGTGTTGGCATGAGATCGATCATGTTGATTTGCTCGGAAATTGTTTTCGATTCAGCGCCCGGAATACGAATCAACATGGGGATATGGTTTGCCTGCAATCCGCCGTTGAACGTCAAACCGTGACCCAAGGTCACTCCCTCTTCATACAAATTGTCACCATGATCCGCAGTGATGACCACAATGGTGCGATCCGCGAGACCACTGCGCTCCAGCTCATTCAGAATCTCGCCGACATGATCATCAAACATCCGCGTGCACCCGTCATAAAGGTCGCGGATCTGCTGGATCTCCTTTTCCGGCAGAGCTTTCCATTTGTCCTCGAGATCGGTGCCACCAATGAATTCATCGATATCAAAAGCAACTCCGTTTTTATTAGGCCCACTGTAATCCGGATCCGTGAACATGCTCGAATACGGCTCGGGATTCCGGTATGGCAGATGATTGCAGGAATAAAAGACATGCCAGAAAAACGGCTGGCCGGATTGAGCGACCTTGTTGAGCCGGTCCTTGACCCGATTCGTTACCACTTTCGGTGTCACGAACTGGGCGAAGGATTGGAGTTGGGGAAAAATTTCATAACCGATCTCATGATCGAAATACAAAGGGATGACGAAGTGTGCCAAAATCACCGCCTGGCTCATGTAGATTTTGAAATTATCGAAACTGGAGACCGATACATGCTCGAAGCCGAGCGGCATCAGTTCGTAATAACCCGCGCACCAGTCCCCGATCGCGGCGGTATCGTACCCTGTTTTCCGCAAAACCTCGGCCATGGGCGTGATGGCGGCCTTTGCGGTTTTCACGGTTTCCTCACTCGGATACATCTGCCGCAAGCCATGGGTATGCGGATACTGCGAGCTCATCAGGCTGGTGCCGGATTCCAGGGTGGAAGCGATGGGAGTGTAGCAGTGGGACAGATTGATCGCTTCCTTCGCGAGGGCATCGATGTTGGGAGAAACCCCCGCCGCTGCCGCACCATCGCTTCTCCGCGGACGGTATCCCGCATAGCCCAGTTTGTCCCCGCGCAGGGAATCCGAACCGATAATGATCACGTTCCAGCGTTTGTTCGGATCATCAGGCTGCGCAAGTTCCTTGTGAGTTGGAGAGACATCCCATTTCCAGAAAACCAAAGCGACAAGGAATGCAGCGAACACCCCCATCCCTACCCTGCCCTTGATGGAGAAACGTTTCCAATACCACCGGATGACGTATGCCAGCACAGCGAGAGGCAATACCGTGAAGATCAAAACATAGACCAAAGGTTTCGCCACATCCGGCACCACATTCAGAACCTCGAAATACCAATGCCCGAACTTCGCATCATCCAGGAAATAGGGTCGGGTCTTCACCAGACGCATGACAAAGAAACCATGCAGCAGAAAACTCCCCAATAGTGCGACCGTAACTTCCAGCCACCACACCCGCTGCGTTTTCTTTCTCAAAACCCAATCCACCAGAGGCGAGAGAACCGCGGTGAACATCAGCGCTAGCAATCCATAACCCAGCAGCACGTAGAGATTCTGGATGACCAGGAAATCCATGTATTTGTCCTGCGCCAGTGCGCTGAACTTGTTTTTCATGGAACCGGATCCGCCGCTGAGCCGGAACAATGCCGTGACGAATTGATAGCTGAAAAACAAGCCGATGCCGAACAGCACCCTGCAGCACGTCCTCTTGAATCCTCCGATATTTCCGCGTTCTTCCATTATTCCGCCACTTCCTTTTCATCTATCACCAACCAGCGCGGTGTCATGATTTTTTCAATCGAGACCCCGCTCTTTGATTCCAATCCTTCAGGCAGATGGAGCCGCAACATCATCGGAGCGGGTCGCCCGTCGTTTTGAAGCAACGACTCCTCGATCAAACGATAAGCAGGGCTATCCCGCTTCACATATCCGTAGAGAATCTCGTGGCTGTTCAGGGTGCTGAGTTTGTAGGATTGGTAGATTTGATTGTCCTGAAACTCATAGTTATAGAAATCATCCCGCTCCACATAGACCCGGAAGTCTCCGCGATAGTTGGCGGGTCGGTTTTTCACAAAATCATCCCACTCCATCGGTTGGTAACACACATGGGTTTCCCAATCGACTTTGACATGATGCGGCCCTAAAACCTCAACTACCGCCTTGCCTTGATCCCCCGATTCATGACGGGTCTGAACCACCCAAAAGTCACTACGTGTGCCAATCGTCAATGGATTCATTCCCTCAACCAACGAAACCGCCGACGCTCTCAGAGGTTTTCTGCTATAATGCGTTTCCATCAGCGGACGAACGCGTTCTGGATGTCTAACCTGTTGGATCATTTCATCCGGTGTATCAGCGGCATAGAAAAGATTAACCACCCTGTAAATTGACGCGATTGTCTCCTTCGCCTCACGCTCGTCTCTCTCCTCTTTCGTTTCGGCAGTTCCAACCTTTTGACCCACGGCCGCAGCCACCGGACCACTCTTGTTGAGCTCGATGGTCAACCAGATGGTGCAAACCAAAACAGCGACTCCCAAGGCGATCCACCAACCAAGATCTCTCCGCTGAGGGGATTCAGTGTCCCAATCATCTTCCGGCGAAATATCCTCGACCTGATCCATTTCAACCAAGACCGGCTCATGACTCCGGAATTTCAATTCACTCCGGTCTTTGACTTCGAGTCGCGTTTTTTTCTGCTCGGTTTCCGGCAATAACTCCAAATCCTCCTTCGGTAGCTCCTCTACCTGTCTGAGTTCCGGGGTTTTTTTGTGTTTTCGCATCGGCGACTCAAGGAAAGCAGAAAAGTCCATCGACGCAATGCCACACTCTGTTCTAGCATGCTTTCAACGAATTCAAAGATGTCGGCTAAAAAACGGATACTGATCGTCACTGCAGCCTTCGGTGAAGGACACAACAGCGCCGCGCGCAACCTCGCCATCGCTCTGGAGAAAATGGGAGTCGAGACCCGCGTCGCGGACCCCTGCGTCATGTCCGCCCCGCACTCCACCGCTGTCATCCAGTGGGGCTACCGGCTCGTCACCACTCATTTCCCGAGGATTTGGGAGAAAATCTACCGCGCGACGGACCAATGCGATTTCTCCCAGCCCAGCCTCCCGCTGATGCGCCAACCCGAGAGTTTTCTCCAAACCTTGGTCAACGAGTTCCAGCCGGACGCCATCGTCTCCACTTACCCGATTTATCCCTACTTTCTCGAACGACATTTCAAGGAAACCGGCAAACCCTTACCAGTATTCACGATCGTGACCGATTCGATCGAGATCAACGCCTCCTGGCTGCGCGCCCCTACCGATTTCTTCCTAGTCTCGGACCAAATCACACTCGGGAAAATGCATCAGTGGGGTATTCCCAAGGAAAAGATCATCAGCACGGGATTCCCGGTAAATCCTGTGTTTTCGTCGCTCACTCCGGTGAGTCGTGAGGACGCGTGCAAGCCTTTCCGCATCCTCTACTTCCCCACGGCTAAGAAACCCTTTGTGCGTCGCCACTCGCGCGCCTTGCTGAACGCCTCACCCGACGTACACCTGACTATCGTGATGGGGAAAAATTTCCGTTCGCTCTACTCGCGCGCCACCGAGATCAAGGCCGATTTCCCCAAACGTGTCCGACTCCTCGGTTGGACCCGGAAAGTCCCGCAACTGCTCAACCAACATCACATGGTGGTCGGAAAAGCAGGAGGAGCGACGGTTCACGAAGCCATCGCCGCCCAATGCCCGATGCTGATCCATCACCTGGTTCCGGGCCAAGAAGAAGGCAACCTCGAACTGCTCCAACAACTCCATGCGGGAGACCTCGCCGAGGACCCGAAGGATCTTACCAAAGCAGTCTACCAACTTCTCGACAACGGAGCCAAAGGTTGGCGCGAAATGAAAACCAATCTGGCCAATCACAACTGCAACAACGGAGCCATCCAATCCGCCCAATTCATCCTTGGAAAGATCTGATTGTTTTCCTCTTCCTTGAAATTTAAACAGATGCCAGACTTTCTCATCGATATCGGCAAAGTCCTTCTCGACTTCGATTTTGAATCATCCCTCCGCAAGTTTCTCCCGGCGGATCATCCGAACCCTCGCGCGGCGTTGGATAATCTGATCGCCCGCAAGGATGAATTCGAATCCGGAAACATCAGCGTCGATGACTATACCGTGTGGGCAATGAAAACCCTCGAGACAACCGCATCGGCACAGGAATTCCATGAAGCATGGAACCGGATCTTCACACCCATCGAGCCGATGTGGCAGGTTGCCCGGCAGCTCCACGACGGTGGCCACCGCCTCATTCTTTTTTCCAACACCAACGCATTGCATGCGCCATGGATTTTCAAAACCTATCCGGAATTTTCGATCTTCCACGGAGCCGTGCTTTCACATGAAATCGGTGCCATCAAACCCCAGCCCGAAATCTACCAATACGCTATCGACAAATTCTCCCTCGTTCCCGAAAACACTCTCTACATCGACGACCTACCCGCCAACATCCAAGGCGGAAAAAACTTTGGATTCATCACCCACCAATACGATCTCAATAACCATCCGGAATTCGAGATTTGGCTCGATCAGCAACTTTCCAAAACTTCAACAATCATCTAGATCGTCAAAAGTCCAAAGTCTTAAAGTCAAAGCCACAACCGCTGGTGCGGTTTGATGAACAACACCTTCAGACCTTAGACTTTTAGACCTCTCTCCCAATCGCCCCAGCGATTCAAACTCCGACCTTCAGACCTTCAGACCTTCGACTTTCAGACTCTTAGCCCTCTTCCCCTAACCCTTCATGCTCACCATCGCCGACCGCACCTTCTCATCCCGCCTCTTCCTCGGAACCGGCAAGTTTCCGTCCAACGAATCCATGCGCGATGCCCTCGCCGCATCCGGAACGGAAATCGTCACCGTCGCCCTCCGTCGTGCCGATCTAACAGGTAAAAACGATCCCTTCGCCAATATCCTCGATTTCGTTGATCCCGAGAAATATCTCCTTCTCGCCAACACCAGCGGCGCGATGAATGCGGAAGAAGCCGTCCGTCTCGCCAGACTCGCCCACTCCGCCGGTCTGCCGAAATGGATCAAACTTGAAATCCATCCCGATCCCACTTACCTCCTCCCCGATCCCATCGAAACTCTCAAAGCTGCGGAAATTCTGGTGAAAGAAGGTTTCACTGTGCTGCCATACATCAACGCCGATCCGGTCTTGGCCAAACGTCTTCAGGAATGTGGCTGCGCCACCGTCATGCCGCTCGGCTCACCCATCGGTTCTAACAAAGGTATCACGACCCGCGAACAAATTGCCATCATCATCGCCCAAGCCACAGTTCCGGTGGTAGTCGATGCAGGAATCGGCGCCCCATCTCATGCCGCCGAAGCCATGGAGCTCGGCGCCGATGCCGTCCTGGTCAACACCGCCATCGCCATCGCATCCGATCCCGTGAAAATGGCTATCGCATTCAAACAAGCCGTCGAAGCCGGCCGCACCGCCTACGAGCTTGGACTCCCGGAAGTTTCATCACACGCAAACGCCACTTCGCCTCTGACGGCATTTTTAAACTCTAAGCTCTCCAGTTAAACAAAAAACCCGGTCACCTTTCGATGAACCGGGGTTTTTGGTTTGAGGGTTAGAGGATTACGCGGAGACCACGTCTTCTTCGTCTTCGAAGGTTTCTGGTGCTTCGATGATTGGCTCGGGCTCTTCCACGGTGAACTCGAATTCCGAATCACGGTGGTGATGGAAGCCGGTGCCCGCTGGGATGAGGTGACCCATGATGACGTTTTCTTTGAATCCGGTGAGGTAGTCGATGCGGCCAAGGGTCGCTGCTTCGGTAAGAACACGAGTGGTGTCTTGGAAGGAAGCGGCGGAGATGAACGAATCGGTCTCAAGAGATGCTTTGGTGATACCAAGCAGGACTGGTTCGCCTTCGGCAGGTTTACCACCGTTGGCAACGATTTCAGCGTTAACTTTCTTGAACGTCGTGCGCTCGACCTGATCGCCCCAGAGGAACTGATCGGCATCGCCCGGATCGGTGATTTTCACCTTGCGGAGCATCTGACGAACGATGACTTCGATGTGCTTGTCGTTGATTTCCACGCCTTGGACGCGGTAAACGGACTGCACTTCGTTAACAAGGTGCTCTTGAAGTTCGGTCGCGCCGCAGGCTTCGAGCAAGTCTTCCGGAGAAACAGGGCCTTCGGTGATCTGGTCGCCGCGCTTCACTTTGTCACCTTCGGTTACGATGATGTGTTTGCCCATCGGCACGAGGTGGTCGACTTGTTCGCCAGTGGTCGGATCGGTCACGATGACTTTCTTCTTACCGCGGACATTGCTGCCGAAGGAAACTTCGCCTTCGATCTTCGCGATGACGCAGGACTCTTTCGGCTTACGTGCCTCGAAGAGTTCGGCGACCCGTGGAAGACCACCGGTGATATCCTTGGTGCGAGCGACTTTACGTGGAGTCTTGGCAAGCTGAGTTCCCGCAGTGATGGTTTCTCCTTCTTTAACGGAAAGGTGAGCGCCGACAGGAATGGAGTAGCTGATGATGACCTCACCGGATTTCGGATCGGTGATGCAAACCTGAGGATGGAGATCCTCTTTGTGTTCGGTGACCATCGTTCCTTTTTTGCCGGTCTCTTTGTCGACTTCGGAAGCCACGGTGATGCCGAGGATCATGTCGCGGAATTCAACCTTACCGGCTTTCTCGGTGAGAATCGGCACGTTGTATGGATCCCATGTGACAACGGTATCGCCTTTTTTGACTTCCTCACCGTCCTTGGTGGAGATGATCGAACCGATGATGATGTTGTGGCTTTCCAGTTCCAGGCCGCCTTTGTCACGGATCGAGATCGAACCGTTCTTGTTGAGGGCCACCCAGTTACCATCGGAGTCTTGAACGACGCGGAGGTCTTTGTAAACCAAACGACCGGCGTTTTTGGTTTTGATGATCGGCTGTTTGAAGGTTGCCGCGGCAACACCACCGACGTGGAAGGTACGCATGGTGAGCTGGGTTCCCGGCTCGCCGATGGATTGGGCTGCGATGATGCCGACCGCTTCACCGATCTTGACCGGAAGTCCGGTCGCGAGGTTGAGGCCGTAGCAGTTCGCACAGCAACCGCGATCGGCTTCACAAGTGAGAACGGAACGGATTTTGAGTTTCTCGTGACCGATTTTCTCAAGCGCGTTGGCTTGGGCTTCGGTGATGACGTCGTCGATTTTCACGATGACTTCGCCGGAAACCGGATCTTTGACCTGCTCGCATGACACACGGCCATAAATGCGGGTGGAAAGGGATGCGACTTCTTCGTCACCGTCGTAGATTGCTTCGACGCTGATGCCGTTGGCAGTGCCGCAATCCTGTTGGAAAACGATCACGTCTTGGGCAACGTCAACCAGCTTGCGGGTCATGTAACCCGAGTCAGCCGTTTTCAGAGCGGTATCGGAGAGACCTTTACGGGCACCGTGAGTGGAGATGAAGTATTCCAATACGGAAAGACCTTCGCGGAAGTTGGAGATAATCGGACGCTCGATAATTTCGCCGGATGGTTTGGCCATCAGACCGCGCATACCACCGAGCTGTTTGATCTGGGATTTGTTACCCCGCGCACCGGAATCGACCATCATGAACAAAGGCGATGCCTTTTTCTTGCCTTCGTTGAACTCGATCTTGCGATAGAGGGCGTTGGCGATGGTGTCGGTGGCTTGGGTCCAGATGTCGACGACTTTCTGATAGCGCTCGCCGTTGGTGATGACACCGTTGCGGTATTGCTTGGAAACCTTTTCGACTTCCTCGTAGGCCTTGGCGATGACTTCCGGTTTCTCCTCGGGGATGAGCATGTCAACGATACCGATGGAGATACCGGAGCGCATGGCCTCCATGAAGCCGAGGGATTTCAGTTTGTCGAGAACCTCAACGGTTTTCTTCTTACCGGCGGCTTGTGTACAGCGCCAGATGATGTCACCGATTTGTTTCTTACCAACGGTCTTGTTGTAGAAACCGAGTTCGGCTGGCCAAATTTCGTTGAAACGAACACGGCCCGGAGTGGTCTCGATGATTTTGAGATCGGATTCACCATAAACGGTTTTCTTGCCGAAGTCCTGGTTACGGATGCGGATCCAGGAGTGGTAATCGATCTTGCGTGATGCGATGGCGAACTCAACTTCCGAAGAGTTTTCAAACAATGGCAGGTGCTCTTGTTTGTCGCGATCTACCTGGGTGCGGATACCTGCCCATGTGAGGTAGTAAGTTCCAAGAATGATGTCCTGGGAAGGAACGGTGATGGGTCGGCCCGATGCAGGCGAGAAGATGTTGTTAGGAGCAAGCATCAACTGACGTGCTTCCATCTGTGCTTCCACGGAAAGCGGAACGTGCACGGCCATCTGGTCACCGTCGAAGTCCGCGTTGTAAGCGGTACAAACGAGCGGGTGAACGCGGATCGCGGAACCTTCGATGAGCTTCGGTTCGAAAGCCTGGATCGAAAGACGGTGAAGCGTTGGAGCGCGGTTCAGAAGGATCGGATGTCCTTTGGTAACTTCCGCCAGGATATCCCAGACTTCTGTTGTCTTGCGATCGATCATCTTCTTCGCCGAACGAACGGTGTGGCAGTAGCCAAGTTCTTTCAGGCGGCGGATGATGAAGGGTTCGAACAAGGTAAGAGCCATCTTTTTCGGAAGACCACACTGGCCGAGCTTGAGGTCGGGACCGATGACGATGACGGAACGTCCGGAGTAGTCGACGCGTTTGCCGAGAAGGTTTTGACGGAAACGTCCGCCTTTGCCTTTGAGCATGTCGCTGAGAGATTTGAGCGGGCGATTGCCTGCACCGGTAACGGCACGACCGTGACGGCCATTGTCGAAGAGTGCGTCGACGGCCTCTTGAAGCATGCGCTTCTCGTTCCGGATAATGACTTCCGGAGTTTTGAGAAGGAGCAGGTTTTTGAGACGGTTGTTACGGTTGATCACGCGACGATAGAGATCGTTGAGATCGGAGGTCGCGAAGCGTCCGCCTTCGAGAGGCACAAGAGGACGAAGGTCCGGAGGGATGACTGGAAGCACCAACTGGATCATCCACTCGGGACGGGTCTTGGAGGCGGCGAAGCCCTGGGTGATTTTCAAACGCTTAGAAAGCTTCTTCTTGTTCTGCTTGGACTTGGTTGTGCCGAGCTCTTCTTCGAGCTGAGTTGCAAGTGTGGCGAGATCGATCTGCTTGAGCAGTTCCATGATCGCTTCCGCACCCATCATCGCTTTGAACGAACCGTCACCATAGGTGTCTTCGGCTTCGCGTAGTTCGATTTCGGTGAGCAGTTGACCCACCTCAAGAGCGGTGTTGCCTTGGTCGGTTACGACGTAATCTTCATAGTAAATCACGCGCTCAAGCTGGCGTGCGCTCATGTCAAGCATCAGGCCAATACGGGAAGGCATGCACTTGTAGAACCAGATATGGGAAACCGGCACGGCAAGTTCAATGTGGCCCATACGCTCGCGACGGACGCGGCTGAGGGTGACTTCGACACCGCAGCGATCGCAGACGA
>CBFGOP010000087.1:0-10252 GCA_965650415.1 uncultured Prosthecobacter sp. | reverse complement strand
TAAAGGTAACCTTTGGGGAACAGCGGACGCAGCGGACGGTCGGTCATGCGGCAGGTGAGGATTTCCTTTTCGGTAGGGCGGCCTTCACGTTTGAAGTAACCACCAGGGAACACGCCTGCGGCGGTTGCTTTCTCCTTATATTCTACGGAGAGTGGGAACCAGGTTTGGCCCGGCTTTACTTTGGTTTGTGAAACTGCGGTAACCAAAATGATGGTTTCGCCGCAACGGACGGTGACTGCGCCATCGGCGAGTTTGGCAAGTTTGCCGGTTTCGATGGTCATCGGATTGGTTCCGACTTCGATCGTTGTGGAATGGATATTCATTTTTCTTATTTCTTTTACTTACGTCTGAGCCGGGCAGCCCTGTGCCGCCCTAGCTATCAAGGTTTTCGGGATGGCCCCGAGGATGCGGTGAAAATCACGCGCACCCCTTTTGCTAGGCAGCCACGAGAGAGACTCCCGTGGCTGCTGTTGCGAAATGGTTCAAATCAACGGCGGAGGCCGAGATTGTTAATGAGTTCCTGATACTTCTCTTCGTTCTTGCGCTTGAGGTAATCAAGCAGCTTGCGGCGCTGAGAAACGAGCTTCAAAAGTCCACGGCGTGAGGAAAAGTCCTTCTTGTGTAGTTGAAGATGCTCGGTCAGATCGAGGATGCGTTGGGTGAGAAGGGCAACTTGGTAAGTGGTGCTTCCGGTGTCTCCTTCGTGGGCTTGGTACGACTTGAGGTCGATAGTAATTGCGGTGTTTGTGCTCATTTTTGATAAGGGATGGGCTCAGCGTTCATCGCCAAGCCGTCCTAGGTGGGCGGAATGAAGCGGGGATTCTATGCGATTGCAAGGTTTTTCAGCCAAAGTCTGCCGGAGATAGCCTGAATTTTAAAAAGAACATGCTGCAGGGCGCCTTACGAAACCTTTAACTGCATTGACATTAAATATGGGTTTAATAACCTTGCGCGAAAGTGCTACGGCCGCTTTTCCAAGTCGATTTCTCGGTTTTTCTCTTCCTTCAAACCATCTCTCCCGATTCCACATTTCACCGCAAGATGCGAACTCTGAGCACGAAAAACAGACGTCATCGGCACCAGGTCAAGGTGCTGAAGTCTGAAATCATGTCTCCGCGGATTGCGTGGTTCAATTTTCTCTCCTTTCTCAAACTGCTTACCAAGATCGCCATCTGGCTGGGTATCCTGCTGGCTCTTGCTTATGGCGTACGCGAGGCCATTCAATACACCTTCCACCAAAATCCGGATTTCAAGCTCCAGGCGATCCGAATCAACGAAAACGATGTGATCGATGAAACTGGTATTGTCGAGCACCTCGGAATCGATCTGGAATCCAATATTTTCGACCTGAATCTCCAGGAAATGTCCGGAAAACTCACGGAGATTCCTGCGATCGCCGAGGCAAGGGTGGAGCGCGAGCTGCCCGGCACACTGGACTTCAAGATCACAACACGAAAACCTCAGGGATGGATTTCTTGCACGGACGCCGGGCTGACAACGACACGTACGACCGGGGAACTCCTGATCGATGAAACGGGTTTCATCTATCCATGTCCTGAGCAACAGCTCGATGAAGCCGTGGATCTGCCGATCCTGCATCTCAAGCTTGACCCCGAGCATCCCATCCGCGCCGGCGTCCATTTGCAGCACCCGGAATATCGCCGCTGTAGCCAACTACTCAGAGCCTTCCGCGACAATTTTCCAGACGATATCAAAATCATCGATTCATTCCATCAGTCCAATCCTTGGTCGATCGAGCTTACCACCCGCACGGGCACCATTGCCACTTTCGGACTCGATGATCACAGACGCCAGTTGGATTACTTCAACCAAGCCCTGCAACATGCCCAACGCAAGGGTTACGAAATCGCGACGATTCAATTGATTCCCAAACAAAACGTCCCCATCACGATTCGTGGTGAAGAAGCTCCTCCTCGCGCCATCCCTGTCAGCGATGATTCCGCTAAAAACCCCGAGGAATCCCGACGCAAGAACGACCTCCAATCCTTACTCAATCGCAACTGAACTCATGGCACGCCGTAGTAAAATTCATGTCGGACTCGAAATCGGCACCAGCAAAACCTGCATCGTCGTTGGTGAGGTCAAACCCGATGATTCTGTGAAAATTCTTGGGATCGGCTCGACCAAATCCGTCGGAATCCGGAAAGGTGAAATCACTGATTTCCTGCAAGCTCGCGCGTGTTTGAAAGACGCTCTCAATCGCGCGGAAAATTCTAGCGATGTCGAGATTGGCTCGGTTTTTCTGTCGGTCACGGGTGCCCATATTCAAGGCGTGAACAATCGCGGGATTTTCCGACTCCCGGAAGGCGATGCCACCATCGAGCCCTATCACCTAGAAGAGGCCCGTGAGATGGCTCGCGATGTCCATTTTCCTGTCGATCACGCATCACTTCACACCATCGTCCGCAAATACCTGGTCGATGGACTGGAACAAACCGCCTCCCCCCTCGGGCTCTACGCCAAAACGGTCGAAGTGGATTTCCACGTGGTTCACGGAATCAGCAACCGGATTCAGAATTCGATCAAACTGGTGCGTGAATGTCCGCTGGAAGTGGACGACATCGTCTTCGCTCCGATCGCCACCGCACAGATGGCGTTGGATCGCGAACAACGCCTGCGTGGCGCGCTGCTGATCGACATCGGGGGTGGCACGACCGATTACGCCCTTTACCTCGACGGCGCAATCGCGGCATCCGGCTGTGTTCCTGTCGGTGGCGACCACGTGACCAATGATATTCATCTCGTCACAGGACTTCCTTTTTCCAAGGCGGAGAAATTGAAAATTCTCGAAGGCAACGCCTCGGCAGATCCTTCGCTTTCCGTCGGCGTTGCAAAGCTGACGGACGAAAACGGCTTCGCCGATGTGGAAGTCAAGCGCTCCATCCTCAACGAAGTGATCCGCCAGCGGCTTGAGGAAACCCTGCTGCTCGTCAAAGAGCGTTTGCCCGAAGGCTCCATCGAGTGCATCGGAGCGGGAGTTTATCTAACAGGAGGAACCTCCTTGATGCGCGGATTTTCAGAACTCGCCTACGATGTTTTCAGGCGCGACATCTACCGCCCCGAAATACCCGAGCACACGGATCCATCACATCCCTCGATCAAGGATCCGCAGTTCGCCACAGCCATCGGCCTGATCCGATATGCCCAGATCATCGAAGCTGAAACCCGCCGCCCACCGGGTTTCTTCGGAAAGATTTTCCGACTGTTCTGGCCATTCGGCCGTTAATTCATCTTATCCAACTTTTCCAATCCATCATGATCTCTTATTCACGTGACCCAAAACAACAAATCCCCGCAGCATCTGTCAAAATCATCGGCCTCGGCGGTGCGGGAGCCAACATGCTGGAAAGGGTCGCACTTGACGGCCTCGAGGGAGGTGAATTGCTGACACTCAGTACGGATATACGCACACTCAGCGCATCACTAGCAAAAGAGAAAATACAACTGGGAACAAACCTGACCAAAGGCTTGGGCACAGGTGGAGATCCGGATCTTGGTCAGCAAGCGGTGTTGGAAGCCGAGTCCGATATCCGCGCCGCACTGAAAGGCCAGAAGATCGTGTTTCTGTGTGTCGGTTTGGGCGGAGGAACCGGCTCGGGAGCATCTCCCATCGTTGCCCGTATCGCACGGGAGGAAGGCGCATTTGTCATCGTCTTTGCGACCATGCCATTCCTTTTCGAAGGCCAGAGAAGACGCGATCAAGCGGAGACGGCCCTCAACCAACTCGCCGTTCTTGCAAACGCTTTGGTGACTTTTGACAACAACCGTATGGGCGAATTGGTGCTCGCCAAACAAGGCATTCACGAAGCCTTCGGCGCGGCGGATAAAATGATTTTTGAATCGATCAAAGCCGTCATCCGACTCGTCGCAAAACCCGGTCTGATCCATGTCGGCCTAGATGAACTGATCACCGCTCTGCGCACCACCCGCTCGCGCTGCTTGTTTGGTTCAGGGATCGCGGATGGAAAAGACCGCGCGTCCAAGGCCCTTCGCAACGCGCTCACCAGTCCGCTTTTGGACCAAGGCGCTTTGCTCAAGGACGCCCAAAGTGTGCTGGTTCATCTTTCCGGTGGGGAATCGCTCACCCTTTTCGAAATCGAACTGTTGATGCAATCCCTACAGAAATACGTCCCGGAGGACGCCCAGATTTTATTTGGCGCAGCGATCGATTCTTCCATGGGGGATCATTTGTCCATCACGTTGATCAGTTCCCTTCCCGAAGAAGCGCTCAATCAAGCTCAACAGAATGAGAAATCCACTCGAACTGAAGCCCCTGCCTCCACGCAAGCCCCCGAGCCAGTGATTGAGAACCAGCCCGACGAAAAAAGCACACCACCGCCCATCAAAGAGGAATCCCCGAAAATTTCCGAAGAAGAAAAAACCGAGCAACCCGTATTGGAAGAGGCGGCCAAATCCGTGGTCGCGGATACCCATCCTGAAGCGGTTACTCCTACGAAACCACCCACGCCAAAACCCATAGAGGAGCCTGCTAAATCTCTTTTCGCAGAATTACAAAAACCCAAGGCGCCGACGCCTGAGAATCATGATCTGCCTTTTGCTGAGCCGGTCTTGTTAAAGCCAGAGCCAGCTCCCCAACCCAGAGTAACTCCTGTGATAACTCCTGAGTTGCTGGTGAAACCTGCTATCGAAAACAAAACCGTTGTCACGGTTCCTTCCAAACCGCCGGGCATACTTGCCACTCCAGCCGTGCCGATCAGTCCAGCCATCACCGCTGATTCGGCCGCGCCTGCTGCTTCAGTCACGCCCAGCGAGCCAAAACCGGACTTGATCAGCGCTCTCAAGCTGAAGCTCGGAGGCAAGCCAAACGGAGACAAAGATCAGGACGAGCTTTCATTCAAAAAAGTGCCGCGTGGCAGATTCGAAGGCGAAAGTCCCAACGTTGTCGATGGCGAGGACCTCGATCTCCCACCATTCCTTCGCAAGAAGAAATCCTGATATCAATACCTCTCCCAGACGGTCACCAGAGAGCGGCTCCACTGGAATTTGCGTGCGGTCTCCCTTATCAAGAACGGTTCATCTGTTGTCTTGCGGAGCATGAAGGATTCACTCAAACGTCCTTCAAGCCAGCCCAGCGTGTCAGGCGTGGGCCAGTTTTCCCGCGGAGTAAATGTTTCCAGCCAGGTGCAAGGAGTCGCCAACACCATCTCACCGCCGCGAACGACCAAATCCGGCAGTCGATCTAACAATAAATCGGGTCGGCTCAACCGGCAGATCAAATTCGCAGCATGCACGAAATCGAATCGACCCAGATCATTCGGGAGATTCATCGCATCGCCTTGCATAAACGAAACTTTTTCGGCATCTGCTTCCGCTGGCAGCTCCGCCTTAAGCGCGGTTTTGATCCCCGCTTCATCCAAGCGAGAGTAATGCAGCACCCCTTCGTTTCGGATCTGGTTTGCCGCAGCGATGAACTGATGTGAAAAATCCAAACCGATGACTTCATCACAGAGCCGTGATATTTCAAAAGTCGATCTCCCGACGGCACATCCCAAATCCAGTCCCCTTGCGGCACCGTTTTTCGAAAAATGGCGCGGTGTTCGGCTCGCAAAGTTCAATGCCTGCCTTATTCCATCTGGCCAATCCGTGTTCGAATCCAGGATTTCATCCTCTTTGCCGTAGTGAAACAATAGATACTCATCCAGAATTTGGCTCTGCTCGTAGATATCACTCATCGGATGTATCGTGTGCGGCTTTCGACGGGTATTCCATCCAAAAGACTGGTGCTGAAAGTATTTTCAAACCAAGCTCTACGGCCATGCGTTTCCGAATTATTGTCGCAGGAAAGCCTGCACTGCCTTACACCAAGACAGCGGTTGAGGATTATCTCAAACGTCTGACCCGAAACGGTTGCTACGAACTTATCGTGGTGAAGGCCGGTGATAAAGAGAGTGTGTCGGAACGTTTGTTAAACGCATCTGCCGATTGTTACCGAATCGCTCTCGACGAGCGTGGAGAGGCTCCAACGACCCGTGATTTGGAAAAGAAATTCAGCGACATGAAAATGTCAGGAGAGATCAAGACCATCGCCTTTCTGATCGGGGCTGCCGATGGACACACGCCGGAGCTACGGAAAACATGCGATATGATCCTTTCGCTCTCCAGCATGACCATGCAGCACGAAATCGCCCTCGTCGTTTTGCTGGAACAACTTTACCGCATCGAGACCATTCAAGCAGGTAGCCCCTATCACCGGGACTGAAACAAGCGATCAGCGGCGATACTGATTTTGTGGCATCATGCCAAACTGGCCGCCACCCTGCCCTTTTTGCGGAGCATTCCAGGGAATACGGGTGCTGCCGGTTTGTGGTCCGACAGGTTTTGGCGGTTCTTTGTCCGCGCAGGAAACCAAAGAAAAGGATGCCAGAGTCAACAATACGAAAAGCTTCATGAATCGAATCATTAGTAAGGAGATGGGTTTGCCAACATCACTTGATCACCCGGCTGAATACGAACCCCAGGCACCAGCGATTTGAGATCGATATCGGCAATTGTCTGGGTTTGCTCAATTGCGGTGGGTCGAACTGTCGCAATATATCTGCCATCACGTTTGATCAGCAGACTGGTATCGGGTGCGAAGCCGGAGTTGGAGCCTGCGCCGATCACAAGGAAACCCCAATCATGATTGACTGCGGTAACACGCGCTTCGACTTCGTTGCGCTCCATTCTGAGATCGCGGGCTTGGATGCGTTTGTTATAACCATCAATCTCAGCGCGCTTATCGGCCAACATTTTCTCGTCATCCTCAAGCAATTTATCAAGCTCCTGATCTTTCTTTTGTCTCTCCTCCAAGGAGGTCTGCAAACCTTTGAGGGCGTCGCCGATCGTGCCGAGCGTGATATCGATATTCAAAGGAGCCAGTTCCTGTTTCAATCCTGCAACTAGCTGATTCAACTCATCGATCTGAGCCTGCTGTTCTGTGATTTTAGCATCGATGGACGAAGCCTGCGCAAGCAATTGGTTGGTATCGGATTTTTTGGTCGAAAGACTGGCTTGAGCCACAGCGAGGGCATCTCTTGCAGCTTTGAGCTCTGCCTCCTTGGTTTCGATCTCAGCAAGCTGTTTTTCGATATTGCCCTTGATTCTCTCGTTCGTATCGATGGCGTCAAACCTGGCTTGTTGGATGTCTTGGAACTTCTGGGATTGGGTCAGCGTGTAGTACGAAGCAATACCTGAAATAGCGATAGATAATATTAGGATGGCAAATTTCATCGTTAGGGAATTTTTTGCAGAAAACTGAAGTTGGTTGGGCAATGATTTACAGGCTCATGATTCATGGAATAGGAACGACCGTGTCACCTACTCGCAGTGTGATGTCTTGAGCAATCGAATCCGGAACAATGCTGGCGGATGAGCTTGTGGTTTCAACAGCAGTGACCACGAGTTTCGCGATCACGGCTCCGTCACGAACCACTTGAAGAGAGGAGCCTCCCGTTACCCCTGATTTATAACCGCCAGCCAGAGTCACGAAGCCCCAGTTTGGATAGATCTGTTGAATCTTGGTTTTCAATGTCGGCAGCGAAGTGCCTTTGCTCATCGCATCAACATTTTCCTTGAGTCGCGCAGCCAGTTGGGAAGCGCTAACTACCTCAGCTTTTAAATTCTTCTCTCTGGATTCCTTGTTGGAAATGACTACATCGAGTTCTTGTAAATCGATTCGCATTTTTTTTGCTTTTGCAGACAGCTCTGAAGGTTCTCCAGCAGCGGAAATGGTGGTTTTCATGTCTTCATATTCACGCTGAAGAGATGTTAGCTTGCTGTTTTTCGATTCAATATCGGAATTGGGATTGGTTTTTTTAAACTCTTCATCCTGTTTTTTGGTTTCTTCCGTCTCAGCCAAAACTTGTGGCAGATCTTTTTCCAATTGCTCAGAAATTTCCTGCTGTCGGGTCAATTCTTTCTCGCTGTTCTTTTGATTTTTCAGCGCGGTGTTTCTCAGCTCAATTTCATGAGCCAGGCGCTGGTTGTTCTTGCTCGCGATAAACGCGGAAGTGAGCAGAACGATAAATGTGATGATGCCAAATACGGTTGCCATAGGGTTTTTCTATAAAACGACGGATATGAAAGTGTTGGGAGACTAGTTGGTTCTTGAAGGGCGGCAATACCAAAAGTGGCAAATTTTTCATTTCCAACAGCAAATGAAAGCTGGACTTTACAAATCCATCACCCTCGCCAAGCGTGCGCTGGCCTAATGAAATCCATCCTCCGAGTCTTTTCCTACCTCAAACGCTACCCGAAGCTGGCGAGCCTGCAGCTTTTCTGTGCCATCGGCATGACTGTCGCACTCTACGTTTTCCCCTCCATCACGAGATATTCGGTCGATGAGATCCTGCCAAATCCCGCCCGGCACAACGAATTCACTTTCTGGGTCTTTGTGGCTCTGGCCGCCTTCGGATTCCGCGAAATCCTCAACAGCATCAGGATTTTCATCAACAATCACTTCGAGCAGAAGGTGATTTACGACATTCGTTCGGACCTTTATGCCAAAATCCAATACCTACCGCTCAACTGGTTCGACACACGCCGAACAGGCGACGTGATGACCCGGGTCGTCGAGGATGTGACCAATATGGAAAGAGTGCTGATCGACGGTATCGAGCAGGGGCTCATTGCCATTTTGCAAGTGATTGGTTTCGGAATTTATCTCTACTTTCTCAATCCTTTTGTCGCCGGGTGGTCCGCCTTGCCCATTCCCCTGCTTGTGGTGGGTGCGTGGATCTACTCGACCAAGGGTCGTGACCGTTACCGAAACCAGCGTGAAGCGACCTCGGACATGAATTCCCTCCTTCACGACAACATCGCGGGAATCCGCCAGATCAAGAGCTATGCAGCCGAAATGGTGGAGCATGCCCGTTTCAACAAGTCCTCCGAGGTGCTGCGTCAAGCCACCCTGCGTATGATGCGTTGGTGGGCGATCTACTCCCCCGGCATGTCATTTGTAAAAACCACAGGATATGTGCTGGTTCTGGCATTTGGAGGATATGAGGTGATGGACGGCAACATGTCACCGGGTGAGCTTTTGGCCTTCTACCTCTCCCTCTCCCTCTTCTACGAGCCGATCGACCGACTCAATTCCCTCAACCAAATGCTGCTCTCGGGTCGTGCTGCGGCGGATCGGGTTTTTGAAATTCTGGATGCCGAGGAAGAGCCCCATGCCACCGACGGGGCGCTGTTTGAGGGACGCTCCCGGGGACGGGTTGAGTTTCGTAACGTATCTTTCGCCTATCAGGATCAATCCACTCTGGATGGCATTTCCATTTCCGCACAACCCGGTCAAACCATCGCGCTTGTCGGTACCACGGGTGCTGGAAAAACCACGGTTCTCTCTTTGCTCGCGCGTTTTTACGAAAAAGATGCCGGTGAAATTCTACTCGATGGGAAGGAAATCGACACGCTGAACAAAGGTTCGCTTCGTAGTCAACTCGCCTACGTCACTCAGGAGCCTTTCCTCTTCAATGGTACGGTTAGAGAGAATCTTGAACTCGCCGATCGAGGGGCGAGCGATGAGGATATTTGGAAAGCCCTGGCAGCAGCAAATG
Source organism: uncultured Prosthecobacter sp. (assembly GCA_965650415.1). GTDB lineage: Bacteria > Verrucomicrobiota > Verrucomicrobiia > Verrucomicrobiales > Akkermansiaceae > Luteolibacter. The sequence goes on along the minus strand of CBFGOP010000087.1, from coordinate 674 downwards.
CCGAAGTTTTTGTTCGCAACCTCCCCAAACAGCTCGACACCAACGTCGGCGAACGCGGGGTGAAGCTCTCCGGAGGAGAAAAACAACGCCTCTCCATCGCCCGAGCCTTACTGAAAGACGCGCCCATTCTGTTACTTGATGAGGCAACCGCATCCGTTGACTCGGAAACCGAACGCCAGATTCAATCCGCGCTCGATCACCTCATGAAAAACCGTACGGCTTTCGTGATCGCCCACCGCCTTTCCACCATCCAAAACGCGGATGTGATCTACGTGTTGGATAAGGGAAAAGTCATCGAACAAGGCACCCACGATCAGCTTCTAGCCAAAGAAGGAAAATACGCCGAGCTCTGCCGGAGATCGTTCTTGGCTGAGCAGGCTTGAGTGTTCTGGTAAGGAAGCATCGACGAGGCAGCCGCATGAAATGATGAATTACCGATTGGTTCATTGATGATCCATTGCCCCTCGCTCCGCGCGGCGCCCTCGGCGATGGCGCCCCACAACATTGATGCGGCTTGTTTCGATTTCCTGGCCGGTCAAAGACAGGCTCTTCAACAAAAAACGCCCGGAGTTTCCTCCGGGCGTTTTGAAATGATTTCCTGCCTTTCGAAATTAGCGGGAGTAGAGCTCGACGATGAGCTGCTCGTTGACGAGCGGATCGATTTCCGAACGCTC
>CBFGOP010000086.1:0-10648 GCA_965650415.1 uncultured Prosthecobacter sp. | reverse complement strand
GTTTTCGACAAGGGCTAGCAGGTCGCGGAGTTTTTCCGGAGTAACCGGGCAATCGACGATGGTGAGCGATTGTTCGTTCAGCGTGCCGAGCAGGTTGTTGATGATAAAGTTCGCGGTTTTCTTGGCGGGAATCGATGTGTGAGTCGCTGCTTCGAAATAGGCGGCGAGGTTGCGATCGGCCGTGAGCACGGCGGCATCGTAGGCGGTGAGGCTGAAGTCGCTTTCGTAGCGTTTGATTTTTTCCAAGCGTGCTTCGGGAACGAGAGGTCTGACGGTTTCTAACAGAGGCGCGGTGGCAATCGGCAAAAGATCCGGGCAAGGGAAGTAGCGATAATCGTGCGCGTCTTCTTTGGTGCGCATCAGCTGGGTTTCGCCGAGGTCGTCGTTCCAGCGACGGGTGGATTGGATCTGGGGAATTCCCATTCCGAGTTCTTCGGTCTGGCGTTCGATTTCGAAATGGATCGCACGACGGATCGCGGAGAAGGAGTTGAGGTTTTTCAGTTCCACTTTCGCGCCGAGTGGATCGGATTCTTTTTCGCGGAGAGAAATGTTCACGTCGCAACGGAGATTGCCCTTTTCCATATCGGCATCGGACGAACCGCATTCGATGAGGATGAGTTGCAGCGAACGCAGATAGGCGACGGCTTCTTCCGCGGACTCAAGGTCCGGCTCGGAAACGATTTCCATGAGCGGGGTGCCGGCGCGGTTGAAATCGATGAGCGAGGTGTTGGCGAGGTGGGTGGATTTCGCAACGTCTTCCTCAAGGTGGATGCGATTGAGGCGAACGACTTTGTTCGGAGTCTTGATATTTTTCCGAGCATCGGTCGGGTAGCAATCTTCAAACAGCGGAACGCCGCCACCGATGCAGAGGGGGAAATCCATCTGGGTGGTTTGGTAGTTTTTCGGCATGTCCGGATAGAAATAGTTTTTCCTGTCCCAACGGGAAAACTCCGGTGAGCCGCAGCCGAGTGCGAGACCTGTAAGGAGGGTTTTCTCGATGGCTTTTTTGTTCAAAACAGGAAGCGCGCCGGGGTAGCCGAGGCAGACAGGGCAGGTGTTGGTGTTCGGGTCGTCGCCGAATGAGGTGCGGCAGGCGCAGAACATCTTGGTGTCGGTGTTGACTTGGGCGTGGACTTCAAGGCCGATGGTGACGAGGTAGGGCATAAATTTCAAAATTCAAATCTCAAGTTTCAATGAAGACTGGGCTTGCGGAAAGAGGTTCAACGCAAAGGCGCAGAGGTCGCAAAGGGACGCAGAGCTTGGGTTGTGGTGGTTTTTTAAAATTTAATTTTTTCAGAGAATTGGCTTTGCGAACCTTTGCGTTCTTAGCGGCTTTGCGTTGAAATTTTTAACCGAGGTTTTCAATTCGGAAGACGACGGGTTTGGAGTTGATGCAGTTGAGGGTTTCGATTTCTGCCAGGGCGTTGGTGAGTTTGCCGAACGGGCAGGAGTGGAGGAGGAAGACCATGTCGACGAACTCGGCGTCGGGGTTTGAGGGGTCGACGGGTGAGTGAGTACCTGAGATGCCGATGGTGTGTTTGGCAAGAACGGCGGCGATTTCCGCGACGACACCGGGTCGGTCCGTGACATCGAAGCGTACGTAGTAGGCGGTGGAGGTTTCCTCGATAGGGACGAGTGAACCGGATTCGCGATAAGGCAGGAAACCGCGGTGGTTGGCGGTGTGTGCGAAGTTGCGGGCGGCTTCCACGAGGTCGGCGATGACCGAGGATGCGGTCGGGCCTTGGCCGGCGCCGCGACCGTAGAAGAGGGATTCTCCCGCAGCATCGGCGTTGACGGACACGGCATTGAATACGCCGTTGACGGAGGCGAGGATGTGTTTCTGAGAAATGAAGGAGGGTTGAACGCGGAGTTCGACCGCACCTCCATCGCGCTCGCGAATGACGGCGAGAAGTTTGATCACATAGCCGAGGGATTTTGCGAAACGGATATCGGTTGGGCGGACTTGTTCGATGCCGGAGACGTGGACGATTTTTGGATCGATGGGGAAACCGTAGGCGAGGGTGGCGAGGAGGATGGCCTTGTGGGCGGCGTCCCAGCCATTGACGTCAAGGGCGGGATCGGCTTCGGCATAACCGAGTTCCTGGGCTTCTGTTAGGGCAGTCGGGTAGTCGATGCCGCGCAGGGTCATCTGCTCGAGGATATAATTCGAAGTGCCGTTGATGATGCCGGTGAAGGAATGGATTTGGTTGCCGATGAAGGAGTCTTGAACGGTTTTGACGATGGGGATGCCTCCGGCGATGGCGGCTTCAAAAAAGATGGGTGTTTCCATTTTCCGTGAAATGGCGAAAAGCTCGATGCCGCGCTCGGCGAGGAGGGCTTTGTTGCCGGTGACGACGGGTTTTTTCGCAAGCAATGCGGCGGCAACAATTTCGAAAGCATCGGTGGTGCCGCCGATCAGTTCGACGACGATGTCGACCGCTGGATCGCTAACGAGATCTTTCCAGCGGGTGGTGAGGATTTCTGCGGGAACTGCGGAGGTGGTGGCGCGGGTTTTCTTGGGGTCGCGGACGAGGATTTTGGTGATGGCGAGCGAAATGCCATTGCCGGTACGATCGGATATGAGATCGCCGTTTTTTTGAAGAGTATTCCAGACGCCAGAGCCGACGGTGCCGAAGCCCGCCAAGCCGATTCCTAATGTTTTGCAGTTGCTCACGCCGCGAGGCTAGGCAGAGCGGGGGAAATCTCAAACTTCAAATTTCAATGAATCGCCATTCTCCGGGTTGCAGGTTTCCTAATTGGTAAGGACCGATGGATTCTCGGTGGAGTTGGGCGACGCGGAGGTTGAAGCGGAGGAACATGCGTTTGATCTGGTGGTGCAGGCCTTCGTGGATGGTGAGGCGGCAGGAGGTTTCCGTCAAAAGATCGACGATGGCGGGGGCGGAGCGGGTGTTTTCTTTTTCGAAGGACATCCCGTCGCGGAATTGCTGGAGGACGGTTTCGGGGATGGGTTGGTCGGTATGGACGAGGTAGGTTTTGGGGACGTGGTTTTCGGGGGAGGTGAGGGATTCCGAGAAACGGGAGTCGTTGGTCAAAATGACCAGCCCGGAGGTGGCGCGGTCGAGTCTGCCGGCGAGGTGAAGTTCCTGCGCCCAGGGTTGATCGATGAGATCGATGACTGTGCGGTGATTTTTATCGGTGGTTGCGGAGAGGATACCGATGGGTTTGTGGAGGAGGAGGTAGCGGGCGGTGCGGGCTTGGAGGAGCTCGCCGTTGGCGGAAAGGTGATCGAATTTTCCGAGAGAAATGCTGCCATCGGTGACGGGTTGGTGGTTGAGGTAGACCTGTCCGGCTTCGATGAGTTTTTTTGCATGACGTTTCCCGAGTCCGCTGTGTTTGGCGATGAATTGCGATACCGTCATGTTTCGGGCTTTTTCCTACAGGGAGGGAAGAGGAACGGGAGGAGATGAGGAAGGGTGAAATTCAGAAATGAAAGATTGGGATCACTCGGCACTTTTCATGAGGTGGGAGAAGGGTGAGGATGCGGCATGAAGTTGGCGCGACTGGGAGACGGGGCGGAGATTTTTCACACCTTGCAGGGCGAGGGAGTGAATGTGGGTGTTCCGGCGGTTTTTGTTCGGTTGTCGCTGTGCAATTTGCACTGTATTTGGTGCGATACGGATCATACGTGGAATTTTGAGGGCACGCCCTGGGCGCATGAAAAGGATGCTCAGCCGGGTTACACGAAGCATTGCAAGGAGGATGCGATCATTGAAATGACTGCGGCGGAGGTTGCGGCAGAAGTGAGGAAGTTTCCGTGTCGACATGTGGTGCTGACGGGCGGGGAGCCGCTCTTGCAGGAAGAGGCTTTGGTGGAACTGATCGAGGAACTGCGTTCGGATGGCGGGGATTGGTTTTTTGAAATGGAAACCAACGGCACACGTTTGTCAGGGGAGGCGCTGATGGCGGCGGTGGGGCAGTTCAATGTTTCACCGAAACTGGCGAACAGTGGGGTGGCGGCAAATTTGCGGGAGAAACCGGAGGCGATCCGTGAGTTGGTGGCGAGCGGCAAAGCATGGTTCAAATTTGTGGTCGAAAAAGAAGCGGATCTGGAGGAAGTGATGGCCTTGGTCGAAAAGAGCGGGATTCCAAAAGGTCGGGTTATTTTGATGCCGGAGGGGAGAAATGTGCTTGAGATCGACAAAGTCGCGCCTTGGTTGGCGGAAAAATGCCGAGATTTGGGCGTGAGGATGTCGGATCGGCTGCATGTCAGGCTGTGGGGGGATCGGAGAGGGGTTTAGGAAGAGTGCCGAGTATCAGTGAGAAGAGAGAAAAATTCTTGCGAAACTTTTGGTCGTGGCGAGGGTTTGAGGGAGAGAAATGAACGAAAACAGGCACAACGACGAGTGGCGTGAGGGCGACGAAATCTGGCAGTTGCTGGGTAAAGCGTCGACCCAGCAGGCGAGTGCCCGTTTTGCCGACGATGTGGTGCGTGCGGTGCGTTTGCTACCTGAAGCCGATCCGTTTTGGCCCAAGATTTTCAAGTTTTCCTCGTGGTCAATTGTGACCGCGTGTGTCATCCTGACGGCTAGCATTTTCCTGGGCTCTCACGATGGCGGCGAGGTGGTTCGCCAAGGTTCTCAACCAACCCAACCGATCAACCAAGCTGTGGTGACAGTGGATGCGAAATGGGATCGGATTGAGGACGCTGCCGAGGTCGAGTTGCTGGCAGCTGCGGCAGATCACCTGGATCGTTTCAGCGATCAGGAGCTGATCACGATGATCGGGTTTTGATCGGCCCTCGCAGGCATCGGAGATTTAACTGAGAAAGCGGGTTGCAAAACCGTAGGATGAGAGGGTAAGGTTCGCTTCCAAGGTTATGGCGATTGAAGGCGAAGAATTAGCGAAAGCATGTGTGAAGGCGGCGGTGGAGATGCAGGCGGAAAATATCCGTGTCTGGGACATGAGGGGGGTATCGAATTTGACGGATTTCATGATTGTGTGTTCCGGTTCATCGATGCCGCATCTGCGTGCCATCACCCGTGATGTGGCGGGTCTTGTGGACAAGCAACATCATGTGAAACCCGTCAATTCCGAGGGCAAAGCGGATTCAAGGTGGGTGGTATTGGATTACATCGATGTGATGATGCATGTGATGCACGACGAAATGCGTGAATTTTATGGCCTGGAAGAACTCTGGGCAGATGCCAAAGAGCTCGAGTGGGACGGAACGGGTCAAGCGAATGGAGGACAGCGGACATCCAAATTCATCCACTGATCCAGTTGGGCGAAAGGTGAAAGTCCGCGCGGGTTGGACGCGGTTCGGGGTGGTTTTTGCAGGAGTCGGTTTAGCATTTTTTGCCGTTGGCATGTGGCGGGTGGATGGCGTGATTGCCGCGATGGGTTTGTCAGCCTGGTTGCTGTTGGGCTTGGTTTGGGTTGTGGGTCGACAAAATGTGAGGGGCTTGGAATTGGTTTATCGTGGCCCGAGACGTGTGGAGGTGGCGAAAGGCTTTGACGTAAAACTGGAGCTGCATAGCCGAGGCAGGCTCATGGATGGGTTCTGGTTGGACTTCGGCGTAGTATTGATGGGGGAAAAAGAAATTTCAGGCAGGATCCTGTGGCTGTGTTCAAACAGTTCTACGCGTTTGGTGCGTTGGCTGAGCTTGAAACATCGGGGTGTGAAGCTGGAACAGTTGGGTTGGGTGAGTTCGGGTTTTCCTCTGGGACTGTTTAATTTCAGATGTGAAATGCAGATTCCTGCAGAGATCGGGGTGGTGCCATTCGGTCGAGTTCCGAAGGAGCTGGATTTCAGCGGGTTTCTGATGGACGGACTGCCCTTGGGTGGCTCGAAGCGTCTGGGTGGTGTAGGCGAGTGGAAAGGTCTGCGTGAATGGCGCAATGGAGATTCGGTTAGAAAAATCGCATGGCCGGCCAGCATGAGATCCCAAGCGGCCGGGGGGTGTTTGCTGGTCAGGCACGAGGAACCGCCCGGTTCGAAGGCGGAGATGTGCGCAGTGGTGTTCCATTCCTACGGCAGGGATGGGGACTTGATCCGACCCGACCGTTTCGAGCGTGCGTTGTCGCTTCTCTGCGGTGTGGTGGGAGTTTTGGTCGGAGATGGAATACCGGTTCGGGTTCTCGCCGACTTCTGGAATTGGGAGCCGGAGGAAGTGAATTCACGTCGTGGATTGGCTGCGATGAAAGAAGGGTTGCTCCGCGTCAAGCGCACCGAGTGGGTGGAGGCGCATGATTTGAACGAGGCGTTCTCGATGGTCAAACCGCGCGAATGCCTGATTGTGATTTCCGACATGCCCCTGGGCTCGTGGGAGGCGTTGGTTCCGAGTTCCGCATTGGATCCGGTGAAGGTGAGCATTGCGAATCATGAAAAAAGCCTGAGGCGGAAATTTCTTCGAGGAAAGGCGGTGGCCAAGTGATTCCACGTCTGATGGTGCTGATGATGGCTGGCGGTTTGGCGTATGCCATGCTGCGGGGTTGGCCTGCAGTGGTGCCGGGTTTCCTTCGCTCGTTCGTGGCGATTTTCATTGTCGTCGTTGCGCTTGCTTGGTGGTCACTTGGTCGCAAGTCGAAGGATGTGACGATGGTCAAAGGCGGACGCCAACCCGGTTGGATGGATTTCGGAGTGTTTGGCTTGGCATTGATTGCGCTGGAATGTCTGTTCCTTTGCTTCCTGAGCATCACGCCGAAGCCACTGGAAGATATGGCCATTTTGTTAGAACAGCAGTTCAGATCCGAGGTTTCCCGGGAGCGGGAGGAGCGTCAGGCAGGTTTGATGGACGGGGACAAGTTGTGGCAGGAGCAAAGACGTCGCGCCCTGCCGAGGCGAACGAATCTGAAGCTGGGGGTGAAGCCCGAAGTGTTTGTCCGATTGTCGAATGAGGAGGATGTGAAGCGTTTGCTGGACAGGAAACAGGTCTATGTTCGTGCGTTTTCCCTCGATCGGTATGATGCGGGTTTCTGGAGTTTGGGGAAAAAGGAATCGACCCAGCTTGTTGCCGACAGCCAGGGATGGATTCGGTTTTCCTCACAACAGCCCGGTGAAATTCTGCATGAAGTTTTCCATGCGAAAAATAGCGGAGGCTTGGATGTTTTCACTTCCCTGCAGGGCGCGAGAGCCGCGAGGCTTGCGAATTTGACTGCAGAAGGGCAGGGGCTTGCGCTCTTGCCGGAGATGACCGGAGATTCGGGCTACGGGTATCTTGCGAGTTCGCTTCCCGTGAGTCTTGCGGATGTTTCAATGGAGAATTTGAGCGGGATAAAAATCAAAACTCCCGATTCAGGTTCGCGGATCGGGCAATTGGTTTTGCGCGTTGCGGGTGAGGGTAATTTGTTAGAACGACTCAAGAAAATCGAAGAGCACACGCGTCAGTCATACAGTTATTCCCTGAAGGTGGAGAATCGGGACGATCTCGATCCGCTTGAAAACTTTTTGTTCGAGGAGAAACGCGGGCATTGCGAATTTTTTGCCACAGCGGGTGCGTTGATGGCTCGTGAGTTGGGGCTTGAGACGAGGATGGCGTATGGTTGGAGAGGGGGGAAATATTACGAGACGGGTCGGATGTTTGTCTTTCGTTCGCGTGAAGCGCATGCCTGGGTAGAAGTGAACTTGCCCGGTTATGGCTGGGTATTGATGGAACCCACACCTTCCCTGGCTGCGGGTATTGGTAGAACGGAAGTGGCAGCTCCCGAGGAGAAAGTCCCGACGCCAGAAGAGGTGATGCAAGAGGAGCAAGCGCTGGCGGAAACAAAATCCGATAACTTGGCCATAACGTCCATGGGGCTGACAGTAGGTTTCGGAATCGCTGCCGTGATCCTGTTTTGGATACGGAGAAAAGCCAGGGTTGCGGGAACGCTGGGAGATGGTGGATACCGTGATTTAGGAAAAGAGATGGGCTACCTTGCCGAATGGAAAAGAGCACTGAAGAAACGCGGTATGCGTTATGCTTTGGGGGATACGTTGAAGCGCCAAGTGGATCGTGTGAGGTCACAAAGGATTGAAGAAGATCCAGAGGCGGCTCCCGGCTTTGTGGATGAATTGATACGCTATCACTACGCCGTGCGTTACGAGGGAGAGGAAGCCAATCCGGAACGCGAAAGGAAAATCGAGAGAGAAATCAGAAAGTGGTGAAGTTCGGAGGCTGCAAGCTTGCGCCGCTTACAGCTCAGGATCTTCGGTTACAATTTGATTTCAAAACCTTTGCGATAAGCGTCTTTGAGAAGAGGATTGGCTTTTTCGGAATTGGGGCCGGTGAAAAGTTCCTTAGCGGGATCCAGTGTCAGGGGTATGCCAAGGGTTAGGAGATCCTTCGCAGGATCGATCTTGTTATCTTCGAGATGGGAAAGCATGCGCGAGGTTGCGTCCGTCGCGATGGGGTTGCTGATGGATTTGAGGATTTCGTCGGGTTTGGAGGGAGATCCCAGTTGCCAAGAGATATTTCCGATATGGGCGAGTGCGGAAGAAAGGTGTCCACTTTCGGCACCGTGGCCGGCATCGATTTTTCCGGAGTGACAGGAGTCCACAAACGACTGCATGTGGGACTTCGCGCCTTGGAAGGATTTCATCATTTTGCCATCCTTGTCGAAGACCTCGCATTTCGCGCTATGACCACCTGATAGATAACCGCCTTCGCATTCGATAAGGTTTCCGAAAGGATGATCTTTATAGGGTTTGGTTGGAAGTCCGCGGACTTCGAAAACAATCGGAACAGGGTAATCGAAATAGCAGATCTGGGTGTTTGCCCATTGGCCATCGTCTTGGTAACCCAGCCGCGCACCTACGGAGATGACAGAGGCAGGGAGGATGGGATCTCCGGTAAACATGCGGCACACATCCAGTTGGTGCGGTCCTTGGTTTCCGAGATCGCCATTGCCGTAGTCGAATTGCCAATGCCAGTCGTAGTGGAACCGTTTGCGTTGAACGGGAGCCACTTCACGCGGGCCGCACCAGAGATCGTAATTGACGGTGCTGGGCACGCCGGTTGGTTCGCTGACTTTTCCTATGGATGGACGGGGCTTGTAGCAGAAACCACGGGCGAGGGTGACTTTGCCGATTTCGCCTGACTTGATGAAATCGTAGGCTTCGTGCCATGCGGTTTCGGAGCGACGCTGGAAGCCGTGTTGGATGATGGTTTTGTATTTTTCCGCGGCGAGCGCGAGTTGGCGGCCTTCCCACACGCTGTGGGAAACGGGTTTCTCGACATAGACGTGTTTGCCGTTGGCGGCGGCAGTGATGGCAATGAGCGCGTGAGTGTGATTAGGCGTGGCGATGACGACGGCATCGATGTCTTTCGATTCGCAGACTTTGCGGTAATCGGAATATTTCTCGACCTTGAGGTTGTGTTTGGTTTCCAGTTCCGCGGCATAGGATTCGAGCACGGCGGAATCGACATCGCATAGCGCGACGAGTTTGGCCTTATTGCATTTCAACACTTCTCCCGTGAGAGCTTTGCCGCGGCTGTTGAAACCGATCACACAGACACGGAGATCTTCATTGGCTGATACTGCGCGCGCGAAAGATGGGACCAGAGCAAAAGCACTCGCGAGACCGGAGGTGGAGAGAAAGTGGCGACGGGAGAGGTTCATGGGGTTTGCAGAGAGTCGAAGGTTTCGTTGAGTTTGGCAGATTCGAGTGTGCCTTGATGGATGATGACCGTATAGTTCAGGCGCAGAGATTCGGATTTTTTCAGCGTGTGATTTCCGAGGGTTTTGTCCTTTTTCTTTTCAAAATCGTGAATGCCGAACGGGTTGGCAGCGAGCAGGCCGTAATCCCGGACATGCCAGTGGGTCGGGCTGCGGAAAGAATTGGGGTTTTCGATGATGGCAACGGTGGTGGATTTGCCGAATTCGTCGGGGCCGGAGTATGCGACCCAGTTCGCGCGTTTCCCCCAAGCGTCGAGATTCGTGATACCGTTTGAATTGGTTAATGTGGATTTTGCGGTTGGCCCCTTGACCCTTAGGGTACGGTCGGTGCGGACGGCGAAGGTTCCCTCCTTGGTATCGCCGAAAACCACTTTTTCGGCGATCGCGGTGAGAGTGGAATGGATGTCGATGCGAAGGGTTTCGGCGTTGGGTCTGGAAAAGGCGTAGTTGCGTGTTTCCTGAAGAAGTTCGGTGTCATCCGCGCCCCATGTGAGATCGATAGCAAGGTGAGCGATATCATTTTCGACCGATTTCCTGGAGATCGAGTTGAGGCGTATGGTGGGTTTGTTTTTCGTGATATCGGCCCAGAAATCGTGGCCGTTGACCGAGCCGTGGGCGAGCCAGATGCCGCGGTGGTGTGGGTGATCCTGTTCCTCGCCTGCAACATCATGTTTCATGGGCCAGTTGCGGAGAATATTGGCGCCGGAGGGGGAATGAACCGGGTAAAGGTAGGGAAAACGGTAGTCTGTGCGGAGGGCCGCGACGAGCTGTTTGCCATCTTGAAGCTCTACAACGACTCCGTTTTCAGTGTTTTTTTCGGAAAAGAACCATTCGGCCCGGAGGGTTGTACCGAGAACCAGAATAATGAAAATGGAGCGAATCATGGATAGACTGATCTTCGGCTACGGGCTGTGGAGAATGGATTTTTCAGGTTATGGCAATTTATTAGGAATAGCCTAGAGGGTATTTTCCTCATAGAAGAAATCATGAGTGAATTCGCAGAGTTGGTGGATGCCTATTACGAGGCGCT
>CBFGOP010000085.1:0-10742 GCA_965650415.1 uncultured Prosthecobacter sp. | reverse complement strand
TCCGGCGGAGCGCGTTGGAACTACCTCGCCGCATGGGCTTGGGCGGATAAGGAATTCGCGAAAGACGAGAGCAAGGTGCTCGATTACATGAAGCGTCTTTTCAAAAACGTTCCTGTGTTAGATACAGGCGCGCGGGGTTCAACGACCACCTTCGCACAGCGCGGGATCGGCGATGTTTTCCTCTCATGGGAAAACGAGGCCTACCTGATCGAAAAGGAATTTCCTGGCAAAACGGAAATCATTTATCCGTCGATCAGCATCCTGGCGGAGCCGCCGGTTGCGGTGATTGAGAAGAACGCGAAAAAGCACGGCACCTATGAGGTTGCGGAAGCCTATCTGAAATTTCTCTACACCGATGAAGCACAGATTCTCGCAGGCAAACATTTCTATCGCCCGCGAAATAAGGAAATCGCCAGGCAGTTCGTCGATAAACTTCCGGCGTTGCCGTTGGTGACCATCGATGCCGACTTCGGTGGCTGGGCAACGGCTCAGAAAAATCATTTCGCCGATGGCGGAACGTTCGACCGGATTTATCAACGCTAACATCTAACATTGCGATCCCATGTCCAAACGACGCGTCATTCCCGGCTTCGGCATGAGCCTTGGCTTTTCCATCACCTGGCTGAGTCTCATCATTCTCATCCCGCTGGCTGCCTTGTTCATCAAGGCGGCCGGCTTGGAGTGGAGTGAATGGCGCGAGTTACTGACCTCGCCCCAGGTAATCGCAGCGGCGAAACTCACTTTCGGAGCAAGCGCTGCGGCCGCAACCGTCAGCGCGGTGCTTGGGCTGTTGGTTACGTGGGTGTTGGTGCGTTACGAGTTTCTGGGTCGGAGATTGTTAGATGCGATGATCGATCTTCCCTTCGCGCTGCCGACCGCCGTCGCAGGGATCACGCTCTGTGCGATATACGCACCGAACGGTTGGCTGGGCGAAACCCTCGCGAGCTGGGGGATACAAGCGGCTTACAACTGGCTCGGGGTGTTCATCGCGCTCACCTTCATTGGCTTTCCGTTTGTGGTGCGCACCCTGCAACCGGTGATGGAGGACATGGGAAAGGAAATCGAAGAAGCGGCCGCGACTCTCGGGGCGGGGCGCTGGACGGTGTTCCGGCGTGTGGTGTTTCCGTTATTGGTTCCGGCGCTCATCACGGGATTCACTTTGGCTTTCGCCCGCGCCATCGGGGAATACGGATCGGTGATTTTTATTTCGGGAAACCTGCCATTGAAAACCGAAATCCTGCCTCACCTCATCATCATCCAGCTTGAACAATACAACTACGAGGCCGCGGCGGCGATCGCCACCGGCATGCTGGTCGTTTCCTTCTCCCTGCTTTTTCTCATCAATCTTCTGCAACGCCGGATCGACTGGCAAAACCGCTGATCATCATGTCTGTTAGAAATGTCACTACCGAATCCGCACCCGTCCGATGGCTTCTGATCTCCGCTGCCGTTGTCGTGCTTGGCTTGTTTTTGCTGCTGCCGTTGGCTGCTGTATTTGTCGAAGCTCTCAGAAAAGGTTGGGAGGTATTTCTCGCTTCACTGCATGACGAGGCCGCGCTATCCGCTGTGAAGCTGACCCTGATGGCCGCGCTGGTTTCGGTGCCGCTCAACACGCTTTTCGGCATCTCCGCTGCATGGGCGATCACGAAGTTTCGCTTTAAAGGACGTTCGCTGCTGCTTGCATTGATCGATCTTCCTTTCGCTGTTTCTCCGGTCATCGCGGGCTTGGTGTTCGTGTTGTTGTTCGGCGCGAAAGGTTGGTTCGGTCCGTGGCTATCAGAGCACGACATCAAAATCATCTTCGCGTTTCCCGGTATCATCATCGCGACGATTTTCATCACGTTTCCTTTTGTTGCCCGTGAGTTGATTCCGCTGATGGAAAGCCAGGGCAGCGATCAGGAAGAAGCCGCCGTCACACTCGGTGCGCGTGGTTGGCAGATTTTCTGGCGAGTCACTTTGCCCAATATCAAATGGGGTTTGCTCTATGGCGTGCTGCTCTGCAATGCCCGCGCGATGGGTGAGTTCGGTGCGGTATCGGTCGTTTCCGGCCACATCCGAGGCAAGACCAACACCCTGCCTTTGCACATCGAAGTGCTCTACAACGAATACCAATTCAGCGCCGCGTTTGCCTGCGCGACGTTGCTCGCCCTGCTGGCGCTTTTCACTCTCGGCATCAAAAGCCTCATCGAACAGCTCTCCGGTCACTCGGCTTCTAACAAACACTAATTTTAGTTTTTCAGCGTTTTCAAATTTCAGCTTTTACCCCTATGTCCATCTCCATCCAATCCATCCGCAAGTCGTTCGGTTCCTACACCGCACTTGATGATATTTCTCTGGAAATCCCCAACGGTTCGCTCACCGCATTGTTAGGTCCTTCCGGTTCGGGAAAAACCACCTTGTTGCGCATCGTTGCAGGCCTGGAGTTCGCCGATCCAGGTTCGGGCAAGATTCTTTTTCATGGCGAAGACGTCAGCGAAATATCCGCCGGCAAACGTGGAGTGGGTTTCGTGTTCCAGCACTATGCCTTGTTTCGCCACATGACGGTCGCGGAAAACATCGCTTTCGGTCTCAGCGTGCTTCCGGGCGATAAGCGTCCGTCGAAAACAGAGATGCGTGATCGCGTGAAGGAGTTGCTCGGTCTAGTCAAACTCGAAGGCCTCGACAAACGTCGTCCCCACGAACTCTCTGGCGGACAGCGCCAACGCGTCGCGCTCGCCCGCGCGCTGGCGATCCGTCCGAAAGTTCTTCTGTTAGACGAACCCTTCGGCGCGCTCGACGCCCAGGTCCGCAAAGACCTCCGCCGATGGCTGAGGCAGTTTCATGATGAAATCGGCCTCACCACCATCTTCGTAACGCACGACCAGGAAGAAGCCCTCGAACTCGCCGATGAAGTGGTGGTGATGAGAAACGCACGGATCGAACAAATCGGTGCACCACAGGTGGTCTACGACACGCCGCGAAGCCCCTTTGTTTATGAGTTTCTTGGAAACGTGAACAAACTCAGCGGTCCAAACGGTTCCCATGAATACATCCGACCCCACGAGGTCGAAATCCGCTTCGCTGCGGAGTGCGATCCGACAACCGATGAACTGGGCACCATCCAACATCTTTTTTCTGCGGGACCCGTCGCCAGCCTGAGCATCCGCCTCGATAACGGTGCATTCTTGGATGTGGAAATCTCAAGGAAAACGCTCGATGAAATGTGTCTGGATCAGAAAGACCGGGTCGCTGTGAAAGTGCGGGCTTAGCGCTTCTGGAACCATCCCTGTCAGGCAAAAGCTTGATTTATTTTCATTTTTCGCCGCATTCGTGCCTTGGCGGGTGAAATTTCACACCCTATCTTCGCCGCAGAGCCACCCATGTCAGACACTCCCAAATCCGATTTCATCCGAGATATCATCGCCGAAGACCTTGCCTCGGGGAAACACCAGACCACGATCACCCGTTTCCCGCCGGAGCCGAACGGGTATCTCCATCTCGGTCACGCGAAGTCGATTTGTCTGAATTTCGGAATCGCCCAGGAAGTTCCCGGCGCGAAGTGCCATTTGCGTTTTGATGATACGAATCCCGAGAAAGAGGAAACCGAGTATGTCGAGTCGATCAAGGCCGATGTGAAATGGCTCGGCTTCGATTGGGGTGACGATCTCTATTTCGCGAGCGACTACTTCGAATTCTTCTACGACTGCGCGGTCCACCTCATCAAAAACGGACTCGCTTACGTCGATGAGGAAAGCCCCGAGGAAATCAAACTTCATCGCGGCAACGTGCAAACACCGGGGACGCCATCGAAATTCCGCGACCGCTCCGTCGAGGAAAGCCTCGAAATGTTCGAAGCGATGCGTGCCGGAAAATTCAAGGAAGGCGAAGCGGTCTTGCGCGCGAAAATCGGCCTGACTTCTTCCAACATGAACATGCGCGATCCTGTGCTTTATCGCATTATGCACGCGCATCACCACAACACCGGCGATGCATGGTGCATTTATCCGATGTATGATTTCGCGCATCCGCTGGAAGACTCGCTCGAGCACATCACGCATTCGCTTTGCACCTTGGAGTTTGAGAACCACAGGCCACTTTACAATTGGTTCATCGAGAACTGCCCCGTGCCATCGAAGCCGCGCCAGATCGAGTTTGCTCGTTTGAGCCTGACCTACACGATCATGAGCAAGCGCAAGCTGCTGCAACTCGTCAACGAAGGCCACGTCAGTGGCTGGGACGATCCGCGGTTGCCAACCATTTCCGGCATCCGCCGTCGCGGTTACCCCGCAGCAGCCGTTCGACATTTCTGCAAACGCATTGGCATCACCAAATATAACGGCACCACCGATGTCGCGCTGCTTGAACATGACATCCGCGACCATCTCAACACCCACGCACCGCGTCGCATGGCGGTGCTTGATCCGTTGAAAGTCGTCATCGAAAACTTCGCCGATGAACCTACGTCAAGCCTAGTAGTTTCCAATCATCCTCAGGATGAAACGTTTGGCGAACGCAGTGTTTCGTTCTCTCCGGAAATTTTCATCGAGCGCGAGGACTTCCAGGAAGTTCCCGAAAAGAAATTCTTCCGCCTCGGACCGGAGCGCTATGTCCGTCTGCGCGGCGGTCCGATCATTCAATGCACAGGTCTCGAGAAAAACCCCGCAGGCGAGATCAACGAAGTTCGCGTGAAACTTCTTCCGGATACCACAGGGAAAGATTCGCCCGAAGGGGTTGTCTGCAAGGCCGCGATCCATTGGGTTGATGTCGCAACCGCGGTCGATGCGGAAGTCCGACTCTACGATAGACTCTTCACCGTCGAAGATCCCGATGCGGCGGACGGTGGATTCCTTTCCGTGCTCAACCCGGATTCGGTGAAAACGATCACCGCAAAAGTCGAAGCGTCACTTCTCAACGAAGTACCGGAATATTCCTGCCAGTTCGAGCGCAACGGCTATTTCATCACCGACAGCAAGGATCACATCCCCGGCAAAAAAGCCGTCTTCAACCGTACGGTGGCGCTCAAGGATTCGTGGACCAAAGGGAAATAAGAAGCATTCATCATCAATGGCTTCCATCAACCTATCAGAAATCCTTGCGGACAAAGACTTCGGTTTGCGGATGCGATTCGATAGGGATGAGGTCGCTTCTTTTTTCAAACCCACGGTCAATCACGAGACTGTGATGAACGAGCGGATGAAATGGCTGTCCGATGAGCCGGAGAAATACTCATCGGTTATGGCGGAAGGGATCGGTTTGTTGGATGAAACCATCCGGCTCGCCATCTCGCTTGGAACCGTTCCTGAAACGGTTGGTATCGCAAACTTTGAAAACCTCAGCCCGCCCGAGCGTTGTCGATATCTCGGGAAGCTTTGGGAGGCGGATTTTTTACTGATGAAACCCGATGCCGAAGGAGTGTTTCAGCTTTATGGCGGATGTCTCTGTTTTTCCTCGCACTGGGATTTGCACGATAAACTCGGCAAGCCAATGGCTGCGATCCACGCGCCAGTTCCGGGTTTGAATGAAACTTTGGGTCGGCAAATCGATGGATTTCTTCAACGCATCAAACCCGGGATTTCATGGGAACGCGCCAACTGGGGATTGAGCCGCACCCCGGAGCTGAATCTGCATCCATCGCGTAAACTCCCACGACTCGACGTGTCCGTGAAACTGGATGAGGTATGGTTCCGCCTCGAACAACAATCGCTCGTTGCGCTTCCCGAATCCGGAGGAATCCTTTTCGCGATCAAGCTGGTCATCATTCCATTTCAGGAGATCAAAACCAATCCAACGACCCGGCAGGGCATGATCCGTGCATTGCAAACCATGCCGGAAGCGATGGCGAATTACAAAGGAATCGCTTCATCCAGAGATCGACTCATCGAACTGTTGGATAACTAGATCAGCACCAACGCCAGCGCGATCACCATCAGGATGGCGCCGACGAGTTGCCTGCCACCGAGCGGTTCCCTGCAGCGTTTCATGAGGATCCAGACGAAAAACACGGCCATGACTCCGCGTGTGCTGTAGGCGATGTTGCTGAGCGCGGGTTCGCGGAACCAGCTGAATGCGAGATTCACCAGCAAGGCTTGAACACCCAGCGTGACACCCGCGCCAAGCACGGGCAACGCGGTTTGGGATTTTCCGAATGTGACCCGCACATCCCGCCAACGCAAAACCAGCATGACCAGGGATAGAAGGGCGGAGGTTGCCATCATGATGATCAGCCAGCGGGGTCCGCCGACCTCATGGCTTTTCCAACCTGTTAGAAAATCATTCGTCGCGAAAAACACGCAGGCTAGAATGGTCAGCCAGAGAGTGAGCCGGTTCGCCTTGAGACGTTCGAGCGTTGCTCCTGCGACAAGGTAAACCGCCAGAGTTGCCAATACCGCGCCACCCATCAGTCCGATGCCGGCTTGTTCCAATCCCACCACGGCGGAGAATGTGGCGACCAGCAGTACTTTGAAACCGAGTGCCGAGGAATGAACCACCAGATCCCCGCGTTGCACGGATTGGATGGAAAACCACTGCCCCCAGAAAAACAAGAAACCGTTGCCTATGGCGAGGGCATCATAATTTTGCCAAGGCGCGCTGAAATCCGGTCTGAGGTAAGCAACGAAAACCAGAAAGGTGAGCAGGTTGGCGAAGCCGAGGATTACCGGCAGGCGCGCGCCAAGCTTGGCGGCTCTCTGCACCATGATGCCGAGCACCGGATGCAGTGCCGCACCGATCAAAGGTAAACCAATTGCTCCAGACCATGCATCCACGCGCGTTGGTTAAACCTTGGCGTCTTCGGGGTCAATCCATGATCAGGGCTTTTCGATCAGTTTGATAAATTGGGTCAACTCGAGACTGGAGCTGATCGAGGTTTTGAGGCCGTTGGGAGTCTTGAGTCCGCTGACTTCAATGCGTTCCGTCATGCGCCAGGGGAAAGGTCGTTTGGCACGGGATTTCCCGAAAGGATCGTTAAAATACCTGATCGATCGAATTTGGTCACCGTTGATTTTCAATCCCTCGATTTGGATCAGTCGCGGCATCGAGCAAGGATAGCCAAAATCATGACTGCCATCGTTTTTTCCATCAAACATGATGATGTCTCTGCTGCCACGCGGATTCCACGTAGTGTTCTTAATAAACACAACACCATCCCAGTTGGCTCCGTAGTCATCACGAAAATTCAAGAGTCGTCTGCTCCCGATGATGGAATCTTCGACAATCAACTGACCTCTGCCAATTGCATTCAGACCGGCATGCCCGAGCGTGGTGCGCCGGATGATGTATTGCCCGGAAACCCCCATGTGAACATCGACGCGTGAAAGAACACAATCCTCCACGGTGAAGTTTTTCATGAAATTGCTCGCAACGACTCCCCAGCGTGTCGTGTCGTGGATGTCGTTTCCCATGCGACAATTCACCATTCGGAAATCCACAACCAGGTTGGCATGGTAACCATAAGTTCCCATCGGCACCTTGCTGCCGGAATTGCCTATTTTATGATACACTTTTCTGCCATCCACCACGCAGTCGCGAAACAGGATATGTGCGGAATTGGTGGCATTGAGAAATCCCGCGTAAGGCAAACCGGTTTCCTTCTCGCCAGTGACACGATGGGTTATGCCTTCAATCAAGGTCTTGGAACGCTTGATGGTGATATTTCTTTTCCAATAACCGGATTTTTTCGCGGAGTCATCCTGGTTGGCAATGTTGGTGAAAATCCCTCCTTTGAGCGTGAGAATCCCTTCATCAATCGGGCTCACCTCGATTTTTGTGATTGTGTCGTAATCCCAGTCGATGGCTCCGATAATTGATCCGTCACGCTTGAGCACAAACACCTCTTTCTGTGCGGTTCCGTTGTTTTGATTTCCACCCTTGCGGATGAAAAGCATCTTCTTCGAATTTTCGACATAGACCAAACAATCAACGGGAGGTTTTATGTCGAGGCGGGTTTGGTCTTTTTTGAGTCGATCGATTTTGAGAGAAACGGGATCTAGAAGGGAGCGGACTTCGAAGATGGAGCGGGCTGAATTCTCTACACCTTGGCTGTCATCGATGATGAACTTGGAGGTGTTCCAATCCGTATCGGTAGCGATGACTGTAACGAGGGCCTTGGTTCCGAGATGGTAAGTGGCACCCGGCTTGGAGCGGACAGGGAGACCTTTTTTGTTGGCGTGTTCATGCGCCTTTTGAATGGCGGGCAGATCGTCCGTCATGCCATCACCCTTCGCTCCAAAGTCCTCATAGGTCACGACTTGCGAAGCTGCCGCCGAGGTCATGAAAAATACCATCCAAGTGAAAAACAGGTGAACTACGGGATGAAATGGAAGTCGATGATTCATCGGTTGGATGCAGTTGTATCGCATCCCTTTGTTTTTGGCAGTGGATTTTTTCCAGTGACAGGCGCGATTGGCTGAAGCTTTCAAAAACCTTGTTTTCATTTCGGAAATCCAACGTAGTCTCATACCTATGTTTAAATACTGCCTCCTGCTTCCATCCATGATCGCGATGGCTTTCGCTGCGGAACCGATACCTATTTGGTCCGGAAAAGCTCCCGGATCGATTGGTGAAACGGAAAAAGATATCCCGACCCTGACGCCTTATTTGCCTGATAAACCCGGCGCGGCACGTGCGGCAATTGTGATTTTTCCTGGTGGAGGTTATGGGTCGCTTGCGGGTCATGAGGGCTCCCACTACGCCAGGTTTTTCAACGAACACGGTATCGCCGCCTTTGTTTTGAAATACCGTCTCGGATCGGCTGGATATCGCCATCCGGTGATGCTAGGTGACGCATCGCGAGCCATTCGCATGGTCAGAGCGCGGGCCGAAGAATGGAAAATCGACCCCGAAAAAGTCGGGGTGATTGGTTCCTCTGCGGGAGGTCATTTGGCTTCCACCTTGCTGAACCATTTTGATGAAGGGAAAGCGGATGCCGAAGATTGCGTGGATCGATTCAGCTCGCGTCCGAGTCTCGGGATCCTCTGTTACGCGGTTATCACCATGGGTGAATTCACCCACAAGGGATCGAAAAAAAATCTGTTAGGAGATAATCCGTCCGATGATCTGGTAAACCTGCTCTCAGGCGAACTGCAGGTGAAGGACAATACGCCGCCCTGTTTCATATGGCACACCTGGGAGGACAAGGTGGTGCCGATTGAAAACAGTATGTTGTTTGCAAACGCTTTGAAGAAAAAGAACATCCCATTTGATCTCCACATCTATCAGAAAGGAGGACATGGAATCGGTCTCGGAATGAAAAACGGTGAAGCGCATCCATGGACTCGTGATTTGGTGTTCTGGTTGAAAGCCCAAGGATGGGTCGAATGATTTTTCGTTATGTTTGGGAGCACACTAAGAATCGTTGCACTTTTCCTCATCGGCAATGGTTTGGTGCTTGCTGAAAAGTTTACGTTCGAACGCGACCTGATGGGCACGCGCTTTACGATCGTTTGTTATGCGGACGATGCGGACGCGGTGGCAAAGGCCGCAAAATCCGCCTATGAGATCGCGGAAAAGATCAACCAGGTGGCTTCGGATTATTTGCCCGAGAGCGAACTTTCCCTGTTGTCATCCCAGCCGACAGGCAAGCCCGTGGAGCTTTCTCCGCAACTGTTCGAACTGTTGGATCATTCCCTGCGGATCGCGAAACTGACCGATGGGGCGTTTGATCCCAGTCTCGCTCCACTCAGCCGGTTGTGGCGGGAATCGAGAAAATCCGGAAAACTGCCAGATTCTGAAAAACTCAAAGCGGCTCGCGAGTCAGTGGGTTGGCAACATGTGGTGCTCGATCCGGATCAACGCAGCATCACCATGACACGAGGGAACATGGCGTTCGATCTCGGCGGCGTTGCAAAGGGTTACGCGGCGGATTTGATGATCGAATCCTTTTTCTCATCCGGTTTCAGACAGGTGATGATTGTCGCGGGAGGAGATGTTCGTTTGGGCGATCCTCCACCGGATAGAAAGGGTTGGAATGTCGCGGTGAAAACCTTCGATCTCCAACAGCGCGATGAAATCCTAACGCTCGCCAACGCCGCTGTTTCCACTTCGGGAGATCTTTACCAATCCGTTGAGATCGATGGCGTCAGCTACTCGCATATTCTCGACCCGAAGACCGGTCTCGGCCTCACGCAGCGCATCGCCGCCACGGTGATTGCCGATCAGGGAAAACTGAGCGATCCGCTTGCCACCGCTGCTTGTGTAATGGGTGAGACATCAGCGGAAACTTTGAAAAAAATCTCCGGAGTGCGTGAAGTGAAAATACGCACCCTGCAAGAATCACAGTCAACCCAGCGTTTGAAAGCTACTGCTGAATCCATTGATGAAAAGTAATCGCCGAAATTTCCTTCAACATTCGCTACTCGGAACCGCAGGATTGGGTCTCGGGATCGCATCAACTGGCAGCGTCCATGCTGCGCCATTAGCCGAAGCGGCTGCGACCGACATCACACAAGATGTCGATGTTGTCATTGTCGGTGGCGGAACCGCGGGAACGATCGCGGCCATCCAAGCCGGGCGCGCCGGAGCGAAAACCCTGCTTGTCGAGCGCGGTGCACAACTCGGCGGCGCGATGACAACGGGCGGTGTCGCGTTTCCGGGGCTATTCGACGCCTGGGGAAAACAGATCATCGCCGGAATCGGCTGGGAGCTGGTCAAAGAATGCGTCGAACTCGATCAAGGTCCGATGCCGGATTTTTCCAAAGTCCCCAAGAATCACTGGCAGAACCAGGTCTTCATCAACCAGTTCCTTTACGCGATTCTTGCCGAGGAAA
>CBFGOP010000084.1:0-10770 GCA_965650415.1 uncultured Prosthecobacter sp. | reverse complement strand
TGATGAATTTCGAGCATTTCTCTTGCCACGGCGGAGGGGAGCATCCACAACAAACCCCGCCCGTTTCGGTGGTGCCTCATGAACTGTTGTGCACTGCCTAGACAGTGTGAAAAAGTCCTAAAAATCAACAGAGCGCCCATCATGCACAGCATTTCATCCCGTATCGACAAGGTTTCCCCGTCACTGACACTCGCAGTTACCGCGCAAACCAAAGCACTGATCGCCAAAGGCGAAGAAGTTTACGCGCTCGCTGGAGGCGAGCCGGAAGTAGACACCCCTCAGCACATCAAAGATGCGGCTGTGAAAGCCCTGATGGAGGGACGGACCAAATACACCCCGGCTGGCGGCATCCCCGAGCTTCGTCAGGCTCTTTCTGAAAAGTTCAAGAAGGACAACCACATCGACTACCCCGCGAACCAGATCTGCGTCACCTCGGGTGCGAAAATGGCCTGTTTCAACGCCATTCTCGCGGTGATCGAGGAAGGGGACGAAGTCATCATCCCGACTCCTTACTGGGTTTCCTATCCTGAAATGGTGCGCATCGCCGGCGGTATCCCCGTGTTGGTCGAGACCAAGGAATCGACCGGCTGGAAAATGACTCCCGAGCAATTCGAAGACGCGATGACTCCCGCTACCAAAATGGTGATCATCAACTCCCCGGGCAACCCGACCGGTGCCGTTTACACCAAAGAGGAATTGCTGGCTCTCGGTGAAATCGCTGTCGCCGAAGACATCATGATCCTTTCCGATGAGATCTATGAGAAACTGGTTTATGGCAGCGCCGAGCACGTCTCGATCGCTTCTCTCAGCGAAGACCTCTACAATCTGACGATCACGGTCAACGGTTTCTCCAAAGCTTACTCCATGACCGGATGGCGTTTGGGTTACACCGCTGCTGCCAAGCCGGTGGCGGACGCCATCGACAAGATCCAGAATCACAGCGTATCCAACGCCACCACTTTTGCCCAATACGGCGCGCTCGCCGCGTTGGAAGGAGATCAGACTTTCATCGAGGATTTGCGCGGTGAGTATGATGTGAAACGCCAGTTCGTATTCTCCCGCTTGCAAGCGATTCCGAACATCCGCGTGGTCGAGCCAAAAGGCGCGTTCTACTTCTTCATCTACACCGGCCAGATGGGTCTGAAGTCGATGAACCTCTGCGACAAACTGCTTTCTCGTTACAAGGTGGCGGCCGTCCCCGGAATCGCTTTTGGATACGATGACGGTATTCGCATCAGCTATTGCACCACGCTCGACGTGCTCAATGAAGGACTGACCCGCTTGGAGCAGTTCTGCCGCGAGCATTGATCCGCATCTTCAAAAGAAAAGCGCACCGGAGAGTCCGGTGCGCTTTTTTTGTTTGGAAATTGAGGAACGGAATTACTTGAGGCTGATGGTGACGTTTTCGTTCGTTTCCATCTTGATGCCCTCGAGTTCGTTGAATTCCGTAATAGCTGCCTTTTTGTCGGTTTTGGCGGTCTCGGCGATCTTTTTGAGCGCGTCTTTTTGGTCGAACATTTTGCCAACTTTGACATCCATCACGGTTACGGTGTTGCCTTCCACGTGAGTGGCGTTGGTTTTCTCGATACCACCAGGCAGATTGATTTTGAGGCTCAAGCTCATATCGGCCATCATTTGTTTTGCCATGGCTTCCATCTGGGCGTTTTCGCCTTCTTGTCCTTCTTCGCCCATGTTCATGTCATCAAAGTTCGTTGGCGGAACAACCAGCGAGAGGACGCCATCGGTGTATTTGAATTTGACGAGTTCTTTTTCGTCGGCCTTTAGCTCTTCACCTTCTCCCTGCATGCTTTCAAGACCACCGGCGGGATTGATGCTGAGCTTGTTGATGTCGGCGAATTTGTAGTGAACACGGGCACCTTTCTTACCGCCTTCATCAATTTTTTCGATTTTAACAAATTCCACACCTTCACCCAACTTGCCTGCGCTGGTTTTGCTTTTTTCTTCGTTAAACATCTCGGCCATCGGGTCGGGCTGTCCTTCTCCGCCAAACTGTCCCATCATGGCGATCATTTGTTGGCCGAGAGTGGTTTGTTCAACGATGGTGCCGGAACCATCCTTGTTCAGATTGATGGTGGATTCGTGTTGCAGGCAAGACGAGGAAAGGAGAGCGACTCCCATAGCGATCGCGAGTTTCAGACGGGTAGGTAATGAGGATTTCATGACCCTTAAGTTTCTGAGTGGCTGCCCCAACGATGGCAAGGGAGAATTTAGAGCTTGGTCGGCCGGATGGTGACGAAGCTGCCCGATTTGAACGATGCATCAGCCTTGTTTTTCAAGAAGCTGTCGCAGCATTTCGAGAGTGAGGCGTATCGAGATGTTGAGCGACTCGGCTGAAATCAGGTCGGCATTGTCGCCCGGAGTGTGCCACCATGGGCTGCGGGAAAAATCGCCGATGATGTCAAGGGTGGGGATCCCGATGAGGTTGAGAGGAACGTGGTCGTCCATGATCGATCCCGGAGCCGTGTCGAAGTGGGAAGCGACATCCTGTTTTTTCGCGACCGAGAACATGAGTTCGGCGAGGTGTTTCGGAGAGTCCGATGGAATGCGAATCCTGAGATCCTTGTGGCCAATCATGTCGAGGACGATACCGAAGGTGGGTTTGTTATCGCGGGTTCTCCAAGTGTTCGCGTAATGCCGACTGCCGTAAAGCCCGTCGAGCACGGTCATGTTTTCCGCAAAGGCTTCCTCGCCGTCGAAAAACACAAGTTCAAGCTTGGCGGCCTGCTCGGGTTGGTGAGCGGCGAGGTGTTTGGCGATCACAACGATCGCGGCACAGGCGGAAGCGGCATCATCCGCACCGACGAAAATTTTATCTTTGTAGAGTTTGGAATCGATGTGGGCGCAGAGCAAACCGTCCACTTTTCCATCCCATGGATTTTCATTTCCTGATTTGAAACGCGCCCGGACATTGGAGAAGGAAACCTTTCCGATGACGGTATCGCGCTCGAATTCCTGCAATTGAGTCGACCAACCAGCGGCTTCGAGTTCTTTCATCAGCAATGCGCGGACTTGGTTGAGCGCTTCACTGCCCGGAGGACGCGGACCGTACTCGAGAATTTTGTGAGTTAAAGAGAGGGCTTCATTGCCGGGTTGGTCGTTGGGTTTGGGTTTCCCAAGATACCAGAGCGAAACGCAGACAACTGCCAGAATGCAGGCGAGTGGAATACGTTTGGATTTCACGATAAGTGGGGAGGATTATGCGGTTACCGCGCCGCGGTCGTCGCTGAGGCCGGATTTCTCGAGGAAGTAATCGTAGCCGCCAGTGTAGCGGGTGACGATGGCACCGCCTTCAGGGTCTTTTTCGTTGCGAGTGACGTGGAGCGTGGTTTCCGCGAGATTGCGGATGAAGTGCACGTCGTGGGAGATGAAAACCAAAGTTCCTTCGTAGGCTTTGAGGGCGTTGACAAGGGAGTCGATCGAAAGGATGTCCAAGTGAGTGGTAGGCTCGTCCATGAGGAGAAGGTTCGGCGGATCGACCAGGAATTTAACCAGATTGAGCCGGGATTTCTCACCGCCGGACAGGACTCCGCAGCGTTTTTCCACGTCGGCGCGACGGAAAAGGAAGGTACCAAGAATCGAGCGTGCATCTTCTTCCCTCAGGGTCGGGCAGGAGCCCATAACTTCATCGAGAACC
Organism: uncultured Prosthecobacter sp.; assembly: GCA_965650415.1. Taxonomy (GTDB): domain Bacteria; phylum Verrucomicrobiota; class Verrucomicrobiia; order Verrucomicrobiales; family Akkermansiaceae; genus Luteolibacter. Next base: position 7,115 of record CBFGOP010000084.1, on the reverse strand, counting down.
GTGTTGAACTCGTTGAGGGCTTCGCCGCGATGTTGGGAGTAGTAGCCGATTTTTGTTAGATAGCCGACCTCTTTCTTCCCCGCATCGATTTCAAGTTCACCTGCGATCAGTTTGAGGAGGGTGGATTTACCCGCGCCGTTGGGTCCGACGAGGACGATTTTGTCGCCGCGCTCGATGGTGAGGTCGAGGTCTTTGTAGATGCGTTTTCCCGGATAGGATTGGCCGACCTTTTGGAACTCGATGACTTTTTGGTTGGAACGAGGAGGTTGAGGAAAAGCGAATTTGAAAGGTTTGCGGGGAGCGCGGGGTTTTTCGATGCGCTCGATTTTCTCGACGAGTTTGATACGTGACTGAACCTGTGCGGCTTTGGAGCCGACTTGGCGGAAACGGTCGATGAACTCCATGTGGGCTTCGATTTCCTTGTTCTGATTGCGATAGGCCTGAACCTGAAGCTCGTAGCGTTTTTCGCGTTGATCGAGATACGAGCTGTAGTTTCCGGTGTAGGATATGAGTTGCATCGCATCGGGGTCGATCTCGATGACGGTCTCGATCATGGCATCCATGAAATCGCGATCGTGGGAGATCATCAGGATGGCACCGGAGTAGTTGAGTAGGTAGCGCTGGAGCCAGAGCAGGGAGAGGAGGTCGAGGTGGTTGGTCGGCTCGTCGAGCATCAGGAGGTCAGGCTCCATCACGAGAAGCTGGGCGAGGTGGGCACGCATGACCCAGCCCCCGGAATATTCGCGGGCGGGTTTTTGGAAGTCGTCTTGTTTGAAACCGAGGCCGGCGAGGATTTTTTTGGCTTTCGGTTCGAGTTGGTAGCCGTTCAGGGCGGTGAATTGATCCTGAGCTTTCGCGAACTCGGGGGAGGAAAGGTCTCCCGATTTCTCGCCTTCGCGGATGGTGCGCAGAAGCCCGATCATTTCCGGCGTGATACCCATGGCGATTTCGAGAATGGTTTCATCGGTGGGTTCGCCCGCTTCTTGGGCGAGGTAGCCTACCATGGCGTATTCGTCGCGATCGATCGTGCCTTCGTCGGGTTGATCCTGATCGAGGATCATGCGGAACAAAGTGGATTTACCAGCGCCGTTGGGACCGACGAGGGCGACGCGTTCGCCCCAGTTGATGGACATTTCCGCCTCGCGCAAGAGAGTTCTACCGCCGAGGGTTTTCGTTAATTTTTTGATGGTAAGCACGGGGACGAGGTAATGGGGTTGTGGGGATAGATCAAGACGGAAGAAGGGTGACTTTCCTGTGTGAACTGGACACGGAAACCCTCCGATCTGAAAAATGTCCCTTGGAAAATGCGTTCATAGCCTGTATCTCAGGTCGTCCCCAGTCACACCACATGAAATATCTTCTTGTTCTTTTTTCCGTCACCACTCTGGCGTTTGCAGAGAAACCCAATGGTGAGCAGTTATTTACGATGAACTGCGCGGCATGTCACCTGCCGGATCAGATGGTGGTAGGGCCTTCTCTAGCTGAGATCCGTTCCCTCTATCTGGGCAAGCCCGATGATTTCCTCAAATGGTGTATCGCGCCGCATAAGAAACGTCCGAATGCGGTGGATATGCCATCGATGGTGCACGTGGGAGATGAGGGTTTGCGTTTGATTTACGATCACATCATGAAAGTTTCTGTGGGTTTGAAGGAAGTGGAGCAGAAAAAAGGGGATCCCTACGCTGAGTCTCCCGTTCAAGCCAAGCGTCCCCAAATTCAGCGAATTTTTATGCCAAATGCAGGACCGGCAGCGATTGCGGTGGCGCTGGATGAGCAGGTTTCACTGTGCTGGGATGCGGGCGAGTGCCGTTTCCGCTATGCTTGGAGCGGTGGATTCATCGACGGATTTCCTTACTGGCAGGGAAACGGTAGCAGTCTTGCAAAAATCGTCGGCACGGTTCGCTACACGGAAAAAGCATCGCCGTTCCAGAATATGGGTGAGGTCCAGTTTTCCGGTTATCGGGAGGAGAAGGGCTTGCCGATTTTGCGCTATCAGGTGGGTGATAAAAAAATCACGGAAACCTTCGCAGCCCTGCCGAATGCAGCCGGCTTCTCCAGAACGTTCACCATCCATCCGACTCCATCCGCTGATCTCGTGCTCGATTTTTCCACTGAAGATAAAGTCGATTTCGGCAGCGATAAAGGCACATGGTCGGGTTCCAAGCTGACACTCAAAGCAGCTGATGCAGCTGTGTTCACGGTCAATTTTTCCTTCAAATAAACTTTAAATCAGACGGAGACAAAGCTCTCTGGCACGACCCCCAATTCAACTTTTTGCCAAAATGAAACTCAAAATTCTTTGCACTATTCTTGGACTATCGATCTCTGCTCAGGCGTGGGAGGAGTATTTCACATTTGAGAAAGTCCCCAGCCCCGCCGGAATTGATCCACAGGTGGGCGCGATGGAAACCATGAAAGATGGCAGAATCGCGGTGGCGTTTCACCGTGGCGAGCTGATGATTTTCGATCCCAAAACCCAAACATGGTCGTTGTTTGCATCCGGCTTGCAGGAACCGCTCGGTATGCTGGCGGAGCAAGACGGGAGTTTTCTCATCATGCAGCGTGCGGAGCTAACACGAATCAAGGATACCGATGGTGATGGCTCGGCGGATGAATACGAAACCGTGTATGACGATTTCGGGATGTCTGGAAACTATCATGAGTTTTCCTACGGACCCGTTCGTGACAAGGAAGGCAATCTGTATGTCGCACTCGGAATCGCTTCCAACGGTGCACCGATGCGTGAGGAGATCCGTGGCAAGTTTTCCGAAATCGGCAAGGCGAACCGCGATGAGATGACGTCCAAGGAGAACTGGAAGCATAACAAAGGCAAAGCCGAGCGGATGTATGCGCGTGTGGAGTGGCGTGGTTGGGTGATGAAAATTTCTCCCGATGGAAAAGTGGAGCCCTATGCCAGTGGTTTGCGCTCGCCCAACGGAATGGGTTTCGATGCCAAAGGCCGTCTTCTCATCACTGACAACCAAGGCGACTGGCGTCCTACCAGTCCGCTGTATGAGATCAAGAAAGGCGGATTCTACGGGCATCCCGCGTCGCTTGTTTGGACTCCCGGTTGGGACGGAACCGATCCGTATGCGATGGATGTGAAAAAACTTGAGGAGATGCAATCGCCGCCAGTTGGATATTTTCCGCAGGGTGAACTTGCCAATTCTCCGACCTGGCCGGTCGTGATTCCCAAAGGAGCGATGCCGGATGCTTTTGCCAGTCAGACACTGATTGGTGAAATGAACCAACCCAATCTCGTGCGTGTGCTTGAGGATGAAGTGGACGGCGTTTTCCAAACGGCGTTGGTTGAGGTTTTTGGTGGAAAAGCCCTGGGAATAGGAAACAACCGCATCGCTTTCGGAAATGACGGATCCATTTACGTTGGAAAAACCGCTCTGTCATGGGCGGGCGACAAGGGAATTGTGCGTGTGAAGTGGAAAGGCGAGTCGTTTTTTGCTCTGGAAAAAGTCAAAGCCACATCCACAGGTTTCGATCTGACTTTCACGGAGGAAGTCGATCCCGCCTCGCTTGCCGGAATCGCGATCGAATCCAATACCTACAACTATAACAAGGCCTATGGTTCTCCCAAGGTTGATGTCACGCCGATGCCGGTGAAGAAATCCGAACTAACAGAAAAAGGTCGTGTGATCCGGGTGGATATCGGCGGATTGAAAGAAGGTTATCTTCACGCGATTGATCTGACGTCATTGCGCTCGAAAAACGGCAAACCGTTGATGGGAAACAAGGCTTGGTATCACGCGATCAAGGCACCGAAATAATATCTCAGGGATTCGGAACAATCTGAACGGATAGCGAATTGTTTTCCAAACGCTGGTCGGTTTGTCCTGAAAGTTGGGCGCTGCCGCTGACGTTGATCGAATCGGTGGCGTTAAACGGAACCGTAATCGCGCGCGATTCCATGGGGGCTAGGGTGGTGACATTGCCCTGAACATTCGTGCCGTTGATGTTCACGGTGATTCCGGTGTTGATCAGGGTTTCCGTACCGAGGTTTTGAACAAGAACGTTGAGCTGCTGGTTTTCACCGACATATATCGAATTCACCGAAACATCGTAGCGACCCCTTGTGCCGAGATTCATCAGGGTGGTCATGTCGGGAACACCACCGCCAGTGTAGGGGTCTGCGCCCATGGTTCCGACATCCGTCAGATTATTGAGAACCAGATTGGCGGCTTGCTGGATGTTCATGGTTTGGCTGCCGGATGATGTGGCGACCGCTGCCACCACACCTGTGATGATGGGAGCAGAGAAGGAGGTGCCAGTCACACTTGCGGCCATATTGCCGGGGTAGGCGGCATAAATCCCATAGCCCGGACCGGAAATCGCCACCTCGTTTCCGCTGGTGGAAAAATTCATCGCTTGGTTTTTCGCATCGACCGAACCTACCGCGATCACGGACGGATGCGCGGCGGGTTGCAGGACACCTTGTGTTCCGGTGTTGCCAGCAGCGGCTACGACGACGACCCCGCTCTGTTTGGCATATTCGAGCGCCTGATTCACCAAACTGCTGTTTCCGGTTCCTCCCATGGAAATATTGATGATGTGGGCTCCCGCATCGACCGCTGCGATGATACCTTGGGCGATTAGGAAACTGTTAGAATATCCGGAGTCGTCGGCGATGCGTACCGAGAGAGGTGTGGCGCCGGGAGCGACTCCGGGTGCCGAGCGGTTGTTGCTGAAAATCAGTGAAGCGACGGCCGTGCCATGGCCGTTGAGAAGTGAGGGATCCGATGGCAAAGGTACGAGGTTGATGCGTTTGATGGGGTTTTTGAAAGCCATGTGATCGGCAATGCCCGTATCGAGCACCGCGATGACCAGTCCTTTCCCCCAGAGTGAGTTGTCGGATTCCACGCCCAGCCATTGCAGCAGCGAATTGTTTAGAGGAACCGCGCCATCCTGAGGACCAACGTTTTCAAACCCGGGGATTCTCACGGGATAGATCGCCGAGAGTTCCTGATCTCCATCGAGCAGGGCATCAAGGTCCGCCGTGTTTACAAAACCGACCAGCACGGTGTTGAGGGCATCGATACGCCCGAGCAACTGCACATCCTTGCCAAGTTTTGCGAGGAAACGACGCATCGATTCCGCATCCTTGAAAGTGACCGCACGCTGGTTTTTCAGTTCGTCCGTCTGAGCGTTTTCCTGATCGATTTCTTCTTTGGATTCCGAGTTGCGCTCCGTCACGAGCGGTTTCTTCGGTGAAACAAGCGGCAGTTGCTGGCGTTTTGTGACGAGCGGGGTTGGCTCGGTTTCCTGATCCATCGTCCGAACCGTAATCCAATACGAGCTGTATCCCACCAGAATGAAGAGGGGAATCGGCAAAAACCGGGTGAGCCGGAGTTTCTCGGATTCTTTGGATGCAGCCATTGTCGGAACTAAACACCCGAAATCGGGTTTTGTCGCGCTTCGATTCCTCACTGGAAAATTCTTTTCCATGCCCCATCTTAGCCGCACATGACGTTCCGTCTCTCCAGCGAATACACACCCAAAGGTGACCAGCAGCAAGCGATCGACAAGCTCGCGAAGTCGCTGGACGCTGGAAACAAGCATCAAACGCTGCTGGGGGTGACGGGTTCGGGGAAAACCTTCACCATGGCGAACCTGATCGCGCGTCAGGGGAAACCAACCCTGGTGATGAGTCACAACAAGACTCTCGCCGCGCAGTTGTATTCCGAGTTCAAGAATTTCTTCCCGCACAACGCGGTGGAGTATTTCGTTTCCTACTTCGATTACTACCAACCCGAGGCCTACATCCCGCGTTCCGATACCTACATCGAAAAAGATTCCGCTGTGAACGAGGAGATCGAGCGATTGCGGCTTTCGACCATGGGCTCCTTGCTCACGCGTGAGGACACGATCGTGATCGCTTCGGTTTCCTGCATCTATGGTTTGGGTTCGCCGGAGGATTACAAAAACATGATGTATCCCGTGTGGAAGGGACAGAATCTCGGTCGGGAAGAATTTCTATCCGCATTGGTTTCCCTCTTGTTCGAGAGAAACGATATCGCGTTCGCTCGCGGAAAATACCGGGTGCGTGGGGATGTGGTCGAGGTCCATCCGGCGTATCTGGATGAAACCGCGATTCGTGTGGAGTTTTTCGGCGACGAGGTCGAACGCATTTCATCCATCCACGCCCTTACCGGAAAAGTCATTGAGGTTCTGGAAAGCCATGTGTTTTATCCGGCCAAACAATTCGTTACCGCGGCCGACAAAATGAAAGTGGCGATGCGCAACATCCGTGCGGAGCTGGATCAACGGATCGCGGAGCTGGAAAAAGACGGCAAGCTCATCGAAGCCCAACGCCTGCGGATGCGGACGGAATACGATTTGGAAATGATGGCGGAACTGGGCTTTTGCCAGGGGATCGAAAACTATTCGCGCCATCTAACGGATCGCGAGCCGGGATCGCGTCCGCATACCTTGTTGGATTTCTTTCCGCGCGATTTCCTCCTGCTGGTCGATGAATCCCATGTCACCATTCCCCAAATCGGCGGGATGTATGAAGGCGACAAGAGCCGTAAAACCACCTTGGTCGAGCACGGCTTCCGCCTGCCATCGGCCTTGGACAACCGGCCGCTGCGGTTTGACGAATTCATGGATATGACAGGCCAGTGCGTGTACATTTCCGCCACACCACGGCCGTTTGAAATCATCAATTCCCGCCCTGAGAACCGTCGCTACATTCCGATGAAATTGGAAAACGGCGAAGACCGGTTTGCTGCGGTGGATCTGAAAAAAATGAAGGTCAAGGCATCGGGCAACGATGAGAGGGTTGAGGATTTCGATCCTACCAAACCCGGCAAACCGCTGGTGGTGGAGCAGATCATCCGTCCGACCGGTCTGTTAGATCCGGTGCTGGTGCTGCGTCCGCTCAAAGGTCAGATCGATGAAACCATCGAACTCTGCATGCAGCGCGTGGAAAAAGGGGAACGGGTGTTGGTGACCACCTTAACGAAGAAAACCGCGGAGGATTTGGCCGAGTATCTGAAATCGACCGGTCTCAAATGCCGTTACCTCCACTCGGATATCGATGCGATCGAACGGGTGGAAATTTTGCGCCAGCTCAGGGCCGCGACCTTTGACATCCTGATCGG
>CBFGOP010000083.1:0-10845 GCA_965650415.1 uncultured Prosthecobacter sp. | reverse complement strand
AATTGGCGGAGGTGTTTGCGGGCGTAATGGAGCCGCGATTTCACCGTGCCCTCCCCTGCCCCGGTAATGCGGGCGATCTCGTCGGCCCTCTCGAGGATGTCGGAACTCCGGCCGCAGCAGCCAGTTCCGGCGAAGATGAATCCGAAAATATCCACCCCTCCGCCGAAGAAGCATGAACCTCGATGACATCCGCAAGCAGATCGACCTCATCGATCACGAGCTTCTCAATCTCCTCTCGCAACGCGCCGACCTGGTTCACGAGGTCGGGGTCGTGAAGAAACGCGACGGTTTGCAAATCTACGCCCCCGAGCGCGAACAGGCATTGCTCGATCGTCTCATTTCCATGAACCAAGGCCGGCTCCCGGAAAAATCCATCCGTGCGATTTACCGTGAAATCATGTCCGCCGCACTCGCGCTTGAGGATGATCTAAAAATCGCCTACCTCGGCCCCGAAGGAACATGGACCCATCAGGCTTCGATCAAAAAATTCGGGCATTCGGTCAACTATACACCCCAACCCAATTTCTCCGATGTCTTCGACCAGGTCGCCCGCCGCCAAGCCGACTATGGAGTGGTCCCGATTGAGAACTCGACCGAAGGCGCCGTCTCGCACACTCTGGATCTCTTCGTTGATTCTCCACTACACATCTGCGCGCAGATACTGCTTCGCATCGAGAATTGTCTGATGGCCGCCATCCCGCGCGAGCAAATCAAAACCCTCTATTCGCATCCGCAGGTCTTCGGGCAATGCCGCAATTGGATTTTGAAGAACTTTCCTCACGCCGACCTCGTCGAGGTTTCATCGACCACCAAGGCAGCCTTGCTCGCCAAGGAAAAAGCCGCCGAAGGCGCGGCCGCGCTCGGTGGTGCCCTCGCTGCGGAAATCCACGGCCTCGATTTGTTAGAAACCGCGATTCAGGACCGCGCGACCAACACCACCCGTTTCCTGGTGATCGGTGAAAAAACCTGCCCGCCCACCGGCAACGACCGCACTTCGATTCTGTTCGCGATCAATGACCGCCCTGGCTCGCTGGTCAATGCGCTCAAATCCTTCGAACACCTGCACATCAACCTTTCGAAAATCGAATCCCGTCCGTCCAAACGGAAGGATTGGGAATACATTTTCCATGTCGATCTTACGGGGCACTGCGAGGATGAGAACGTATCCCAAGCGTTGGCGGATCTCGCCAACCATTGTTCGATGGTGAAGATCCTCGGTTCCTATCCGGATGTCACAGAGTGAGGCAGGATCATCATTCCTTCTTCAATCTGTCCTTCACCCAGGCCAAGGCTTCCGAAAACTCCTCACTGTCGGGACGTTTTTCTAACAACTTCTGCCAGATCTCCGCAGCCTGCTGATAGATCTCCTGCGAACGCTCGGCTTCATCCGCTTCTTCCAAGGCCAGCGCGTAATCCCCGAAGAGATAACCGCGCGAACGTTTCAGAGACTCCACCGTCGGTCCTTCCGTCTGCGCTTTCTCCTGAAGGCTTTTGAGAATATCATCCGCCTTTGACATGAGATCGAGTTGACCCTGCTGGTCTTTCGCAAAGCCCAACATTCGGGCTTTCTGCCAGTAGAGCACCGCCAGACGGAAATCCCGCATCGGGTGCTCGGCAATCTTTTCAAGCATCGCGATACCGGATTCGAAAACTTTGCGCGCGTCATCCGTTTTACCCTGATCTCTTAACAGCACACCCTGGATCCCAAGAAGGCTGGCTTTGCGAATCAGAGCGGGCTGCGAGTCCGGAACCTCTTTCAAAACCGCATCCAGCAACTTCATCGAATCCTGCGAATATTTCGCAGCGGTCTCGATGTCTCCAGCAGTCAATGAAGCGTCCGCGATGGCCGCGTAACATCCCGCCAACTCCAGTCGCGTCGGCACATTTTTTGGATGATCCTTGAGAATGGTTTCCAGCTCTTTGACCGCGAGCAATCTCGTCTCGCGCGCATCACCGAGTTTTCCCCTGTCTTCCAGCAGAATGGCAGAAGAAATGTAAGACGATGCAAGCTCGGAGCGCATCACCGCGGAATCCGGCCTGCTTTCGACCAACTCGTTGAGAGCTTTGACCGCTCGCAGCAACTGCTCCATGGCTTTGTCCTCCTGGCCGTTTCTGGCTAACCAGCTCGCTTCGTGATAATCCAGAATTGCACGAAGTTGTTTCAATCTCTCGACATCTACTTTGGTGGAGTCCACCGCATCCAGTGCTGCCCAGGCTTTGGTGAAATAAGCCGCCAGATTGTCGCGCCCCGAACGTTTCTTCAGCAGAGCGAGCGACAGGCGGTTTTTAGCAACCCGGAGTTGGGTCTTGGGATCCATCTCTCCCACCCATTTTTCCACCGCATCGTCCAGACGGCTTTCCGCGTTTTCCTCGTCATCCGCAGCCAGCGTCACTTCCGCTAATTGCAAACGTGTCATCGCCATTTCCATCTCCAGTCCTTTGACCCTCGAATGCTCTTGCAGGAAATCCACATAGTAGTTTTCCAGCTGATTGATGCGTTTCTGTTTCCCTGCCAACGGCGGAAGATTTTTATGCCCGGCATCAATCACCCACTCGAACAGCTGATCAGCCACCTCACGGGATTTTTTCATCCCTGTAAGCGACATTTCCGTGGTCGTCTTCAATTCATGCTCGGCGGTGTTTTTTGCAGCAACGAGTTCTTTCTCCAACAACATCATGCGCTCTTTCTCGGCGATGTAATCCGTTTGTTCTTTGGAAAGTCTCTCGTGGGTCATTTGAAACAATCCCGCAAAAACAAACATTCCTGTCGCCGCCAGTCCCAATGAAAATTTCAGGGTTCGCGTGATACTCTCCGCACGACGACAACGATCCATCAGCGACTGGCGCGTTGTCTCGGCGTCCAGTTTGCTGTTTACCGCAGTCAAGCCGTTCGACACCTCGATCATCGATGCCGGACGTTGTTGCGGGTTCAACCTCAGACAGCGCTCGATCCACTCACGGCAATTTTTCTCCAACTCATCCTTCGGTTCTCTCGGCCATTTGATCTCCGGCTCGAGTTGCAAACTGCGGGCAATCTCCGGGATGTCCGCCTCGATTCCCAATTTGCGGGTCTCTCCCATCGCTGGCGCGACCGCACTGAAAACCTCATCACATCGGGGAAACACTCCCATCATCAGTCGGAATGCCAGAACCCCGAACGCAAAAACATCCCAACGATAACCCGCTTCGTCCAAATACCCGTTTGGCTCAAGCAATTGATCGGGCGCCTGATACAGCAGCGCATCTGAAAACTCGAACGAGTTCATTCCGGACAAACTCACCAACGCCCAATCCGCCAACTGCACTTTTCCCAGCTTGTCGAAGAAAACATTTCCCGGCTTCAGGTTCCCGTGAGCGACCCGCTTTGCGTGCATCGCCGCCAGGGCACTTGCGATCGACCGAACCAACTCCCAGGTCCCGCTCCCCGGATGCGCGTCGATCCGGTGTTGCAAACTGCGCACCTTCCATGTGGTCGGATCGCTTTTCTCATCCTCTTCCGACATCAGCGGCATCACCCAATACGCTGGCCTGGCATCTAGATCCGAAACGACAATCCTCACCAAGCCATCGGGCCAACCAGCCTGTTCCAAACGCGACAATGCCTTCGAAAGCAGTCCACGATTGATCATCATTCCGTCGAAAACCTTTACCGCCAAAAGCTCGCCAGCGGCATCGCGAGCCGCATACACCGATCCCCTTTCACCTGAACCAATCAGGCCTAAAATCTTCAGATTTTCCATTTCCGACAAATTCATCGCGCTTTCTGTAACCCAATCCTACCAACTGCGCACCCCTTTCTTTTCAACAGAAAAACAAGAAAAACTCCCGCAAGATCATCAAAATGAAAACCGTAGTTGGAAAATATCGAATTCTAGACGAAATTCTCGCGCCAACATGAAAATCCTGCTCCGCTCCGCCATACCCATCCTCATTCTAGGGATTGGCGCGGTTGCGTGGAAATGGCTTTCGATACCGGTAGAGCCTCCGAAACCCCAAGCCCAAGTCCGTCAAAAGCTCAAATCGGAGAAAATCATTCTCAATCGGACCGACTACCAAGTCCTGATCGATTCACAAGGAACCATCCGTGCCCAACAGGAAACCACCATCACTCCGCTGGTTTCAGGCACGATCATGAAAATCCATCCCGCATTCGAGGATGGCGCGTTTTTCGACGAAGGTGACGTCTTGTTGGAACTCGACCCCGCCGATCTCCAAACCGACGTCCTGGCATCCGAGTCCCGCCTGGCCCGTGCCGAAGCCGCCCTGATTCAGGAGCAAGCCCGTGCCAAACAGGCCAAATTGAACTGGCAGGACATTGGCTACGATGAAGAACCCTCTCCCCTCGTCCTCCGCATTCCTCAGCTCCGTGAAGCCGAGGCAAACGTCAGCGCCGCAAAAGCCGATCTCGACCAGGCACGCAGAAATCTCGAGCGCACCAAAGTCAAAGCTCCGTTCAACGGTCGCGTGAACCAGCGCATGGTCGGTATCGGCCAAGCCGTGAACGCCACCACTCAACTCGGATCCATCTTCGGAACCGCAACGGCGGAGATCCGTATCCCCCTCGCCCCATCCCAAATCCCTTTCATCCATCTGCCTTCGCAAGAGGGAGATGCCCCTGTCGAGGTCACACTGACCGATGCTTTATCCGATTCGTCCAACCCCGCTGCTCATCAGTGGAAAGCCAAAATCATCCGCACCGAAGGCACGCTCGATAGCACATCCCGCGAGCTTTTCGCCATCGCCCTGATCCAAGACCCGTTCAGTCTCACCTCACAACTACCCGAGCTCCGCATCGGCCAACCCATGCGCGCCAAAATCAGCGGAATCACCCTCGAGGATGTCATCGTCATCCCTCGCTCCTCGATGCGCGGACTCGACCACGTTTTCCTGATCGATAAAAACGATCCGAAAATCATCAAACAAACCATCAAGCCGGTTTGGTCGAATTCGCAGGTCATCGTTGTTAGAAACGGTCTCAATGCGGGCGACTGGCTTGCCGTTTCTCCTCTCCCTTACACTCCGAACGGAGCACCCGTTGAAATCATCAAGCCCGCATCCCAACAGCACGCCGGCTCTCCAACCATCGATAAAACCCCCGGAGAGTCCTGAGCTTTTCACTTGCACTTGGGGTTTGAAATTTGTCTTTTGAAATTTCAAGCTCTCGCGTGCCCGCTGAACATCTGCCCATCCACGAAATCGCCGATACCATCCGCTCGGCCATTTCCGGCAACCAGCGCCTGCTCCTCACCGCTCCCACCGGCTCGGGAAAATCCACCGAAGTCCCCGGCATGATCGCCGACCTGCCGGAAATCACCGGACGCGTCATCGTCATCGAACCCCGCCGCATGGCAGCCCGACTCCTCGCCGGCTACGTCGCCCAAAACCGCAAAACCCCGCTCGGCAAGGAAACCGGCTACGCGGTCCGTTTCGATTCCCGTTACGCCGAGGAAACCAAAATCCTCTATCTAACAGACGGGGTGTTCCAGCGAATGATCCAGGAAAACCCGAACCTCAATGGAGTCTCCGCGGTCATCTTCGACGAATTCCACGAACGCCGGCTCGCAGTCGATATCGCCCTAGGCCGTTGCCTCAACCTCCAGGAATCCAACCGACCCGATCTGCGACTCGTCGTCATGTCCGCCACTTTGGAAACCCAGTCCCTCGCGGATTTCATGGCGCCCGTCACCAAACTCGAAGCCGGAGGACGAACCTTTCCCGTGGAAATTTTGCACCGCCCGCATCGCCCGCCGGAAAACCACCGCCAAGCCGGACCGCCGCGAGAAGTGCCAGTTTGGGAACAAATCGCAGCACTGACCCGAGAGGCGCTCTCACTGCCCGACCCGGGCAACATCCTGATCTTCCTGCCTGGCACCCACGAGATCCGCCGCAGCATCGAACTTCTCGAACACCTCCCCGCTGCCAAATCCTACGACATCTTTCCGCTCTACTCCGCACTGCCACCTGCCGATCAGGAAAAAGCCATCCGCCCATCTAACAAACCCAAGATCATCGTTTCCACCAACGTCGCGGAAACCTCGCTCACCATCCCGGGAGTGCGCACCGTGATCGATTCCGGCACGGCACGCACTTCCCACTTTGATCCCCGTCGCGGCATCAACACCCTCCACATCCGGAAAATTTCCCGCGCCGCAGCCGACCAACGCGCAGGCCGTGCCGGACGCACCGCACCGGGGCGCTGCCTGCGTTTGTGGTCGACTGCTGACCACGCCAAACGCGATGCGTTCGAACTCCCGGAAATCCACCGCATCGATCTCTCGGAAGCCATCCTACTTCTCAAAGCATCCGGAATCCAACAACCGGAAACCTTCCGCTGGCTTGATCCGCCGAACGAAAGCTCCCTCCAAAAAGCCAATCAACTGCTCCACGACCTCCACGCCACCGATACCGATGGAAACCTAACAGAAATTGGCAAGGAAATGGCGGGACTGCCGCTTGAGCCGCGCTTTGCCCGACTCCTCCTCGCCGGACTCCACAACGATTGCCTCGCGGAAACCGCCTTCATCGCTGCCGTGGTCCAAGGCGAGGGAATTTTTACCAAAGGCAAATCCACCACCCAACGCAAGGACTTCATCTCACCCGATGACCCCAGCGACTTCGCTGGCGAATACCGCGCTTTCGATACGGCAAAATCGATGGACTTCGATCCCCGCCGCCTCGCCTCATTCGGCATCCACGCGCGAGGTTCGAGAGAGACGGCGCAGATTTTTGATCGATTGTTAGACCTGTTTCCGAAATCCGCTGTCCGGGAAATCGATTTTCATCAACATCGCCAACAGGTCGGCAAATCCATTCTCGCCGCTTTTTCCGATCAACTCGCCGTGCGCATTTCGCAAGGCAACCTCGCTTGTCGTCTGGTTGGAAACCGCCGTGGCAAACTCGATGATGAATCCTGCGCCAGAAATGCCACCGCTTTCGTTGCCTGTGAGATCACCGAGGTCGAGGCCCGTGAAGTCATCACCCACCTCCGCCTTGCGACCTCCATCGAACTCCCATGGTTGGATGAACTTTTCCCCGATGAAATCCAAACCATCGACAGCGCGAGCTACGATGAAACACGCCGACGTGTGATCCGCCTCCAACAGAAAAAATTCCGCGACCTCGCACTCGAATCCAAAGAATCCGATCACGACATCCCGCCCGATGCCGCTGCCGAAATTCTCGCCAAACGTGTGCTTTCCGGAGAACTCGTGCTGAAAAATTGGGACTCACAGGTCGAGCAATTCACGCATCGGCTTTCCTGCATTTCGAAATGGATGCCGGAACTCGGTTTGCCCACCTGGACCGAGGAAGATCGCATCGCCGCCATTTCACAAATCTGCCACGGTGCGGTCAGCTACAAGGAAATCAAAGACGCCCCCGTCTGGCCGGTTTTGAACGACTGGCTCTCTTCACGCCAGAGGCATCTGTTAGATACACATTGCCCCGAGCGCATCCACCTGGTCTCCGGTCACTCCGCAAAAATCACCTACTCCTCGGAAAACGACCCGTTTTTCTCCGCCAAACTCGCCCAACTGGTCGGCACCAAAACCACCCCCACCATCGCCGCAGGCCGCATCCCTCTCCTTGTCCACATCCTAGCACCCAACCAACGCCCCTGGCAAATGACCAAAGATATCCCCAATTTTTGGTTGAACGGTTATCCGCAGATGAAAAAGGAACTCGCCGGAAGATATCCAAGGCATCCGTGGCCGTGACCAAATCAAAAAACACATATCAACAACATGTCCGTCGTAGCCTTGGCGAAGTCGGATCATCAATCGTCAATGAAGCCGAAAGACCCAAATACCTACTCACTTATTCCAAACGATTAGATTTATTGAAGATTGATGATTTCCGATTGTTGATTTTTGATTTAAAGATTCGGAATTTCTATCATCTGCATTTTAATCAACTTCAATGAACTGGAAAAGCATCCTCCTCGGAAAATGGAATTGGAAACGGCCGTTCATCTCGCTCGGTTCCATCTATCTGCTTCTTGCGATCTTCGCCGTGTCATGCGCTGACAGCATCATCTCCCAACCACCGCATCCATCTTACACCACGGATATCGAGGGCTTTACCAAAATTCCCACATCCAAAAGCCAACCGATTGCAGCTCTCCATCTCAAAGCGAAACCCAACACACCCACCATCATTTACAGCCACGGCAATGCGGAGGACATCGGCCACAACATCGATATGTTCACCGCACTCCACGACCGCGGTTTCGGCGTCATCGCCTATGACTATCCGGGCTACGGACTTTCACCCGGAAAGCCATCGGAAAAAACCACTCAAGCATCCATTCAGGCCGCGTGGGATTACGCGATCCAATCCGGCATCCCCGCTTCTTCCATCATTATCATGGGCAGATCCATCGGCACCGGACCCTCGGTCTGGTTGAATTCAAAAGTCCAGCCCGCCGGACTCATCCTGATCTCCCCCTTCAAATCGGTTTACTCGATTCCTTTCAAATACCCGATTCTTCCCGGCGATCGTTTCCCCAGCCTTAACCGAATCAAAAGCATCTCAACCCCTCTGCTCGTGATTCACAGCAGGTATGACGAAGTCATTCCCTACAGCCACGGGGTTGCGATCCATCAAAACTCCCCGGCCAAGAACAAATCGCTCAAAACGATCGAGAATTGCGGGCACAACGATATGTTTTACCGTGCCTCGGATGAAATCTTGGACTCCATCGAAGATTTCATCCAAGATCTTCCCAGAAACTGAACCATGCCACGCCTCCTCATCCTCATCGCCGCCGTCCCCATCATCCTCACCTTCATCATCCGCTGGTGGAATGGACTCCGCGTGCTGGCCGAAAAAAACGAGAAAACCTGCAGCTGCGATCTTGATAAATGGGAATACACGTTTGGAAAAGAAAACCTGCCTGCCCATTCATCGGGTGATGTCATCGTGTTTGCTGAATATTTCAGAAAAATCGCCATCGCCGAATGGCGCGTGCGCGAACCCAAAACCGCGATCTCCCGCGAAGCCACCCGCCGCTTCAATGCCGCCGTCCCACCGCTCACCGCCATGGTCGTGATCATGGCTGCATTCGTCGCCCGCATTCCCATTGCGTACGGCATCGCCATTTTCCTGCTGTCCATCGCCTTCAGCGCTTCGGTTTCCTACCTGACCCTCGCTCCCGAAATCAAAGCCATCCTCACCACCGCCCGTCGTCTCCGCAACCATCCCGTCTTCCCTCGCAAGGACGACGAAGAAGCCGTGATCGCACTCGCCATCGCCCTCTCTTGGAAAGAAGCCGCCCCACCCATCTTCAACCTCATCCAACGCTGAAATTTCAAGTTTCAAGGGGAGTCTTCAGCGCTTCTCTTCCTTGAGTTTTGAAATTTGAGATTTGAAACTTAGTCCCGTATGTTAGCCACCATCATCCTCATTTCCCTTTTCCTCCTCTGGAAACTTGAATTCGTTGCCACCTTGCTGAATCTCAAGACCTTTCCATCCTCTCCACCACGCGAGCTCGATGGTCTGATGGATCAGGAAAAACTCGATAAGGCGCGCGCCTACCTGAACGTCAACGCACGCTTCGGAATCATTCAATCGATCTTCTCCCTGCTGATTCTGGTCGGTTTCTGGTTCGCGCAGGGTTTCCCCTTTCTCGACAACCTTGCCCGTTCGTTTTCGGAAAATGAAATCGTTGTAGGACTAATCTTTCTCTGCATTCTCTTTGCCGCGCAGAACCTCATCTCTCTCCCCTTCGATGCCTACGAAACTTTTGTCATCGAAGAAAAATTCGGTTTCAACAAAGCCACTCCTGCCACCTTCATCATCGACCGCATCAAAGGTCTCATCCTCGCCGCCATTCTCGGCCTGCCCATCATCGCCGGCATCCTTTGGATTTTCGAAGCCGTCCCCAATGCCTGGCTCTGGGCATGGGCCTTTGTAACCGCCTTCCAACTCCTGCTCACCTACCTTGCGCCTTCGCTCATCCTTCCGCTCTTCAACAAATTCACTCCCATGCCGGAAGGTGAACTCCGCACCAAAATCGAAGCACTCGGAACCTCCTGCGGATTTCCTCTGGAAGGCGTGTTCGTCATCGATGGCTCCAAACGCTCCACCAAAGCAAATGCCTACTTCACCGGTTTCGGGAAACACAAGAAAATCGCCTTGTTCGATACCTTGATGGAAAAATCCACCACCCCGGAAATCCTCGCGATCCTCGCACACGAGATCGGTCACTTCAAACTCGGTCACATCAAGCAACGCCTCTTTGTCGGTATTCTCCAAATGGCTCTCATCTTCTTCCTCATCGGCCTTGCCACCGATCCCGCAGGTGCGTTTGCCAAACATCTTCACGACGCGTTTTTCCTCAACCAAATCTCCACCCACACCGGACTCGTGTTTTTCATGATCCTGTTAGAACCCGCATCGAAGATCCTTTCCGTACTCGCCAACGCCTGGTCCCGCAAACACGAGTTCGAAGCCGATGCCTACGCCTCACAGTCCACCGGCACCCCCGAAGCCCTCGCCACCGCCCTCAAAAAACTCTCCTCCGACCACCTCTCCCACCCCGCCCCACACAAACTTAGGGTCGTCCTTGATTATTCCCATCCACCCTTGCTAGAGCGACTCCGAGCGCTGGGCAACTCGGTAGGGTCGTTTCGATGAAACGACCGCCATCTGCCATATCCATCCCATCCCAACGCGGTCGTTTTATCAAAACGCCCCTACCATTCTTCCTCTTCCTTGAAACTTGAATTTTGAATTTTCCCATGAAATACCGACGTTGCGGCGACTCTGGCCTACTCCTTCCTGAAATCTCTCTCGGCTTCTGGCACAACTTCGGCCACGTCGATAGCTTTGAAGAATCCCGTGCGA
>CBFGOP010000082.1:0-10930 GCA_965650415.1 uncultured Prosthecobacter sp. | reverse complement strand
AGATGCGCTCCGAAATGGAAATGGGCGTTGCTGTAGGCGGAGAGTGAGCCGTGTTGATTGCGGATTTCCAAGAGGCTCTGTTCAAAACGGGCGGTGCGACGCAGGATCGCACCGGTTTGAGGTTCCAGCCATGGGTCGTCTTGGACGAGTTTCGGCAAGCTAGAGGAGAGTTCCATAACGCGGATTAAAGGGAGATGAATGATGCTTGGAAACTGAAAAGGGTATTCCGGGTGAATTTGAAACTTGGTTAAGTGCAGGGTCTGGTTAGCCTCGCCCCATGTTTCTCGGCGAAATCCATTTGAAATTCACGTATTGGGATTGGGCGGTGCTCTTCGGTTATCTCTTGCTGACCACATGGGTGGGACATGCGATGCGGGGAAAAAACGCCACGATTCGCGATTTCTTTTTGGGAGGCAGATCACTGCCGTGGTGGGCGGTGACGGGGTCGATCATCGCAACGGAAATCAGCGGAGTGACCTTTGTCGGCGTTCCGGGGATGTTGTTCGCAATGGAAGGGGATTTCCGATATTTGCAATGGGCGCTCGGCTCCATCATTGCGAGGTTCTTCGTGGCAAAATGGTTCGTGAAAGTCTATTACGAGCAGGAAATTTACAGTCCGTATGATTACATGGGGAATCGGATTGGAAAAGGCGCGAAGATGCTGGCCACGGTGTTGTTCACCTTGGGAAGTGTCTTGGGACAAAGCGTGCGGGTGTTGGTTGCCGCGATTCCGTTGAAAGTGGTCACAGGTTTGCCGATTGAAATCAGCATCCTCATCATCGGGGTGTTCGCGATCGGATGGACCCTGATGGGAGGCATGCAAACGGTGATCTGGACGGATGTGATGCAGTTTCTGTTGTTCGCGGTGGGTGGCACGGTCGCGTTGTTCTGGCTGGTGAGCGGAATCGATGGCGGCTGGGGAGGCTTTTGGCAAAGCGCGCAGGAGTTCGGTCGAACCCGGCTTTGGGATTTCACTTTCGGATTCAGAAAAGAACTGGAGTTTGTCTTTTGGGTAGCGCTGCTGGCTGTGCCGTTCCAAAATCTCACTGCTTTCGGAGTGGACCAGCTGAACGCCCAACGCATGTTCTGCTGCCGGGATGCCAAAGCCGCCGGCAAGGCGCTGATCTTCAGTTCCTTCGGTCAGGTTTTGACCCTGCTGATGCTCATGGTGGGGGCGGCTTTGTTTGTTTGGTACCATCAACACCCATTCAATGCGGCTGAGGCGAAGTTGCTCCAGGCGACAGGCGAGACCGTGGCCGGCAGCAACGTGAATGTGGTGAAGGACAAAGATGCGATCTTTCCGATGTGGATCGTGACCGTGCTGCCTCCCGGTGTCAGCGGGTTGTTGCTTGCAGGGATCTTTGCTGCCTGCATTTCGAGTTTGGATTCGATTCTCGCCGCATTGAGCCAAACGACGCTCTCAGCGATATATCATCCTGAAAAACGCACGGATGAGGAACTCGAAAAAATGAATCTGATGAGCAAGACCCGATGGCTGATCATCGGTTGGGGGCTTGCTCTAACAGGTTTCACGCAGCTGCTGAATCTGGTCAGAGATCATATTCCGATTCTTCCGCTTGCCTTCGGAATGACCACATACACGATGGGACCATTGCTGGGGATGATGTTCTGCGCGTTGCTCGGCAGAGCCAGCGTGCGCGGCCTGGTGATCGGCAGTGCGATCTCGATCTTCCTCGTTACTCTGGTTCGTATCGATCTGTGGGTGCTGTGGATCAAAGCAGGACTTCCGTTCAAAGCCCTGGCGAATCTCCCGACGCTCGATCTGAATGCGGCGGGTGACGGTCTTGAGGCGGTCTATTGTTACGCATGGGCATGGCCGATCACGACCGCGATCACCTTTTGCTGTGGTTACTTTTCGGCATCGCCGAACAAAATCCCGAAGTAAATTTTTTTGTGACAGGTTCGTCAGAAATTTCCCCTTATGCATCAAGGACTTGCGGGATTTTGAGCTGATAGATGGCCGATATATTTCGGAAAAGCTAAACAAAAATCGAGTCAAGTTTTTAAAATTTTATTCCGTGGAACGCTTGTGGAATACGGCGGTGGTCTAAAAAATGTTAGAGTCTTTTTAAAATAAATTCTCTCCCGAAAAAACCTTGTTCAGTCTCTGCGGACAGTCGCGCTGGAGTAGCCCGCAGGGGGCGCTGAGAAGCGTGATGTTTGAAAAGCCATGAATAGAGGAACCCAAGAAAACACAGCACCGAAACCTTTGATGGAGGAAGAGCTTCACTGCGAGTCATTTGCGGTTGAGGAAACAGCGGGAGAGTGGGAGAAAATTTCGGACTTGTTGAAAGGGTCGATAGGAAGTGATGCGTTTCAGCGCTGGTTTGGCGCGGCGACTTGGGATGCTTCGGCGAACGGTGAAGGTGTGGTTTCCGTGCCGGGTGAAATCCATCAGGTGTGGATCGAAACGAATTACCTGCCCGAGTTGTTGATGGCCGCCGCTCAAGTTCATGAGGGAATGCATCATGTGAAAGTGGAGTTGGTGCGCAGCACCGAAAAGATTTCATCACTGGA
Organism: uncultured Prosthecobacter sp.; assembly: GCA_965650415.1. Lineage (GTDB taxonomy): Bacteria > Verrucomicrobiota > Verrucomicrobiia > Verrucomicrobiales > Akkermansiaceae > Luteolibacter. The sequence continues at coordinate 8,392 of CBFGOP010000082.1, read as the reverse complement.
CGGTTCACCAAAAGAAACGCTTCCGGATATCCGCAAGGAACTGCCCGGTGATCTTCTGGAAAAACGCGCGAAAGCCGCCGGACTGAATCCCGATTACACCTTTGGAAAATTTGTCGTGGGCAGCAACAGCCAGTTCGCGCATGCCGCGTGTGAGGCGGTTGCCACGAAAAACTGCGTGGGATACAACCCTCTCTTCATTCACGGCGGTTCCGGTCTGGGTAAAACCCACCTGATGCACGCCATCGGACAGGAAATCCTGCGCCGTCGTCCGGACTCGCGGGTGATTTACCTGACTTGCGAGCGTTTCACCAACGAGTTCATCGAAGCGATCCGCAAGGGCGATATCGAAAAATTCCGCAGACGTTACCGCAGCTCTGATGTCTTGTTGATCGATGACGTGCAGTTCCTCGCCGGAAAAGAACGCTCCCAAGAAGAGTTTTTCCACACCTTCAACACCTTGTTGGATGGCAGAAACCAGGTGGTGCTCACCAGCGATCGCCCTGCGTGCGAGATCAAGAGCATCGAGCCGCGTTTGATCTCCCGCTTTGAGTGCGGCCTTACCGTCGAGCTGCAACCCCCGCAACTCGAAACCCGCATCGCGATCCTGAAGAAAAAATCCGCGGAGTGGAAAGTTTCGGTCGATGAGACGGTCCTGAATTTCCTCGCGGAAAAAATCCGCTCCAACGTGCGCAGGCTCGAAGGTGCGTTGGTCCGCGTCGCGACCTTTGCCTCGCTGGCCGGCGAGAGTGTTTCCGTGGAACGGGTCGAACATTTGCTGCGAGATTTTATCCAGGAAGAAGCCAGCCGTCAGGTCAGCATCGATGGGATCCAGCGTGCCGTCGCGGAAGTGTTCGATGTCCGCCTTGCCGATATGATTTCCCGCCGCAGGCCGGCGAGCATCGCCTTTCCCCGCCAGGTGGCGATGTATTTGAGCCGTTCGATGACCCACAGTTCTCTGATGGAGATCGGCGAGTCCTTTGGCGGGCGTGACCACGGAACCGTGATCCACGCTTGCAAGAAAGTGACCACGGAGTTGAAAAAACAACCCGGCCTCAAGGAGCGGATCGAGCGCATCGAAAATCAGCTCAAACGTTGATAGGTTTCACCAATGTGTTCTTGCCTAAGCTTCCGAAGGCTGTAATCTTGATGGTATGAGAGCTGCTTTGAATGAACGAGGCAGCCAACCCATTTGAATTATGAGCGATAACACTTTTTCCAACCCAACCGGTGCAGTGGCCTCACCCAAAGCCGCTGCAAACGATCTCCGTGCTGCTGCCAGCGATTTTGTCAAATCGACAACCGAACAGGCAGCACAGGTTAAAGAGCGTGCTCTTGATGCGGCCAACAGCCTGAAAGCGACAGCCCTCGACAAGGCGGGACAATTGAAAGTCGTTGCAGCCGACAAAGCGCAGTATGTGCGTGAAGTTGCCCAGCATCAGTGGGATGAAACCCGCGTGAGAGCAAAAGAAATCCATGTCACAACCGAGGACTACATCCGCCAGAATCCAACCAAGGCCGTTCTCGGCGCTCTCGGTGTCGGTTTCCTGATCGGACTCATTGTTCGCCGCTGATCATCTAACTCACGCCAACGCCGCGCCGTCATGCGCCCGTTGGCGTGAATGTTTTCCTCCATACGTCGTTTACCGCGGATGCCAGAATTTCAGACAGACGAAATCAGCAACTCAGAGAAAGATCCTGTTCCCCACAGTTGGTACGAGGCGATTCCCGCACTGATCGCATCACGTTTGGGGATTTTTCGAATCGAAGCGCAGGAAGCGCTTGCTGCTCTTATCGGCAAACTTGTGCTGATTGGATTGGCTGTTTTTTTATTCGTCTGCGGCTGGTTACTTTTGCTGGCCGGACTGCTCGGTTGGGTTTCGACCCAATACGGCTGGCCATGGTATTTGGTGGCTCTGGCTGCAGCCGGCGCACATTTCCTGCTTGCGCTGGTGGTATTCCTGATCTTTCGCTCCGCGAAAAAAACCTGCGCGTTCCCTGTGACCTGCCAAGAATTTGAAAAAGATCGCCAATGGCTAAACCAACTCAAAAATCCTCCGAAATCGCAGAACTGATCCGTTGTGGCGATGTGGCGAGATTTCAGATCGGCCAGGCGCATCAGCGGATCAGGGAAAAACTCGATGTTCCTCTGCGAATCCGCGATTCGCTCAAAGCCAGCCCGCTGAAATGGTTGGGCGGTTCCCTGGCTACCGGTTTTTTGGGAAGTTTGCTTTTCAGGGCTCCCAAATCCAAAAAGGAGGACAGCAAAAAACACCGGGGTTGGTTGGTGAGTGGAGCGATGATGGCCTTTGGTCTCGCCAAGCCCGCATTGAAAATTTACGGCACCAAGCTGCTTCAGGATTATTTGCAACAGCAACTCCAACGCCGCGCAGATGCCAGGGATGACGATCCGCACCCTCCATATTGACAGCGCTTCTTCATTCTGTTTTAGCATGCGCAACTCAAGATCCGAGAAACCCCAGCCCCCTCACCCCTCCCCTCACTTATTTCTAACCCCTACTCCATTCAATGTCGGAACATAAAATCTTGGATCATGTCGATGATTATCTGAAACTCGGACGAGAGTATAGCTGCTCCGACGTCCATCTCGCAACAGCCTATCCTCCCGCATGGCGTCGGTTCGGCACCTTGGGTCCGATCTGGGCGGATCATCCGCCACTCCAGCCGGAAGAAACCGATAAGCTTGTGCGTTCTTTCCTCGGTCCGCACGAGTGGGGGCGACTCCAGGAACGCGGAGATATCGACTTCGCCTATCAAGGATCGGATGGCCGTTATCGTGCCTCGGTGGTCAAACAACGCTTGGGATATGACATGGTTTTCCGTGTGATCAACACCCAGATGCGGACGATGGAGGAAATCGGTTTGCCAATTGAACACCTCGTTCCTCTTACCCGTTATCAAAACGGACTGATTCTGATCACAGGTTCGGTGGGCTCCGGTAAATCCACCACGCTCGCCTCCATTATCGATTTCATCAATCAGGATCGCGAAGATCACATCCTGACATTGGAAGATCCGATCGAATATGTCTTTGAATCAAAGGGTTGTCATGTCAACCAACGTGAAGTTCACAAACATACGGAATCCTTCGCGCGCGCGCTGCGTGGCGCTTTGCGGGAAGATCCGGATGTGATCATGGTCGGAGAGATGCGCGATCTGGAAACCATCCAGCTCGCTTTAACCGCTGCGGAAACCGGCCACCTCGTACTGGGCACTTTGCATACCGGAAACGCTCCCCGAACCTTGGATCGGGTTCTCGATGTTTTCCCTACCGACCAGCGCGATCAGATCCGCATCATGGTCTCCGAATCCCTGCGTGGAATTCTCTCCCAGCAGCTCGTTCCCACCATCGATGGTACATCGCGCGCCTTGGCAACGGAATTGTTGGTGAACACTCCCGCCGTGGCAAACTGCATTCGTGAAGGAAAAACCTACATGCTCCCGGGCATCATGCAGACAGGAAAAAGCGTGGGAATGATCACCATGGATGAATCGCTCAAACAGCTCTACATCCGTGGAATCATCAGCGCCGAAGACCTGCTCTACCGCTGCGAGGATAAAACCCAGATGAAAATTTTTCTCCAATCCTGAACTCTCTATCCCCACACCCACTAACACATGGCCAGAATTGACGCCTATTTCAAATACCTGATTGCACACAAAGGATCGGACTTGCACCTTTCCGAGGGACAGCCTCCAAAAATCCGCGTACACGGTGCGGTGACTCCGATTGAAGGTGAAGGAGTTCTTTACGGAGAGGATTTCAAACAACTTCTTGCTGAAATCTGTGATCCCAAAGCTTTTGAGCGCTACCTGAAAAATGGGGATCTCGACTTCGCCTACGAGATGGATGAAGAATCCCGTTTCCGCTGCAACTACCTGCAGCAGCAAAATGGCTTGGGCGCCGTGTTCCGTTTGATTCCCACCGAGATCATGTCTCTGGAATCTCTTGGGGTTCCGGAAGTCGTCAAGGAATTCGGACACATGCGCTCGGGCTTGGTTCTGGTCACCGGACCCACCGGCTCCGGAAAATCGACCACGCTTGCCGCGCTGTTGGATTACATCAACACCAACTTCTCCCGTCATATCATCACGGTTGAGGAACCCATCGAATTTGTCCATCGAAACAAAAACTCCATCCTCACCCAACGTGAGGTGCCGATTCAAACTCCTTCTTTCGCAGACGGCTTGCGCGCCGCCCTGCGTGAGGACTCAGATATCGTTCTCGTCGGAGAGATGCGTGACCTTGAAACGATCTCGCTCGCCCTCACGGCGGCGGAAACCGGTTTGTTGGTTTTCGGAACCCTGCACACCAACAACGCCCGGAAAACCGTCGACCGTATCATCGACGTTTTCCCTGCCAACCAACAGGCACAAGTCCGCACCATGCTCGCCGCATCTCTCAAAGGCGTGGTCGCCCAGTTGCTCTGCAAACGCATCGACCGCCCCGGCCGCGTCGCGGTGCATGAAATCATGTTCGCCACTCCTGCGGTTTCCGCGATCATCCGTGAGGGTGCAACGCAAAAACTCTACGACGTGATCACCGGCGGTAAAGCCGACGGCATGCAGTTCATGGATGAGTCAATCTGGTCAAAACTCCGCGACGGCCTCATTTCCCCCGAGGAGGCCTACATGAAAGCCATCGACAAGACCCGGTTCAAAAAATTCCTTCCAGCGGAAAGTTCCCATCTGGGTGATGCTTCCGGTGACAACCCGCTTGGGCATTGATGGGCTTGTTTCAACCTGCCGCATGGGTATCGGGCTTTTTTGAAGAGGGAGGGAAGAGAATGGGGAGGACAGGGAGCAGGTGTTGATCTATAAATTCATGGATTTATTTCATATCCTCTCTTCTTCTCCCGTTCCTCTTCCCTCCCTGTAAATCCAAGCCGGAACTTCCCGGAGAATGGTCTTTGTTCTTGCTCGTCCTCGTCACTTCGGATTTGTTCGCGGCTCTTATGGCTTCACTTCCTACCGCTGACCTCCTGGCGCTTGATACGGACGGCATCTCCAGCCGCCTGTCAAAACTCAGGAGGTATCTTTGACGTTCCCGTTTTAGAAAACAAAATCCAGACGCTTGAAGAAGCGATGGGCGCTCCGGCGTTCTGGGATGATCCCGAAAAAGCCCGCAAAATTTCCGAGGATGCTGCGGGCATGAAGAAGAAACTCGAGAGGTTCCTCACTCTCGAAAATCGCTGCAAGGACGTCATCGAGGGAGTTTCACTCGCCAAAGAATTCGATGACGAGGATCTCGCCAAAGAAGCGATCGCCGGTGCGGCTGCGCTCGAAAAGGATATTCGGGAGTTTGAATTGCTCACCTTGCTGAATCGCCCGAACGACAATGCAAGCTGCTATCTTGTGATCCAGGCCGGAGCCGGCGGAACAGAAGCATGCGACTGGGCACAGATGCTCCACCGCATGTACACCCGTTGGGCGGAGAGCAAAGGTTACAAGGTCGAGACGCTCGACTGGGAGGATGGCGATAGCGCCGGCCTGCGTTCATCAACTCTCAAGATCAGCGGGGAAAACGCATTCGGTTTCCTCAAAAACGAGCGTGGCGTGCACCGGCTTGTTAGAATTTCACCCTTCGATGCCGCGGGAAAACGCCATACTTCCTTCGCATCGATCGACGCGACCCCGGAAGTCGATGACAAAATCAACATCGAGGTTGCCGACAAGGATGTGGAGATCACCACAATGCGTTCGGGCGGCAAAGGCGGACAAAACGTCAACAAGGTGGAAACCGGCGTCTTGCTTCGCCACCTTCCCACCGGCATCCTGATCAAATCCACTGCCGCACGTTCCCAAGGCGCGAACAAGGAACTCGCCTACCAGATCCTCAAGGCAAAACTCTTTCAGATCGAGGAAGACAAACGCGCCGCTGAAGCCGAAGCCGCCTACGGCGAGAAAAGCGATGTTTCATGGGGCAGCCAGATCCGCTCTTATGTTTTCCAGCCATACCAAAAAGTGCTCGACCTGCGCACCGGCGAGGAAAGCGGAAACATCCAGGATGTTATGGACGGCGATATCGATGCCTTCATCGAAGCGAAGTTGCGTGGCAAAGTCCGCGTCAAAGGCGCGAAGGATGATGAGGATTGATCGTGATCGCGTGGCCGACCTCCAGCTCGGTTCAATTTCCGATCAGCCATTCGCTTGGCGCTTCTCTGGTGGAGAACACATTGATCTTTTATGAACATTCACCAGAGTTCCGGTTGGACTGATAAAGGAAGCCCAAGGCTGTATTCACCGGAACGTCGGTGACGATGGCCAGCAGGTATTCCTGAACATGGGCAGAATGTTCATTGAGCTCATTTGAGGACCACCCGCATTTCACTTCCGGCAGAACCCGCAACGCACGGATTTTTTCGGGTAACCCCGGAATGGAAATGATCCGGTGCATCTGGTTCCGCGCGATGGCAGGATCATACATGCCACGGGTGATCGCGGTCACGATGTTGCTCTCTGGATCGTATGCCAGATCAAACCTGACGGATGGCAACATGAAACGCAAAACGGCATGTGACGAGATTTTTCCAATCCTCAAAAGCATCGCATGAGATGAGGATACACATTCTTCTGTCGGGGCGTTCATGGCTGACCTGATCACTTTTCATCCCGCTCTTGTTCTCCGCTCTTGATTCAGGATGATGGTCAGGTGAGGCTCTGGAAATGCTTGAGCGCCTGAAAAATGCGATCCGCGATGTCGATGGGTTTCCGAAAGAGGGAATCCTGTTCAAGGATATCACACCGATCTTGGGCGACGCCGAGCTTTTCAAGGGAGCCATCGATTTGTTCTGCGCCACGGCAGGCGAGACGAAAATCGACAAGGTGGTGGGGATTGATGCGCGTGGGTTCATTTTTGCGGCAGCGGTGGCGGATCGGCTGGGTGCCGGCTTTGTGCCGGTGAGAAAAAAAGGCAAGCTTCCACGGAAATGCCGCGAGGCGGCTTATGCCTTGGAGTATGGCGAGGCTGTGATCGAGGTGCATGAAGATGCCATCCAGGCGGGAGAAAAAACCCTGTTGATCGATGATCTTTTGGCGACAGGAGGCACCTCTGCCGCAGCAATTCAATTGCTCACGGAACTCGGTGCGGAAATCGTGGCGATTTCCTTTTTAATAGAGCTTTCATTTCTCAATGGACTCGAAAAACTCAAGCCGCACCCCGTCAAGTCGATCTTGAAATTTTAACCCCCTAAAAATACGAAAAACACAATGAGCTGGCAAAAATACAACGAAAGTTTGGTAAGATACGAAGACCTCAGATTCTCTCTGGATCTGTCTTTGATGGATGTGAAGCAGAGCGAGAGAGAAGCACTCAAGAACCACATTGCGAAAGCGTTCAATGACATGGTCGCCTTGGAAGGTGGAGCGATTGCCAATCCAGATGAAGGCCGCATGGTCGGTCATTACTGGCTGCGCAAACCTGAGCTCGCACCGACTACCGAACTCAAAGCCCAGATCACGGAGCCGCTCAAAGCGCTGAAGAAATTCGCCGAGCAGGTTCACACCGGCCAAGTCCGCACCGCGGCAGGCGGCGTCTTCAAACAAGTTCTCCTCATTGGCATCGGCGGTTCGGCCCTGGGCCCGCAGTTGGTTTCCCAAGCTATCGGCCAGAAAGCCAAACTTCCGATCGCGTTCCTCGACAACACCGACCCACAAGGAATCGATGAAGTGCTCGCCACTCTCAAACTCTCCGAGACTCTGGTGCTCGTGATTTCAAAATCCGGTGGCACACCGGAGACTCGTAACGGCATGTTGGAAGCCAAAGCCGCGTTCGATAAAGCGGGTATTGATTTTGGAAAACATGCGGTCGCTGTCACTGGAGAGGGTTCCAAGCTCGATCGCTACGCAACCGAACAAGGATTCATCGCCCGTTTCCCGATGGAAGATTGGGTCGGTGGCAGAACTTCCGTTTTATCCACAGTCGGGCTCGTTCCAGCCGCGCTCCAGGGTCTCGATATCGATGGCATGCTCAAAGGTGCGGCCGCGATGGATGAAAAAACCCGCGTGCTGGATGTTTCCAAAAACGCCGCGATGCAGCTCGCAATCGCCTGGCACAGCGCCACCAAGGGCAAAGGCGAAATAAAGATTGGTGATGAACTTAATCATGTTCTTAAAAGCGGTGCCGTGCAAACCGAGGTTGAAGGCTATCTTTCTTGCCTGGTAACCTTGCAGCATAGCTCCCGGGTAAACCCACTCCTTGAATATTTTGTCAGGTGTTTTATGAGCCACCTCTTCTATATCCATTCCTCCTTCAGTACTGTACATGATCACGTTCTGGCCTTTGGAGCGGTCCAGCAGGATGGAGAGGTAAAACTCCTTGCGCTCGCTGGGGCCGTCATAATACATGTCCTGTGCTACGTATACCTTGTTCACC
>CBFGOP010000081.1:0-10976 GCA_965650415.1 uncultured Prosthecobacter sp. | reverse complement strand
CCTTGGTTCCGACCAGTGATGTCGATGCCGCTTATGACGCCGACATGATCCTGCGCCGTCGCTTGGCAGCGCTCGGTTTGTTCGAGTGCCAGACAATCAAACTCATCGCCGAAAACCAACTGATCGATATCCTACCTCTGCGTCCGCTTCAGGAAGGTGATTTGATTCGCGTCAAATCTCCACTCAGCGAGGACCATGCCATCATGCGTCCATCCATCGTTCCGGGTCTCGTGGCAAGTGCGGAACGCAATGCCCGCCAACAGGCGAAATCGCTTCGCTTGTTCGAGATGGGTCGGGTCTTCCGCAACGCAGGCGGTGGCAAAGCTCTTGATCAGGAAAGCGATTCCCTCGCAATCCTTATCTCGGGAAGCGCGCAACCGGCTTCATGGTCCAACAAAGATCGCGCGGCCGATCTATACGATGCGAAAGCCGTTCTCTCCGCCCTGCTTCCAAGCCAGACGATTTCCCTGAAAGCAAAAGATCGTGAAAACTTCGCGCTCGGTGCGGAGATAAAAGCGGGCGAACAAACCATTGGCGTCTTCGCAAGACTGCTTCCTTCCCGCGAACGCGCTCTCGATTTCGCATCACCGGTTTTTGTTGCGGAACTCGATCTCGGCAAGCTTCGCAAACTCATCGCCACGAAATCGCAGGTCGATGATCTTCCCCAATTCCCGGGCTCAACCCGTGATGCGGCGATGGAGCTTCCGATCGAAACGCCAAACGCACAGATCGAGGCACTGCTCGAGAAAACCAAAGAGCGCCTTCTCGTTTCCTACGAATGCTTCGACCTCTTCACCGATCCATCCGGCCAGAAGATCGCCGCGGATCGCAAGTCCATCGCCTACCGCTTCCACTACCGCGCCGCAGATCGCACGTTGAAAGCGAATGAGGTGGATGCGGCTCATGAAGCGATTCTGAAGCTGCTTTCAGGTATTCATGGACTGGTATTCAGGTAATACACGTGACGGTGGATGCAATCCGCCGCCACGTTTCTCTCACTCAAGAAAATCATAGGGACTTTCCATATCCCATGCTAAAACCCAACGTATGGAATCAAGCTCAACGCCTGCGCCACAGCCACCCAAATGGCGCCGTTGTTGGGGTGTTGCAGTCAAGGTTATCCAATCGATTGATCGCGATCACCTTCCCATCGCCTCGGCAGGCGTGGCTTTTTTCCTTTTGTTAGGAATATTTCCCGGGCTTGCGGCATTGTTTTCCGTCTACAGCTGGTTGGTCGATCCTTCTGAAATCGAGCGCCAGCTTCAGGATGAAACCGGCATTCTTCCGCACGAGGTTCATCTCATCCTGCTCAATCAGGTCAAACTCGCCTGTACGGGGAAAACCGCCAGTTGGGGAACTTTCCTCGGTCTGCTGTTCGCGTTATGGGCAGGCTCGCGCGCCATGAAAGGCCTGATCCAAGGCCTCAACGTGGTGTTTCACCAATTCGAAAAACGCGGTTTCCTCAGCCTGCAGATCGCATCGGTCGTCCTCACCATCATCCTGATCGCGGTCATCGTCGCCGCCTTGTTTCTCATCGCCATCATTCCCGTCTTGATCGCCATGCTGCCGGGAGACGAATACATGCTCGGCCTGTTCGCGCTGCTTCGCTGGCCCATTCTTCTCACCATCATCATCTTCCTGCTCGCGGTGCTCTACCGCTTCGGTCCTTCACGACGAAACCCGGAATGGAAATGGATCAGCCCGGGCGCGATTGTCGCAACCTTCTTCTGGCTCGTGACATCGGCCCTGTTCTCCTACTATGTGGACAACCTCGGTTTCTACCTGAACACCTACAGCTCCCTCGGAACGATCGCCATTTTCATGCTCTGGCTCTACCTCACCGCTTTCTTCATCCTGCTCGGCGCGGAAATCGATGAAGCGATGAAGGAAGAGTGAAAAAAAATCACTGCCCTTCGGCACCTGTATCATCCTTTTTGATCGGACGTGGTGCGCTTGGTTTCGATGCGTTGGCACTATCCAGTTTTCCCAAATATTGAGGCAACTCGACTCCCACGTTCTTGGCAATTTCATGCAGCGGAGGAACAGATGCGGCGATCCCTGATAGGAAATTGGCGGTGCTGGTTTTTCCATCCGCACCGTTGCCGCTGTCCCATACCGTAATCTTGTCGATCTTGAGATTGGCGATCGCCTGGACTTGCTCGCGAACCAACTGCGGCAACAGTTCGGTCACCAACATGTTTTGCGCGCCATCCGGTCCCATACAGGCCTTGATCAGATCATCGAAGCCTTTGGCTTTTCCTTCAAGAACGGCTTTCGCGCCTTCCGCTTCCGCAAAGAACTTCGCTTTCAAACCGGCGGCCTCCGCCTGTTGGACAAAAAGAATACCATCGGCTTCCGCTTGCTTCTCCGCACGCACCGCATCCGCCATACCTTGTTGAATGCGACGCACCCGCTCGGCTTCGGCATCCGCCTCAACAATCTGACGCTCCTTGGCAATCTGCGCAGGAACCACCATGTTCGCAAACTGGGTCGCCTTATCACGCTCGGCACGCTGTTTCTCCGCTGCTTGCTCGGATACATAAGCTTCTTCGAGAATTTTCGCAGACGCGACTTTTTCCGCGGCTGTCGCGAGACGGTCGGCCTCGGCTTCCGCACTGCGACGCATCGCGTCGGAATTCGCGATCTCCACCATCGAGGAGTTCTCTCCCTTGGTCGCTTCCGCATTCGCCGCCGCAACACTGATCCGCTTGTCACGCTGCATCGCTGCGGCACCGATTTCACCATCGCGATCCGCCATGGCAACTTTCACCTTCGCTTCCGCAATCGCTTTCGATGCAGCCTCTTGTCCCAATGCATCAATGTATCCCGATGCATCCGTGATGTCCTGAACGTTGACGTTGATCAATCTGAGTCCGACCTTTTTCAGTTCCACTTCAACACCCATCGAGATGTTCGCGATGAGTTTGTCACGGTCCGCATTGATTTCCTCAATGTCCATGGTCGCGATGACCACCCGCATCTGACCGAAGATGATGTCTTTGGCCAACTCCTTGATGTGCTCCATGTTCAGACCCAACATACGCTCCGCCGCGTTTTCCATGACACCAGGCTCGGTGGAAATACCGACGGTGAAGGTCGATGGAGTATTGACGCGGATGTTTTGTTTGGAAAGCGCGCCTTCGAGACGGATATCAATCGGCAACGGGGTCAGATCCAGATACTGGTAATCTTGAATCACAGGCCAGACAAAGGCAGCACCACCGTGATGGCAATGGGCTGATTTTCCTCCCGTCACCTTGCCGTAAACCACAAGAATTTTGTCCGATGGGCAACGCCGATAGCGCATGGCAACGGCAGTGAGAAAGATGAAGAGGACGGCAACGCCGGCTGATATTCCAATGATAAGGTCCATGGTGCTGTGTGTTTGGTAGTTGGTAAAAATTAGCTGAGTGGTTCGACCAGCAAGGAGGTGGTGCCGATGAGCTCGACCACTTTCACCTTGGTTCCGGGGGAGAGTGGTGCGGAGCCTTTTTGCAAGGCTTCGGCCGTGACCAAGCGGCCTTGGATCATCACTTCAACTTGCCCACCAGGACGTTGCGTGGGGGAAATGGTCAAATAAACCGTTCCAACCTGACCAATGGCATTTACGTAATCCAGTGTCCCGCTCGATTGGAGTCCCATGAAAGCCCGCATCATCAGGAAAATCGAGACCATCATCACTCCACCAACGATAAATGCCACCAGAATGGTCACTGGCAATGTCATGCCTGCTTTCGTGCAAATCACACCTGTCCAGCCGAAGCCCGTGAAAAACGCCGTAATGCCGCGGAATGAAAACATTCCCATCCCCGAATCGTGATCCGCTACATTCGCGGCATCCATTCCGTCATCCATGCCGAAAACGAACATCAGGACGATTTGGAAAAACAGAACCACCAATGAAACGATCGCGATTCCGTAGAAAATCTGCAGATTGAAATTCAAATGATCCCACCAATTTTGGAGAAACTCATACATTAAGCGCATGCTGATGGATGAGAATGAATTCTGGCAAGAATTATCTTAAACTCCGCGTTGAACCGATGAACTGACTATGGATATTTAGAAATCGAACTCATCATGAAAATCACCGCCTCCGAAACCATTGAATCCGAAAGCTTGGGGAAACACATCGTGATGATTGATGTCCGAACGCCTGTGGAATATCAGGAAGTCCACATCGAGCGGTCCTTGTCCATGCCATTGGATCAACTGAATGCTCAAGAGGTGAAAATCCGAACCGCGGGAGCCGATCAATGTGTTCTGGTCTGCGGCAGCGGAAAAAGAGCCGAGCGGGCCTACCATCAACTGAAATCAGCGGGTTGCGAATCTCTGCTCATTCTTGATGGCGGGATCACCGCATGGGAGCAGGCTCATTTGCCTTTGATCCGATCCGATACCAAACGTCTGCCACTGATGAGACAAGTCCAACTCATCATCGGATTGCTCACTCTGCTTGGTTCCATTCTGGCTCTGACCATAGACAAACACTTCGCGTTCCTACCGCTCTTCCTCGGGGCGGGACTGACCATGGCCGGCGCCACCGGATGGTGCGGGCTCGCCATTTTTCTTTCCAAAATGCCATGGAATAAAATCTCCTCAGGTTGCTGTGACAGAAGATAATGGGATACTCGGACAAATTCAGTTCGGAACGCAGTATCATCCGCTTGCGAGGTCGCGATTGAAAATCGCGGTTTCTTTCTGGGTGACCATTCGAGTTGTCCGCCATGGTTCGAGAAGCGAAGGCGGAAGATATCAAAACTGAAGCGAAGTTTGATATGATTTCAGGCCAGCCCTACTTCGCTAAAGCTACGAAGGGCATTGCTTACGTTACGCTCCAGCCATGCAGACTGCCCGTTTCACGAGGATGAAATTCAGCGGTTACAAACCGCAGAAGCATTCTTCGCTTCCATTTGCATTTTAGAATGGCTTGCCATTCGTAGCTTCAGGAGCTGAAGCGAAGAATGGTGGCTCGAGCCGGGATCGAACCAGCGACACGCGGATTTTCAATCCGCTGCTCTACCAACTGAGCTATCGAGCCTCACAACATCCTTGCGGGCGGGGCGCGAGTAAGAATTCCCGCCCGAGTTTTGACAACCCAAAAATCATCGAATCCTGCATTTTTGTGAACTTGAGTCTCGTTATATCAAAGTTTTCCCAAATTCCTGTCCGGCTCCAACCCATAACCCTCGATTTCGAGTCGATCCGGGAAACAGCGCACGACTGCGTAGGCGGTTTCCTTCTCAGTTTCGACCATTCCCTTGAAGTTGAGGAAATGACATGCTTGGTGGGTGCTGTATCGCCCCGCGTGAAAATGACCGTTCATGTAGGCAGCTACGACCGGGTGCTTGCCAATCAGAGCAACCAGTTCCTCAGCATTCCATAAGTTGTGAACATTTTCTGGATACGCGGGAAAATGATTGAACAGGATCACTCGCTGTTTTTCCGCCGCCGCCATCTTCAACTCCTCTTGCAGCCAACTCATCTGCGCTTGACCGATTCCTCCATTCCATTCCACGGCTTGCTTTCTGCCCAGATCACGCAACTCCATCATGTAGCGCGCGACTCAATCCAGGCTGCTTCAGCGGCGGGCTGTCGCAACAGAGAGACGTCCATACCATCCAGAAAGATCAAGCGCCATCCCCGCATCGATTTCGAATGGTAAAATCTCTCAAGCTTCATCTTGCCGAGCACCTTTGGTTTATCCTCGTCGGACACATAGAAATCATGGTTCCCGCAAACCGGATAATGCGGATGCCTAAGCTTTTCATAGAGCGGCATGATCGCATCGAAACTGGCAAGATCGCGATCAATCAGATCTCCCAAAGTGGTGACGAAACTGAGCTCCTGCCTGTTGAGTTCATCTATACAGGCTTCAAGCTTGCCCAAAGATTGGCGATAAAAACGGGTTCCGCTCGCTTCCACATCCGCATACTGCGGGTCTGCAATCACACCGAAACTGAGTTCGGCCGTTTCCTCATGCTTCGCATCAGTGAACCCTGCTGTCATCAGAGGTAACGTGATCTGCAAAAAATTCCTGCGCTTCATCGGATCAGGTCAACAGGCTTCATACAAACTCACAACGCCGAAGGTCATGGGCGTGGAGGTACCGGTTTTAAAGCCGGAATCCTTCAGGAGGGAGATCATGGAATCGCCTGAGGGAAATTGTTCAATCGAACCACCCAAGTATTCGTATGCGTCTTTTTGCTTGGTTAGAAACCCCGCCATTTTCGGCAGTATATGATGCAGGTAAAACCGATATGGAGCGCGCAGCAAGCCACGGGGCAGAGAGAAATCCAGGATGAACAGATGTCCATCGGGTTTTAGCACACGACGCATCTCTCGCAAGGCGCGACCGTAATCCTCCATATTTCTCAATCCGAAAGCCACCGTCACGACATCGAATTCGGCATCGGCGAATGGCAACTTCATAGCATCCGCGACCAAGGTTTTTCTGACTCCGCGGTTCGATGCATGTTCAAGCATTTCGGCACAGAAATCCGTCGCTACCACTTCCGCGCTGGGCATCGCGTCCTGGATACTCAGCGCGAGATCACCCGTGCCACTGGCGACATCCAAAACTTTCTGCGGCCTCAATCTTTTGACCCGCCTCGTCACCAGCCATCTCCACCAAACATCCGCACCGAAGGAAAGCACATGATTCGTCATCACATAACGATCTGCAATCCGCGCAAACGCATCTCTCACATAAGTTGGGTCAGGCATGCGTTGGAAGCATGCCGCCTCACCTCTCAAACGTCCAATGCTGATTTTGAAATTATGATTGGGGATGCAAAAAGATCTCCACTATCTTCAATTTTCCTTAATCACTTCCGGCATCTTCTCCTGAAACTTCTTCAAACGGGGTATGGATACGCCTTGGATGTAACGGTTGTCAGGATTGTTTTTCTCGAAATCCTGATGATAAGCCTCCGCGATCCAGAATTTTTCAAACGGATAAACCTCGGCCGCCACTTCTTTCGGGGCGATCTTCTTGTTCATCGCAGCGATCTTCTCATCGATGATTTTTTTCTGCTCGTCGTTCTGATAAAACAGGATCGACCTGTATTGCGGCCCGCGATCCACCCCTTGGCCATTCACTTGGGTCACATCCTGCGAGGCGAAATAGACATCCACCAGGGTCGAAAAGCTCACCTCCTTCGGGTCGTAGATCACCTCGATGGCCTCGGCATGTCCGGTGGTGCCGGTATTGGTCGACTCATAGGTCGGGTTTTCGGTGTGACCTCCTGAATATCCGGAAATCACTTCCTTCACCCCCTTCACGCTTTCGTAACTTGCCTCCACACACCAGAAACAACCGCTCGCGAAATAGGCCTTTGCCATGCCGTTCTCTAACGGAACCTCGACCGGCTTTTTCTGCTGCATTTGCTTCTCCAGGGTCCGATCCGTCTTTTCCTGCCCACATCCGACCGTGATAAACAGAACCGACAACAACGAGGTTAGAAAAAGTGAGGTTTTCATGATACGTGCTGGTGTGAGTCGAGCCGTGAAATTTTATTCGGAATTATGATCCCAACAAATACTTGGCGGCTTGCTCGACGTCTTTGTCACCGCGACCCGAAAGGTTCACGACGATGATGTCAGACTTCGGCAACGAACCCGCAACCTTCGAGACATAAGCAACTGCGTGAGAGCTCTCCAGCGCAGGAATGATTCCCTCGCAGTGCGCGAGTTCCTTGAAGGCTGCCAGCGCCTCGTCATCGGTTGCGTAGGTGTATTCGACCCTGCCTTCGGATTGCAGAAACGCATGCTCCGGCCCGATCGCGGCGTAATCCAGACCCGCGGAAACGGAATGCGTGAGCTCGATCTGGCCGTCATCGTTTGCGAGCAACCAGGTCTTGGTGCCTTGCAGCACACCCAGCTTGCCACCCTGGAAGCGCGCGGCATGGCGCTCGGGAATGATTCCGTCACCACCGGCCTCGACACCGACCATGCGCACATGTTCGTCGCCAAGAAACGGATGGAACAAACCGATCGCATTCGATCCGCCGCCGACACAAGCGACCAACAGATCCGGCAAACGTCCTTCACGCTCCAGAATCTGCTCGCGGGCTTCAACTCCGATCACCCGGTGAAAATCTCTAACAATCATCGGAAACGGATGGGACCCAAGTGCGGAGCCGATGATGTAATGCGTGTTTTCCACCGAGGCCACCCAGTCGCGCATCGCTTCGTTGACGGCTTCTTTCAGAGTCGCTTGTCCTGCGGTCACCGCGCGGACTTCAGCGCCCATCAAACGCATGCGAGCGACGTTGAGTGCCTGGCGCTCCATATCGACCTTACCCATGTAAACCACACACTCCATGCCGAAACGCGCGCACACGGTTGCGGTCGCAACCCCGTGTTGACCCGCTCCCGTTTCCGCGATGATGCGGGTTTTCCCGAGGCGTTTGGCCAACAGAATCTGTCCAAGCGCGTTGTTGATCTTGTGAGCTCCCGTGTGCAGCAGGTCCTCACGTTTGAGATAAATTTTCGCACCACCCAATTTCTCGGTCCAGCGCTCGGCGAAATACAAAGGGGTGGGTCGACCCACATAGTTTTTCAACAAATCGTCCAACTCCGCCTGAAATGCCGGATCGGCTTTCGCTTCCTCATACGCCTTGGCCAAATCCTGGAGCGGAGTCATGAGGGTTTCGGGAACGAACATTCCACCAAATTGGCCGAAATGGCCCTTGGCATCGGGTAGTAAAGTGGCAGTTGAACTCATGGTAGTTTCCAGGTCGGCTTTAGTTTTTCGTATTCCGCACGCGGCAATAGGACGTAAAGCGGACGCCGCTCCGGGTCAACTGTTGCGATCATTTCCCGCAGTTTGTTTTCCTCCATCGTCGTGCACCCGGCCGACGCCGCGGCACCTTCCCGCCTCCAGATATGGAAGAAAATCGAGGATCCCCCATTCGGGACAACTTTGGGCGCCGCGTTGTGTTTGATGAAAAGTTTCAGCGAATGAGGGTAATCATTCTGCACCATCTGGGCCTTTTTCTCCCAATCCGTCTTGGGTTCATGCTCCAAAGTGAGGAACTGGTTGTAATATTTCGAGGTCGGATCCTCCACCCAGAGATCGCGGGAAGTCACTTGGTGGTAGGGCATTTTCGCGTGTTTTTTGACGCTTTTGTGAACACCCCAAACCCCACCCAAATCAAATACCCCGGCCGGAGAACGCCCATCCCCCTCTTTTTTCAGGGTCGCTCCCTTGGGATTGGGATGAATCCCCCGCCCCCACACCAAGCCCTTGCTCCCCAATCGACCCTTCCATTCCTTCCCCACTTTGACCCACTTGCCCTTGCGTTTCTCATAGATCGCCAGAGTCACATGGGAACTGTCCCATCCTTCCGAAATCCCGACCACACATTGGGTCGATTCTGCGGGTAATTCAAAGGCCGACAGGCGGATCACGCTCATCAGCAAAACCAGCAGAATCCCGTATTTCATGATCGGACTATGCCGCAAAATGAGGGGTTCTCAAATCCGATTTTGAGCTTCATTGTTTATTGTGGAACCCGTTTCAATCTGGGCAAGAAAACCAAGGGGATGCCTCCCATCAAAAGAAAAACAGCTCCCGCCACAAAACTGAACCAACTCCCCTCAATTAATTTTGCGAACAAGCTGCTCTGCTTTGGATTATCTGGATTATAGTAAACGGTGAGTTCACTGCCATTGGGAGCTTCGCTAACCGCCATCCACTCTTTACTCCGAACTCGATTTCCTATTTCCCCGAATATAACGCGATCCGAATTGTAAGTAACGCCATCGACAGAATACTGATAGGTCAGAGTCTTTCTGTGTTTGTCTATCGCAACGGAGAGAACGCCGGTGGTTTTCGTCCATGATTTACTCTGGTTAGCTTTGAAAAATTCGGTGGTCTGAAAACAAACTAAAAAAGCCCCAAACAAAATAGAGGTGATCAGTGCGAGACGTATGAATAAAAATCGCTTCATAAAACCCCCTCCACCACGCCACCGCCTAACAAACGTCCGCCGTCGTAGAAAGCCATGATCTGTCCCGCGACGAGCGCGCGCTGGGCTTTGTCGAAAAAGAGCTTCACCCGGTTACCATCGATCAATTCGACTTTCGCGGTTTCGGCTTTGGCGCGGTAACGCGGTTGGGCTTCGACCCGCTTGAGGGATGGAATCGATTCATTGATCGATGAAATCGTCCCCACCACGCATTCACGCTGATAAAGACCTTCGCTATCCTCCCTATCCCATCCGATCACCAGTTGGTTTTCCCTGGCCTTTTTGCCAACCACCACGTAGGCCATGCCTTCTCTTGGCGATGCGACACCGTGGCCTTTGCGCTGGCCGATGGTATAGAAATGCAGGCCACGATGTTGTCCCATCACCCGACCCTCCGTATCGACGATCTCACCCGGCTTGTCGGGTAGGTAGTGGGCGAGAAAATCGCTCATCTTGACTTGGCCGAGGAAACAGATTCCCTGCGAATCCTTTTTCTCCGCCACCGGCAGGTTGAACCGGCGTGCCACTTCGCGCACCTCCGGCTTCAACATTTCACCGGTGGGAAAACGCGCGTGCTCCACCTGATGCGAAGTCATCAAGGATAGAAAATAACTCTGATCCTTATTCGGATCCGCTCCGCGCAAAATCGCGGCTTGCCCGTTCGACAATACCCGACGTCGCGCATAGTGCCCCGTTCCCACCGCCTCAAATCCCTGGCTCAACGCGTAATCCAAAAACACCCCGAACTTCATTTCCCGATTGCACCAGACATCCGGATTCGGGGTCAGCCCCTCTTCGTAACCGTTCACCAGATACTCGACAATACGGTGTTTGTATTGGTCCACCAGATCGATCACCCGGAACTCGATCCCCAAAGTCTTCGCCACGGCACGCGCGTCTTCGATATCCTGTTCCCACGGGCAATCCCCCGGAATCCCCTCATCGTTCATCCAGTTTTTCATATATCCACCCACCACCTCATGCCCTTGCTCCACCAACAGC
>CBFGOP010000080.1:0-10999 GCA_965650415.1 uncultured Prosthecobacter sp. | reverse complement strand
CACCACCGCAGAGGAAACCATCGGCATCGCCGAATTTGATCATGCGCCATGCTTCACCGATGTTGTGGTTGGAAGTCGCGCAAGCGGTGACGATCACCATGTTCGGGCCGAGGAGGCCGTGTTCCATAGAGATGATCCCGGAAGCGATGTTGGAAATCATCATCGGGATGGTGAAAGGGGAAACGCGGCGTGGGCCTTTTTCAATGTAGACCGAATGTTCGCGCTCAAGGGTGGAAAGACCACCAATACCGCTGCCGACCATCACACCGTAGCGGCGGGCATCGATTTTCGAGGTATCCAGGCCGGAGTCGGTCATCGCCATTTTCGATGCGGCGACGGCGTATTGCACATATCGATCGGAACGGCGGGCGTCTTTGGGGACGTTGAAATAACCGTCGGCATCGAAGTCGCGTATTTCACCGGCGATCTTGCATTCGAAATGTTCGGTATCGATCGATTGGATTTTGCGGACACCGCTGCGTCCGTTTTTCAAACCGTCCCATGTGCTTTTGAGATCATTTCCCAAAGGCGAAAGACACCCGATACCAGTAATTACAACCCGTCGCTCACTCATATGTTGGCGACAGCCTAGACGGGGACTTTGGGGACGTGCAAGCCTTGAAGATTGAATCCTGAAGTTTGAAGAGTGAAAAAATCAGGATAGAATTTTGAGGGCGGCAAGCGCTGAGGAGAGGAAAATGAGTGTCAGGCAGATGCTGCCGACGAATCGGTCCATGAGAAGGATATTGGGTCGCAGGGCAGAGTTGGATTTCGGAAAGACGATGATTGCGTAGACCACGCCGGCGATGAGTCCTCCGAAGTGTGCGGCGTTGTCGATGAAGCGATATCCGATCAATCCGATGAGGGCTGTCATGAAAACACCGCCAAGCAGTCGTCTGCGGGCGGTTTTTGGCACGAGTCCTTGATGCAGGGTTTCGAAAACCAGCAGGAAGCCGAGCCAGCCCATGAGTCCGCCGGAAGAGCCGACAGAGGTAGCGGGCGTGAAATAGGCGGAGGCGATGCCTCCGGTGATTGCGGATAAGAGGAACACGATGGGCAGGTGAGGCCAGCGGGCGAGAAGTTCCATTCGTTTTCCAAGGTAGAGCATAGCGAGGGCGTTCATGCTCAAGTGCAGCAAACCGCCATGCATCATCGGAGCAGTGAGCAGTCGCCAAATTTCCCCTTTGGAATAAGCTGCTTTGACGAGACCTGCCTGATGGATCGAATCGTTGAGGGTGAAAAGGGATTGATCGCCGATCGCTTGAGCCAAAAAGACGATCAAGATGCCGAGCAGAGTGAGTCGGGTGATGGGTGCTTTTTGAAAAGACAGCCAGGTCTCGAATCTCAGGACCGGAATGATAACGCTGAGGTCTGATGTGGTTTTGGTAATTTCCTTTTGAGTTTCGTGCGATTGATACCAAGGAATCAGTGCAAATGTCAGATAGATTAGCAGGAGAAATCCGACCGAGATGGAGCTTGCGAGTTGGATAATCAGCCAGACGATCTTTTCCGTGAGGCTGGTGTTGATTCCGCTGGCTGCCTGGATTTGTCCGAGTTCGCGCAAGTTCTCGAAGGATATCATTGCCATGATGGCGACGAGTCCGATGGTAAACAGTTTGAGGCGGGCAAGGGTGTTAGTGTGATCGCTTTTTGCCAGTCTTTTCCGCGATTCAATAATCGGGTCCCTGAGTCCGGGAATCTCTTCGGGAAGTTGGCAATAGGGGGAGTCGGGTGTCCAGACGAGGGCGATGGATTCGCCCCGTTGGGTTAGGATCAGATTCGCAATTTCTGTTAGAGAAGCGCAGGGATGGAGAGCAAGTTTGGAGTCCACCCACCCGAAACTTTCAGGAGCTTTCGGAAACGCATCGGATCGCGCCCAAATCGGCTGTTCGCTTTCCAAGGGTTCCTGATGGCTTCCTTCACTCACACGCACTAAGCGGCGGGATAACTCGGTTTTGTCCGAGAGGTTTTACTGAGCCGGAGGAGTTTGAGGAGCAGGCTCGGCAGGAGTTTGCGGAGTTGTCTCAGGAGCTGTTGGCAATTCCGTGATCAACGAACTGGGAACAGCTGGAGGAGCGATCGGGGCTGGTGCAGGTGTAGAAACTTCGGCTGCGGATTCTTTTTTGTCGATGATCGGTTTGGCTTTGTTTTGTTTGCCGATCAGGATGGCGAGAATGAGGCTCAGGATGAAGAAAAGGGAAGCGAGCCAGACGGTGCCTTTTTGAAGGACGTTGGTGGTTCTGGCACCGAAAACCTGGTCGGTCACACCGCCACCAAAAGCTGCGCCGAGTCCTTCTTGTTTAGGGCGTTGCATCAATACGAGCAGGCCCATCAGAAGGCAGACGAAGACGAAAACGACCAGCAGCAAGTTGATGCTGATGGACAACCAGTTGACAGCGAGGAAAAGGGATGAAGTGGTCACGGCGGAAATCATGGGCGGCGGAATATGGGTAGCGGGCCGATGCTTGTAAAGCAGGGACTGAGGTTTTTTACAAAGACGGAGCTGTGAGACAAATGCTCTGAATCCTCTTATGAATGCTGGGATTTCACCCAAGCGGCGATTTTCCGGTCGTCGTCCCCGCAGGACCAGACATAGCGTAGAAAATCGGCGGCAGGGATACTGCCGTTTTTGGACAGGAAATTGCGATCTCCACCACAGCCGAACATGATATCGGGGTCGAGTTCCCCGCGAAGCTTGCCACGGGCTTTAGTAAGAATCCGTGGAAGGTAGGGGATGCCATCGATTTCTTCACCGAAGCCAGGGAGGTCGTCGCGGGTGATGATCCGCTCGCTCGGTTTGCCTTTTTGCTCGACCAGAAAATAATCCCTGCGAGCGGCGGCAATGAGAAGGGCGGTGCTGGCGGATGGCTCGCCTTCATCACAGAAATCCTCGATGAAATCGAAAAACTCCCGGGGCTTGTAGCCGATGCTGCCAAGGAAAACGAGGTCCTGTGGGTTGTAGTCTTTTTGGTAGTCGAAATTTCCCGCCTGATAGGCGGTGGTGCAACGGGTGAAAAGTTCCATGAAGGTATCGTTCCAAGACATGGCCGGAACTTGGAGTCGGAATCCGTCATACGCCAGAAATTTTTCTCCAAAGCCGCCCGGGATGCGTGTTAAACTGTGCGCCAATGATCTGGAGAGCGAATGGAAAAGAGATCGACTTGTCACGCCGCGCTGCGGTGATGGGAATTTTGAATGTTACCCCGGATTCGTTTTCCGACGGGGGAAAATATGATGGATTGGAGCGTGCGATGGAGCATGCGCGGCTGATGATTTCCGAGGGAGCGGCGATTATCGACATCGGTGGGGAATCGACCCGACCCGGTTCCAGAGAAGTTTCTCCCGATGATGAAATGGCGCGGACTCTGCCTGTGATTGAGCGACTCCGCGCCGAGTGGGATGGTGTGATTTCCATCGACACCAAAAAAGCGGCGGTTGCCGCAGCGGCTTTGGGCGCGGGCGCGGATGTGGTGAATGATGTTTCGGGTTTGACCGCAGACCCTGAGATGTTGGCGGTGTGCGCGGATAGTGGCTGCGGGATTGTGGTGATGCACATGCAGGGAAATCCCGAGAGCATGCAGATCGCTCCCAACTATGATGACGTGGTTGGTGAAATCCGCGGGTTTTTCAAAGAGCGATTGGAAACCCTCAAATCGGCGGGAATTTCAGCCGAGAGAATTTGCTTGGATCCCGGGATTGGTTTCGGAAAAACCCTGGAGCACAACCTGGAGTTGTTGCGCCTGCTCGACAGGATTGCGCCCTGTGATCGACCACTTTTGCTGGGCGTTTCGAGAAAATCCCTGTTTTCAAAATTGTGCGGGGCCGAGCTGCCCGAAGAACGCGATGTGGCAACCGCAGCCATGTCAGCTCTGGCGCGTCAGTTGGGTGTGATGCTGCATCGGGTGCACGATGTGCGCGGAAATTTGGCCGCGCTGAAAGTGGCGGAAGCGATGTTTTTGGAAAATTAACGCGCTGGGTGTGTTCAAGATTGAACCTCGCCAGTTCGGGCTGCATGCTCCCGCCATGGATATGGAAGAGAGAGATTTGGGACCGCAGCCACTGGGAGACATCATGGAGCGCTGGGGCGTGAGCAATCACGATTTGGTGGAAGATTCACCTGAACAACTGACCCACAAGCAAATCCAACGGGCGCGTATGGGGCGTCGACTCACCCTGAAAATGATGATGAAAGTCGCACGATCGCTGAATATCACGGTATGGAACCGTCTGCCCAAAGCGCAGAAAGAAACCTTCGTGGAGTATCTGCACAAAGACCTTTTCTCCTACGCCAAGGACTACCATCCCGAGAAAGCGGATCCGAATGAGGCGATGATTCAGGAACTGCATCCCAAGAAAAAATCGTAACTCGCCCACCGATGGACAAGCCATGGCGAATTGTGGGGCAGGGGTTGGCCGGGACTTGTCTGGCTTTGGAATTTTTGGAACGTGAAATTCCTTTTCGTTTGATCGATCCGGGAACGGGCGGCAGCACCCGGGTCGCGGCGGGTTTGGTGAATCCTCTAACAGGAAAAAACTTCCAGCCGAGCTGGTTGATTGAGGATTTTCATCCCCATGCCTTGGATTTCTATCGCAGATTGGAACAACAACTTGGGGTTGCGATCTGGCATCCGATGCCGGTGATGCGCCTGGCCGAAACCGAAAAGGAGTGGCAAAAAATTTCATCCAAATTGGAGTTCCCCGAGGTTCGTCCGTGGCTGGATCTAAAAACGGAGAAAGTCCCGCCAGCCGGATTTTTTCAACATGTGATCTTGCAAGGAGGTGGGTGGCTGGACACTCGTAAGTTTCTCACTTCGACACGGAAATATTTCCAAGATCGGGGCATGTTGGAAGCGGGAATGGAGAATTTGGATAGTTCTAACGGGCGCAGGATTTTGTGTCAGGGCGCGCAGGGATTGATGAAGAATCAGCTCGGAACCCATCGCTGCGCGAAAGGGGAAATCCTGACCCTCAGAGCCGATTGGCCGGAGGATTGCATACGGGTCGGTGCAGGTGGATGGTTGATTCCAATCGGTGAAGGCCTGTTCCGTGTCGGATCCACCTACGAATGGGATCAACTGGACAACAAACCGACGGAAAAGGGCCTTGCAAGAATCGTCGATTTGGCACGACGTCTGGGCGGTGAGGATTTCGAAGTGGTGGAACATGTGGCGGGGATTCGGCCCATCCTGCGTCGCAGCCAGCCGCTGATTGGAAAAAGTCCGACTGGAGACTGGGTATTGAACGGACTCGGTTCCAAGGGTTCGCTTTATGCTCCAAAAATGGCGAAAATGCTCGCGGACTGGATTTTTGAAGAGGTTGTGCCGAATCCGGATTTCATCCTCTCATCCCAACCTTCATCCGAAATCTGATGTTTCCTCCACGTCCAACCCATTTGCTCCACCTGTTATTGCGCGAGGTCATTCACGCGGGTGATGTGGTCATGGATGCAACAGCGGGAAACGGGCATGACACCCTGTTCTTGGCTGAGGCGGTGGGGGATACGGGAAAAGTGATTGCGATTGATATTCAAGAGGCGGCAATCGAGTCGACCCGACGACTCCTGTCCGAAAACGGCTATGAACGTCGTGTGGAGTTGCATCAGATCAGTCACGCGTTGTTGGGCAATTTGGTCGAAAAGAATCATGTTGCGGCCATTGTTTTCAATCTGGGGTATCTGCCCGGTGCGGATCATGAAATCATCACTCAGGCGGAAAGCACCCTGCAGGCTCTGACCGCGGCAATGGAGGTGTTGCGCGAAAACGGAGTGTTGGCGGTTGTTTGCTATCCGGGTCACGAAGGAGGAGATGCGGAAGCGCGGCAGGTGGAGTCTTACCTGAGTCGGCACCCGAACCTCAGATTGGCAAAATATGATTTACTTTCCACCCAGCGAGCCTCTCCATTTCTTTTGATTGCATCGAAAAAGTCCAAGCGATGACAGTCTTGGATTCTGGATTTGCACCCGCACAACACACCCTTTAACGTTAGCCGCATGAAACGATTTTTGTCACTTTTCCTGATTTTCACGACCGCCCTTTATTCGCAAAAAAACGATCAAGCGAACGATGGTGCGCAGGATTTACTTCCCAGTCAGCAGGAGTTTTCGAATTTACCGGAGGATAAGCGCAAAGAGTTTGCGGCCAAGTATGAAGAAGCGTTGCGTCTCATGGCTCAGAAACGGATTTTCGAGACTCTCGACATCATCGAGGAGGCTGAGAAGATTTTCGACAAGAGTGTGCGGCTCCACAATCTCAAAGGTTCGTGCTACGTCGAGTTGCGCATCTTCGACAAAGCCGAGCAGTCATTCAACGAGGCTCTGAAGTGGAGTCCGAACAACGCGAGCATCATGTTCAATATTGCGGAGTGCATGTTTGTGAGCAAGCGCTGGCAAGAGTCGCATGACAAGTTTGTGGAAGTGTTGAGGCTGACTCAAGGAGCTGGTATTGGCGTCACCCGTCTTATCGAATTCAAGATCCTGCTATGTAAGAAAAAACTGGGCTTGGAGAACGAGGCGAAATTGCTGGCGAATAAATACGATTATCAGGATGACTCGCCGTTTTACTATTATGCGAAAGCGGCAATCGCCTTTGACGAAGACAATCCCGTTGAAGCGGAGCAGTGGTTGGGGAGAGCCAGACGTATTTTTCGTGATCCGAACATGCTGAGCGCATGGCAGGACACCATTGTGGAATTCGGTTATGTGAAAAGCTTTCTCGGTGGTGGGGAAGAATGATCGAATAGGGATTGCCTGACCCGAGGCCTTGTATCAGTTTTTCCATGCCATGTCCGAAGTCGTTCCTGCAGTTGAGATTCACCATTTGGTGAAAGACTTTCCGACCACGTTCAAGCGCCAGCTTTTGCGTGCGGTGGATGATGTTTCGATCCGCATCATGCCGGGTGAGGTTTACGGTTTGATCGGTCCCAACGGTTCAGGGAAATCGACCACGATGAAAGCGTTGCTCGGGCTGGTCGCTCCGACTTCGGGCCGCTGTGCCATTTTTGGAAAAGACTCCCTGCAAGTCGATTCACGCAATGAGGTGGGGTTTCTACCCGAAAATCCCTATTTCTACAAACACCTGAGTGGTGAGGAGACTTTGAAGTTTTACGGAAAACTCTGCGGATTGAGTGGAGAGAAACTCAAACACAGGATCGCGGAATTATTGGAATTGGTCGATTTGACCGATGCACGGCATCGAAGAATCGGCGGCTATTCCAAAGGCATGCTGCAACGCATCGGTTTGGCGCAGGCGTTGATTCAGGAACCGAGATTGGTGATTTTGGATGAACCGACCGCCGGAGTCGATCCGCTCGGTTCGCGGCAAATCCGGGATTTGATTTTCAAACTCAAGGAGCAGGGGATCACGGTGTTTCTCTGTTCGCATTTGTTAGAGCAGGTTCAGGAAGTCTGTGATCATGTGGGGATTATTTTCCGGGGTAAAATGGTGAAGGAAGGACGTTTGGGAGATCTGATCGCGATCGAAGACCAAACCGAGTTGATTTTGAAAAACGCCAGTCCCGCGCTGTTGGCGGAGATCGAAGCCGTGATTCGCAAAAATCCCGGAGTGGAATTGGTCAGGAGCGGGAAACCCAGAACAACCCTGGAGCGTCTCTTCCTGCGTGAAACCCATGGTGAAGAAAAACCCCGTTGATGATGTCAGAGCTATGAAATCGGTTTCCCATATTTGCCAGATCTTCTCGCATTTCAGCAGGATCGCTGTGATCGCGCACCATTCCTTCACGCAGTTGGTGAGGATGAAGGTGTTTTATTTCCTCGCGTTTTTCGCCGTGATTCTGATCGCCAGCAACTTTTTCAATCTACCCCAACACCATGGACCAGAGTCCGTGGGAGCACATGTGCTGACCTCGATCAAGAGCTGGTCTTTGGGATCCATGACTCTGTTTTCCGTAGTGCTGTCGATTGTCGCGACTGCCTTGCTTCTGCCGAAAGATGTGGAGGACAGGACTCTTTACACCATTCTCGCGAAGCCGGTGCCACGTATGAATTATCTGGCAGGAAAGTTGTTAGGAGTGTTGTCGCTGGTGTTTGTTTCACTGCTGATCATGGATGTGCTGATGGTGGTGATTCTGCAAATGCGAACCAATTTCTTGCTCGAAAATCAGGTTGCCTTGGCAGTTTCCAGCGGCTGGCCGGCGTCTGACATAGAAAATTTAAAATCGGAAATCCTTGCTCAAGGTCCCACGCTTTCGCTCCAAGGTGCCGTTTTAGCGGTGTTCCTGCGGGCGGTGGTGATCGCTTCTTTTGCACTGTTGATTTCAACCTTTTCCACCAGCACCTTGTTCACTACCATCGTGAGTTTTCTGATCTATTTCATCGGGCATTTCCAAGCGGATGCGAGAATGATCTACATGAATCAGGCGTTTGGTAATGACGATGGCTGGTTGAGCCAAGCGATCGGATTATTGGTGGCCTTGGTATTGCCGGATTTCCAAATTTTCAATGTAATCGATGCCGTGATTGAAGGGCAGTTGGTGCCGCTGATGATCATGGTAAAACTGGCCGGAGTAGGGCTCTTCTACTTCGGATTATATCTTTTTGCATCCTGGTTCATTTTCGCGGAGAAAGAATTTTAACTCATGACTCAGCGACGCAGATACTGGGTGCTGGCAGGTGCGATGCTTCTGATAGGAGCATTGCGTATGCCCTGCGAAGAGCGTCTGACTCGGCAACTGAGAGAGGAAAAACTTTTGCCTCCGAAGCTCGAGATCGAGACGGGTGAGAAGTTGGGCCAGACATTTTCCGCCGTTTCTCTCGGGGGGTTGCGAACTTTGGTGGCGACGTTTTTCAATCTTCGCGCGCAGATCTTTTTCGAGCAGCAGAAGTGGACGGACGTTACCGAGACCTATGACCTGATCGTGGATCTTGCGCCTCGGACCACATATTATTGGGACACGGGAACGTGGCATCTGGCCTACAACGCTGCATCCTATTATCTTTATGATTCGGAATTGCCTCCGTTGAGGCGGAAGATGTTGTGGAAAAACTACATTCTGGCGGGCCGGGATTTTTTGGCTCGTGGAATCAGGAATAATCCGAGTGATGCGCAATTGCTGGAGCGCATGGGTTCTCTGATGGCGGATTCGAATAAAATCAAAGCCTTCGGAAATCCGGATGAAGCGTTTCAAGCATCCTTTGAGGCTTATCAGGCGGCCGTGGCAACTGGAAAGGCGAAGAGCTTCACGAAGCGGTTTGCACTGTATTCGTTGGTTCGGATTTCCGGCAGAGAGGCAGAGTCGCTGGAGCTTTTGAAGAAAATCAGGCAGGAACAGAAAGCATCCCCGCCATCAATCCTGTCGTTGAATTACTCACTCGAGTATCATCAAAATCCGGATTTGGACGTTTTAAGCCTGGTGGATCGTGTGTTTTCAAATCGCACCACAGCCTACAAAATTCTGGGACGTCAGTGGTTGCGCGGGCAGGATCGATTTCCGGTTTATGGTGTGGCAAGGGCGATTCGTCTGCTTGAACTGGAATTGGGAATCAGCGAGGAAAACAGCGTTCTGCAGAAACCCTTGCCGCAACCAGCGGATCCCGATGACTACTTTCGACTCCGTTGAGTCGAATTCCCGTTTTTTCTCAAAAAAACCTGACAAAGCCCTTGCGATCAGCGGGGGTTTGGGTGCTTATTCTTCCCGCGCGAACGTATGAGTATTTCCACTGAGTATGAGTCCCCAGACACGCTGAGCAAAGCAGCCAAAGCGGTCGAATCCTACCATGAGCAAACCGACGACCTGGTGGGTGAGCGGATGGTGTTGAACATGGGGCCTTCCCATCCCGCAACCCACGGCGTTTTGCGCCTGATCTTGGAGCTGGATGGTGAAGTGATCCACTCGGCCGATCCGGATGTCGGTTTCCTTCATCGCGGCGACGAGAAGATCGCTGAAAACATGCATTACAACCAGTTCGTGCCCTATACGGACCGACTCGATTACCTCGCACCTTTGGCAAACAACGTTGCGTATGCCTGTGCCGTGGAAAAACTGATGGGTTGGGAGCTGCCTCCGCGTGGTCAGGCATTGCGTGTGTTATGCTGCGAACTTGCCCGTATTTCCGCCCATATGCTTGGAGTCGGTGTCTGCGCGATGGATGTCGGTGCCATGACGGTTTTCCTCTACACCTTCACGGAACGCGAAAAAGTTTACAACCTTTGCGAACAACTCACCGGAGCCCGATTCACCACGTCCTACACCCGCGTCGGTGGCCAGGTGCGTGACATGCCGCCGGGATTCGATCAAGCCGTCAGAACTTTCCTCGATGAGTGTTCGGTGACGATCAATGAAATTTCCAAACTGCTCGACAACAACAAGATCTTCCGCGACCGCATGGTTGATATCGGGGTGATCACGCGCGAGTCCGCCATTTCCTATGGCATGACCGGCCCGAATTTACGCGCTTCAGGGGTTGATCGCGATCTCCGCAAAAACAGCCCTTATCTCGGATACGAGAAATACGAGTTCGATGTGCCCATCGCCGAAGAAGGCGATTGTTATGCCCGATATCTCGTTCGCATGGAGGAAATGAGGCAGTCGATCAAGATCTGTCGTCAGGTTCTCGACACGATGCCGGAAGGTTCTGTGAATGTCGCGGATTCAAAAGGCATGCTTCCGAACAAAGAGCGTGTTCTGATGTCGATGGAGGAACTGATTCACCATTTCATCATCGCAACCCAGGGAATCAATGCTCCCGAGGGAGAAGTCTATTTCGCAGCGGAAAACCCGAAGGGTGAGCTGGGCTTTTACATTCACTCCAAAGGCGGTGGAGTTCCAAACCGCCTGAAAATCCGCAGCCCCTCCTTCTGCAATCTTTCCATCGTCTCCAAACTGCTCCCCGGTCACATGGTCTCCGACATTCCCGCGATTCTCGGATCTCTGGATTTCGTGATGGGTGAGTGCGATCGCTAACTATTTCAATCTGATCTCATCGTTACTTAATCCATGTCATCTGCATCTTCTGTTAATCACGATTCTCCGGTGAGTCCCTATT
>CBFGOP010000079.1:0-11037 GCA_965650415.1 uncultured Prosthecobacter sp. | reverse complement strand
ATCTAACAACCAATAAACATATGAAATGTGCAGCAAACATCGTCGGAGGCCTGCTAGGCCTGTTATTCATCGTCTTCGGAATGAACTTCTTCCTGAAGTTCATCCCAATGCCTCCCGGCCCGCCAGAAGGATCGCCACCTGCGCTGTTTTTCGCAGCCTTGTATCCAACCGGATATCATGCCTTTGTGAAAGTGCTCGAAGTCGTCGGCGGAGTCCTCGTCGCTATTCCGAAAACCCGTAACTTCGGTCTGCTGGTACTCGGCCCCATCATCATCAACATTCTCGCCTTCCACGTCTTCCTCACCAAAGGCGCAGGCTTTGCGGACCCCGTGGTCTCCCTCATCGCCATCCTGCCGCTATTCCTGCTCTGGACCGCAAGAAATTCCTTCAAAGGCCTGTTGAACTGATTCAATCTCCCAAATCGAGGGCGGAGCGATTCATCTCGCCCGCCCTTGATTTATTTTCATGGGTCGACTCCGGGCTTCTTGTCGGAATCAAAAATGGGATTGAGCAACTGCTTGCAGCTGATCACATTCACCTCGGTTATCGACATCGCTGGTTATGTCTATGGCTGGCCATTGTTACCCGATCCATGTCTCGCTCCAAGGGAATCCATCAAAGACTGAAGTCACGCGAGATTTTCCGAAAAGTCTCTGCCGTTGCCATAATCCTGATCATGCTGGTCTATCTCGGCTGGCGCGTGACGATTTTTTCTGAAAACTGGATATTTTCTCTCGTTTTCTATTTCAGCGAACTTCTCTCATTCCTGATGCTCATCACTCTGATTTGCAGCTCGTGGAATTACAAATACAGGGAGTCCAAAACACCTTCTCCCTCGCAGAAGGTTGATGTGTTTCTTCCGGTTTACAAAGAACCGATTGAAATGATCCGACAAACCGTACGCGCGGCTCAAAAAATCCGCTATCCTCACACCACTTATGTATTAGACGACGGCAAGCGCGATGAGATCGAATCTCTGGCCGAGGAATTCGGAGCGGTTTACATCCGAAGACCGGAGAATAAGGGCGCGAAAGCGGGTAATATGAATCACGCACTGAAGTTTGCATCCGGTGATTTTATCTTTGTGTTGGACGCGGATCATATCGCCCAGCCCGAAGCGATTGATGCCCTGCTTGGTTTTTTTGAGGACGAAAAAGTAGGGGTCGCGATCACACCACAGGAATATTACAACCTGAACGGTCTGCAATTCATGCATCATGGGAAAGGCAGACTCTGGCATGATCAAAGCCGCTTTTACAACGTCGTCCAGGCATGCAAGGATTCCATCAATTGCGCCACCAGTTGCGGAACCGGTGTCATGTATAAGCGGAAAGCGCTTGATGAAATTGGCGGATTTGCCGAACTCTCCGTGACCGAGGATATGCATGTCACGCTTCTGATGCATGAGCGGGGTTATCGCTCGGTTTATTTCAACGAACCCATCGCTTATGGCGTCGCTCCTGCGGATCTTGCGGATTATTATCGAACTCGGGAACGCTGGGCACATGGCAATCTTCTGGTGCTCGCAACCGAAAAACCCTGGAAGTCCAAAAACCTCACCTTAAAACAACGTCTATCTTATTTGGAGTTGGGTATCATCTATCTCGAATGTTGGCAGCAATTTCTTATTTTCATGGTTCCCGTACTGTCCTTGTTTTTCGCATGGCAGCCATTTGAGATCACACCGCTCAACACCATCATCGTACTGGGTTTGCCTTTCATCATGATCTTTATTCAGGATGCGCAAGGTTGTGGTATGAGCAGGAATTGGACTTCACAACTCTTTGCCATCGCAAGAATGCCGATACAAATGATCTCTTGGAGCGCATGTTTCGGCAGAAGGCTTTCATGGAAAGTCTCGAGAAAAAACCTGAATGGCGTGTTCGACTGGCGGCTGGTCGCGCCACAGATCACCCTGAGCATCATCAGTCTGGCAGCCCTGATTTACGGGATCATGAAAATTCCCGAATTATCCGGCACAGGTATGATCAGCGGAATTTTCGTGGCAGCTTGGCACAATATCGTGCACGACGCAGGATATCCTTTGTTTTTCCATATCGGATCCTGGCAAGAAATTTCTCCTCAGGGATATTCGTGGGATCTGCTTCTCATTTCTTCTTTTTGGCTAATCTATAACGCCACCAGATCTGCCTACTGGCTTATCGATACCTACCGGAGAACAAAAAACACCCATGCATACTATCGCTTTGAAATTCCACTCATGGTCGAGGACGAATCGGGGAAACTCCATCCTTTGGAATGGATTTCCGAGAGTGAATTGAAAATCAAACCCCACCAAAATCCTCCCTGTGTCGGAGAAGAAAGAGCTTATTCATTGTGGCTGCCGTCCGGACCACTCCCGGTTAAAACCATCATCTATCGTGCGGATACATCGGGATATCAGGCGGATTTTCAGTGGGATAGCCATGCCCTGCGTGATCGTTTGTGCGACGCACTGCTCTCGGTTGATTGGCACGCGGAGATCAACGAACGTGAGGGGTATTTCCCGACTCTGATCGAGCAATTATTCCAGCCAATCAGAATGAAATCTCGGCCGAAACTCTTTGACTGGACTCCGGGATTGATGCGGACAAATCACGCAAACGATCCATCAATGGTATTGGTCGGTTCAAGAAAGGGTGAATCTCCATCAAGACTCATCGGCTTCGGGCAGAACCCAATTCAGCAAAACATCACGGTGACTTCGGCTGACGGATGCGAAAGTCAGTTTCTGATCGGCGCGCCTCTCGAAATGCAAGGCTGGTGCAAGCTGGGCCTTGATGGCTGCACACGCTGGATGTCGTCCATTTCGAGGGTCTTCTGAAACGCGTTTTAAGTGATTCCGATCCGGTTTTGACCTGCAAGATATGGCATGCCGGTTCACAAATTTGGAATTGACGGGAAGGTTAATCACTCATTGCATGTTTTCACTATGTTAAAAACTGTAACCACTTGTTTTGTTGCTTTAACTCTCGGCCTTCAAGCTGGAGAGGCTGCAGCTCCTGCCTCCAAGCCAACCTCCGGTGCCTCAGCTGGTGATGTCTTCCTCGGTGCAAATACCCGTGAAGATGCCTGGTATACATACGCAGGTGCCAACTACAGCATCAATCAGGACAATACCGCCAATGGTTTCCTGCTTCACGGCCTTGCTGGTTATGGTGAGTATGAGTACGACACCGCGCTTGGTGGTGTGGATGCTGAACTCAGTGAGTTCGATCTCGGTCTCGGCTACCAGTGGTTTATTTCGGGTCATCGTGTCTCCTTGATTGGATCGTTGAACATGGTTGACCACGATCTCAGTGGAAATGGCACGGACCTCGCGAACAACTCCGTCAATGGCGATGAGACTGGTTTCAAACCGAAGCTGGATATCTGGAATACAGATGCCTCGAGTTACCTTTATGGAGGAACTTTCACATACTCCACCGCTTACGATTCCTACTGGAACCGCGTGGTTTTCGCCCGGAATCTTGGTCCGATCTTCCTCGGCCCTGAATTCATCGTCCAAGGAAACGAGGAGTATGAAGAAGTCCGCACGGGTCTCGCGCTCCTGGGTCTCAAGCTTGGCATGTTCGATGTTGGCGCCAGTGTGGGTTACTCATGGGCGGATCCCAAACAAGGCACCAGCGATCAAGAAGGCGCTTACGGCACCATCCACATGGGCTTCAATTTCTGAGCCAACGATCACTTAAACTCTTTAGGGATCGATCCTTCTATGGGTCGATCCCTTTTTTGTGCTGAATGAATGACATAAGGAAACTTTCGGAAATTCAAGTTTGCTTGCCCGACGCAGCCTTGGCATAGCCTGATTCACTGTTTAGGCTTTTCGTGTGAACGATCCCATCGCCGCCGACAAAGCCTACTGCTGGCATCCATTCACTCCACAGTCGGAGTGGTGCGATCCGGCACACAAGCCCCTCATGATCGTGCGTGGCGAAGGCGTTTGGTTGTTTGATTCCAATGGCAAAAAATACCTTGATGGCAATTCATCGATTTGGACCAACCTTCACGGTCATTGCCGACCCGAAATTGCCGAGGCCATCGCGAAACAAGCGGCCACGCTGGATCATTCCTCCTATCTCGGGCTAGGACATCCGCTGGCTTCGGAGCTTGCGGAAAAACTGGTGTCGCATTTTCCTAACAATACTTTGGAACGTGTTTTCTATTCCGACAACGGCTCAACCGCTGTGGAGGTCGCACTGAAAATGTCGCTGCAATCCCGCATGCAAACCGGTCAGAAAAATCGCACCCGTTTCATCGCTTTCGACAACGCCTATCACGGCGATACTTTGGGCGCAGCATCGCTTGGCGGAGTGAATCGGTTTTTCTCAAGATTCAGAAATCTTGGTTACGACACGCAATTCGTTGCCTCGATAGATGATTTGAAATCCATTGATCTCAACACAGTCACCGCTGTCGTCATCGAACCGTTGGTTCAAGGTGTCAACGAGATGCGGATCTGGCCTACGGGAATGTTGGCAGAGCTGCGTGCTTGGACGACCTTGCATAGTATCCACCTCATCCTCGACGAGGTCATGACCGGCTTCGGTCGCACTGGAAGCATGTTTGCCTGCCAACAGGAAGACGTTATTCCAGATTTTCTCTGCCTTGCCAAAGGACTGACAGGAGGAACCGTGCCGCTTGCCGCAACCCTGAGCAACAACGAAGTGTATGAGACGTTTCTCGGAGGCAGGGATCGCGCTTTCTACTACGGACATAGTTACACAGCAAATCCTATCGGTTGCGCGGCAGCACTTGCCTCTCTGAGGATTTTTGAAACCGACAGGGTGATCGATTCCCTGGCGTGCAAAATTCCCTATCTCAATACCGGTTTGGAAAAACTCAAAGCCATTCGCAGTGATGTGATCGCCATACGCCAATGCGGCATGGTGGCGGGAATCGAATTCAAAAAAGGAATTGGAGAGGATATCGTGCGATCCGCACGTCAGCACGGATTAATCACCCGCAACATCCTCGATACCGTCGTACTCATGCCGCCGCTGTGTATCAGCGAACAAGAAATCGATTTTGCCCTGCAGGCGCTTGCTCGAGCATGAATTGATCGCTTTCGAGAAGCTGATGAAACATCGTCACTCCTTTCACGTAACCACCTTCATGAAATTCCAAGCTATTCTCCCTATTGCGTCGCTTCTGGTGATCTCGACCGTCCATGCCGAGCCAAAATTGCGCGAAATCACTGCACCTCCGGCGGAATTGAAAATCCCCGATTTTTACAAGAAGTACATCGATGCCAGCGGATATCCCATTGTCGCCTCCGCGACGGTCAACGATTATGCTCTGCGCGAGGCGGCCTATCTATCAGACATGATGATGGCAAAAATTCCCGAAGTCCGAAAAGCGATGATCGATGGCGGATCTCGCCTGACCATTATTGCATGGAACGAGTTCACCACCGACCTTCCCGAATATTCCCACTTCGAACCGAAAGATTTCTGGGACGCACGGGCACGCGGCACAGGTGGCAGCGAGACGGATCCCTATTGTTCCTGCGGCGAGGAAAACCTGCTGGCCTATCCCGGCGATCCCTATCATCAGGAATCCATTCTGATTCACGAACTCGCCCACAACATCCATCTAAGAGGACTCGTTCGGGTTGATCCCACTTTTGATGGCCGACTTCAGAAAACCTATGATGCCGCTATGAAAGCGGGCTTGTGGAAAGGCAAATACGCCTCGGTCAACAGCCGTGAATATTTCGCCGAAGGCGTGCAGTCCTGGTTTGATGACAACCGTGAAAACGATCACGACCACAACCACGTCAACACTCGCGTCGAATTGATCGATTACGATCCCGGTCTTGCCGCCCTTTGCCGTGAGGTTTTCGGCGATACTGAAATCAAATACACGAAACCCACCAGCCGACTCCATGGACACATGGCCGGTTACGATCCCACCAAGGCTCCCACTTTCGTCTGGCCGGAAAGACTTCTCAAAATCAAAGAGAAAATCCGCGCGGACGCGCTCGCCCGTGGAAAAAAGGCTGAGGCGATATATCCGAAATGGGAGTCGAGCGAAATGCTTGGCTGGAAACTTCATATCCATCCGGAACTCCTCACCGCAGATCACAAGAAGGATACCGAAAAGGCGCTCAGGCTGATGAAACTGCAGCTTGAAGAAATCATCCGTGTCGTGCCCTCGGATGCAGTGGCAAAATTGAAAAAAGTTCCGCTCTATTTTTCTCCCCCATACCTGAAATACGGTCATCGCGCCGAATACCATCCGGACGCGAAGTGGCTCAAAGACAACGGTCGCGATCCTGCGATGGGCAAAGGCGTCGAATTCACCAACACCGCCGTGTTTGAAGAAGATACCCTCCGAATGCCGAACTTCACCCTCCACGAACTCGCCCACGGCTACCATGACCGCGAACTCGATCACGGCAGTCAGAATCCCGAAATCAAAGCAGCTTACGAAAAAGCCAAAGCGAGCAAATCATACGATCAGGTCGAGCGGCGCGATGCGAATGGAAAAACCCGGATCGACGTGGCCTATGCCATGACCAATCCCGCCGAATATTTCGCCGAAGCCACCGAAGCCTATTTCAGCACCAACGACTTTTATCCCTACACGCGTGAGGAGCTCAAAAAACACGATCCAGTGATGTATGAGCTCATCAAAACATTGTGGGGCGTGAAATAAATCAATCGCCTCCATCACCACCACTGTCACTGGATGAATCGTGATGACAGCCGCAGTTGTGATGGTGATGACCGCCTCCATCAGTGTGATGATCGCGTTTTTTTGACTTCGGTGAGGAAATCGTAGCGATGATGGCGCAGATAGCCAGAAGGGCGACGATGCCATATATGAGCATTTCCATCATACTTTTTTGTTAGATACCTAACTCTTATCCACCTTGATCCAGAGATTGAGGATCTTCATCAGTACCGAAAGTCCGCAGGCAAATCCACTGACGCCGGCTCCAATGAAAAGTCCCCAGATCATGCCGACGGAGAATGAATAACGGACAAGACTCGCTCCTTCGGAGGGTTGGAAAAGATTGCCGACGAATTCCGGGGAAACCCACGCGATCAACATCGCAAACAGGCCCCCCAAGACTGCGGAAAGCAGCGACGCGCAAAGAATGACGCCGAAAAGTTGGATGGCTGACTTGATCATGGCTTTCAGAGGTTTTTATCTGTCACCGCACCTTCGCTCGCGCTGGTCACGAGTTTCGCATACTTGGCGAGGACGCCGTAACGGTAACGGGGTTCCGGGCGGACCCACTTGGCTTTTCGGGCGGAGACTTCCGCGTCGGAGAGATTGACGGAAATGCGGTTTTCAACCGCATTGATTTCAATTTCATCACCATCTTCAAGGATCGCGATCGTGCCGCCTTCAAAGGCCTCGGGAGTGATGTGACCCACCACGAAACCGTGGCTACCGCCGGAGAATCGGCCATCAGTAATGAGGGCAACGTCTTTGCCAAGGCCCATGCCCATCACGGCGGAGGTGGGTCCTAACATTTCACGCATGCCGGGGCCGCCTTTCGGTCCTTCCAAGCGGATGACGATCACATCGCCTTTCTGGATCTGCTTGGCGAGAATGGCTTTCATCGCGCAATCCTCGGAGTTGAACACCCGGGCTTTGCCTTTGAAAAGTTCGCCTTCCTTGCCGGAAATTTTGGCAACCGCGCCGCCCTCAGCGAGATTGCCGTAAAGGACGCGGAGATGGCTGTCCTTCTTGATCGGGTTGTCGAGCGGACGGATGATCTGCTGATCGGCCGGATAAGGTTTGGCGAGTTTTTCCAAATTCTCACGCATGGTGCGGCCGGTGACCGTCATGCAATCGCCGTGCAGAAGTCCGGCATCTAACAACATTTTCATCAACGGCACCGTTCCTCCGATGCGGACTAGATCCGCCATCGCGTATTTGCCGGATGGTTTTAGATCGGCGAGCACCGGTGTGTTTTTGCCGATTCGTTCGAAGTCGTCCAAGGTGATATCCACTCCCGCCGCATGCGCCATGGCCGGAATGTGAAGGCAGGCATTGGTGGAGCCGCCGAGCGCGATGAGAACGGTGATCGCGTTTTCGAAAGCTTGTTTCGTCATGATGTCGCGCGGCTTGATGCCGAGCTTGATGAGATTGAGCACGGCCGCGCCGGCATCAAAACAGTCGCGCATCTTGTCATCAGAAATTGCCGCCTGTGCCGAGCTGTTGGGAAGAGACATCCCCAACGCCTCGATTGCGCTGGCCATGGTGTTGGCGGTGTACATCCCGCCGCAGGAGCCCGGACCGGGGATCGCACAGGACTCGACGTGATCCAGTTCCTCATCGGAAAATTCGCCGTTCGCGTGTTTGCCCACGGCCTCGAAAACGGAAACGATATCCAAATCTTTCTCCTCGCCTTTGATTTTTCCACAACCGGGAAGAATCGTGCCGCCGTAAACGAAAACCGAAGGGCGGTTCATCCGACCCATCGCCATCACGCACGCAGGCATATTTTTATCGCACCCCCCGATAGCCACGAAACCGTCCATGCCCTCGCAACCGACCACGGTTTCGATCGAATCCGCGATAACCTCACGCGAAACCAGAGAGTATTTCATTCCCTCCGTACCCATCGAGATTCCGTCGGAAATGGTGATGGTGTTGAAAATCGTGCTCTTGCCCCCTGCCGCATCCACTCCTTTGGCGGACTCAATGGCAAGTTTGTCGATGTGGACGTTACATGGTGTCACTTGGCTCCAGGTGGAGGCAATTCCGATCTGGGGCTTGGCGAAATCTTCTTTTTTGAAACCCACGGCGTAAAGCATTGCACGGCTGGGCGCGCGGTCGGGGCCATCAAGCATCAAACTGGAAAAGGGGCGTTGTTCGTCGTTCATCGGGCGGGCATGATTGACCAAAGGGCGGCGATTGGCAAACGGTCTTTGTCAATCCGTCTCCAAAAAATCCGATGGTATATTGTGAAATCTCGCGCTACATTTCCACAGTCATGAAAAAGCTAATTGGCTTGATTTGCTTCGGGGTTTTCGTGCTCTCCGCGGATGCTGGTGACGTTCAGAAGCGTCGGGCGGAGGAAACCGGCAGAACCTACAAGGAATATGCCACCGCATCGGGTCGGGTTTACCAGAATGTGATCATCACCTCGATCAATGACGCGGGAATCTCCCTGACGCATGCAGATGGAACGGCGCGTCTCCGATTCGAACATCTCACGCCCGAGCAGCGCGAAAAATTCGGAATCACACAAGAAGGAGCCACAGCGGTTTATGCGGCGGAGCAGAAGGCCAAGGCTGAGCACGAGGCGAAGCTGGCAGAACAGGAAAAAGCCCATCAGGAATGGCTCGCCAAACAGGTCTCCGCCAAGTCGAAAGCAGATCAGTTGTTGGCGGATCATCCCAGCGGTCTGATCCAGCAGGGCAAAACCGTGATTGAATCGACCCTGGAAATCCCGAATTTGCCGCCAATCCAATCGTCGGACGGCTCGGTTTTATATGGAAATACCGGCCAAAACTCCTATCGCGGCCCGATCCGTTCTCATGGTGGCTATGTTTACCCCGCCGGTTATTATTATCCCAGCCGGTACTATGCTCCTTACCCAGTTCCCCAGCAACAGTGCACTCCTTTCTACCGCAAGAGTATCTTTCACTTCACGATCAAGTGAAGTGGCTCAGAAATAGGCGATTCTGCTTCAAAAAGAAGAAATCGCTTTACAATTTCACTCGATTTTCTACTTTCCGCGCCCCGCCGCCTAGTTGGCAGCTCATTTTCAACCAATTTCCGTCATGAGAGTTCTATCTTCCCTTGCATCCGCCAAGCGTCGTCATGCTGATTGCCAAGTCGTCAGCCGCAAAGGCACGAAATACGTGATTTGCAAAAGCAATCCGAAGTTCAAAGCCCGCCAAGGCGCGACCAAAGGAACCCGTCTTTCCAAGAAAGGCGTGAAATAATTTTCCGGCCGTAGTTTTCATAGTTTAGGTCAATAAAAAGGGGTGGTCATCAAGATCACCCCTTTTTTAGGCCTATTTTTTCGCTGGCAAGAGCGCATCGACACTCAGTTCGACAAAGGAACCCGGAGCGCCGCTGAACCCGATTTTTCCGTCCGCGCCAAGGACATAGACAAAAGCCTCGCTTGGGACGCGGTAGAGGGCACTGATTTCTCCCTTGGAATCGATGATGTTGTTCCAACGAATCGTTTCATCCGCCTGATAATCCCGGACTTGGCCGAGCGGTTCCGGAGTGATTCCGACAATGGCGACCGGTTTTCCCGTGTATTTTTCGACCCATTTGTTGGCGACTTCGATCACTTTGGTGATTTCAGGCGACGCCGAATTCCAGAAGATGAGGATGGTGATCTTCCCTTTGAAATCAGAGCTGCGGATGATGCGTCCACCCACATCGGTTCCGGAAAACTCCGGTGGGATGCGTCCTTTCATCAGATAGGAAATGAAAAAGATTTCCTCAGATGCCAAATCGGAGACCTTCGTGTCTCCGATTGGTTCTTCCGCTGCATTGATGATCGCCGTGCGCAGGTGGGTCAGGCGTTTCTTGATCACCTCCGGATCTTCGCCTAAGCCTTTCATATACAGAGCGGCGGCAAGCGCCGCAACACCCCGACATTTTTGATCAGGGTTGGTCGCGATCACTTTTTCCAAGATGCCCAAGCCGCGGGATGATTTGGTCTGGGCGAGGGCGATATAGAACTCGCCAACCTGTTGTTTCTGGATGTGGTGGTTTTCGAAAACATCCAGAACCAGTTGTCGGTTCTTCGCAATCTTGGGGTCCGACACCCCGGAAAGATGGGTGAGATTCAGATAAAACGCCGCGTAGGGAATTGACCAATCCTCCGTGAGACTTGATGAAATCTCGGACCACAACTCGTCTGCCGTTTCCGGGAAGGATGGCCGCTTTGCCCATGCCGCCTGTCTTTCTTCCTCCGTCGTCGCGATCTTCAGTTTGAGCTGGGCGGTCTCCTGAGCGAGCTCGAAAGTCCGCTTGATCCGCTGAGCGTCCGCTGGGGAAGCGGATGCCTGAGCCATGATGAGGATTGCGAGCAGGATGATGCGTTTTTGC
>CBFGOP010000078.1:0-11128 GCA_965650415.1 uncultured Prosthecobacter sp. | reverse complement strand
AACGGGTGGAAATTTTGCGCCAGCTCAGGGCCGCGACCTTTGACATCCTGATCGGGATCAATCTTTTGCGGGAAGGTCTCGATCTTCCCGAGGTTTCGCTGGTTTGTATACTGGATGCGGACAAGGAAGGATTTTTAAGAAACGAAACTTCCCTGATCCAGACAGCGGGTCGGGCAGCCCGGCATGTGAACGGGCAATGTGTGTTGTTTGCGGATGTGATCACGGATTCGATCCAGACCCTGATCAACGTGACCGAATATCGCCGTGCCAGGCAAATGGCTTACAACGAGGAACACGGCATCACCCCGCAATCGGTCGTGCGTTCGGTTCAACAAAGCTTGCAGCAATACGAGAGGGGAAGAGAGGACGCCGACAAACTCAACGCATCCTTGGTTGCAGAAGATGAAAGCACGTATGACAAACTCCGCGTCATCGCCGAACTGGAGCAGGAGATGCGCGAGGCTTCTGCGAAACTGGAATTCGAACGCGCCGCACACCTGCGCGATCAGATCGCTGTTTTGAAAAGCGCGAATCCCGTGATGCCGAAGCAAGCGAAGGTTCGTTACTCGGGGAAAAAATCCAAAAAATCAAAATAACTTTTTTCTCTCGAAACCCAGCAACAAACCATTCAGAGGTTCCGTCATCTGATGAAAACGAAACGGGTGATATACGAAGGCAGGGTTCAGGGAGTGGGGTTTCGATATACGACCAAGGATTTGGCGAAGGGGTATGATGTGCTCGGTACCGTGAGGAATCTGCCGGATGGAACGGTGGAGTTGATTGTTGCGGGGGATGAGGAGGAAGTGGCCGATTTTCTGAGGGAATTGCGGGAGGACTCGGTGGTGGCGCACCACATCAAGACGGTTTATGAGGAGGAAATTGCCGCGTTGCCAGATCTGAAAGGATTTTCTATTGTGGCCTAGCCGCAGCGGTCGCGGTAAATTAACAAACTGAATTCCTATGCCAAATTACGATTACGAATGCCTGGAATGTGGAAAACGCTTTGAGGTTTTCCAGAGCATGAATGATGCGAAGCTGACGGATTGTCAGGATCCGAATTGCACGGGAAAAGTTCACCGTCTGCTCGGAACCGGAGGCGGAATTATTTTCAAAGGTAGCGGATTTTATCAAACGGATTACCGTTCCAGTTCATACGAAACAGGCGCGAAAGCGGATAAGCCGGCAGAGAAAAAAGCGGATCCGGCACCACCGGCAAAAAGTTCTGCCGAGTGAACAAATGCTGGAAGACAATCTCTCGGTGTGACCAAAATTTTTCAAATCGGTGGTTCACAAATCCTTACCAGCGCATTAAGACAGCGCATCTATGGCCAACCAAACTGTCAAAATCGAGTCCGTTAGTTTCTTTGCGAAAATCTTCCGGTTTTTCATCTTTGTGGTCTGTCTGGTTTTGATTTGGGCAATTTTCCAGATTTCCAAACCCCAGGATTTGCAGGATATCGATGGATACAAGGACGCTGGTGCGCCATCCAGAGATCTGGAAAATGTTCTCAATCTGGCGGTTGGAGGAAATTACGCGGTAACGTTGACCGAGCTCGAAATCAACCAGTTGCTGGCAACCAAGCTGATCAGTAAACAGGGAGGCATGTTGGCTGACTCCGCATCCATCAAACAAGTGCTGGTTCGCTTGAAGCAGGATTTGGCCGAAGTCATCGTGGTGCGTGAGGTTTTCGGACGGGAACTCACATCATCCATGTATCTTCAATTTGAGCAGAATCAATCGGACAGCAAGATTTCCACCCAGCTTCACCTTCATAACGGTGCTTTGAATGAAACGTCGGTATTGCCGAAAGTGGGTGGACGGATGGGACAGTTGAGCGTGCCGCAGGGGTTCTTGCTGGCAATCATGCCGGACATGGAAAAAATCGCAGCTGCACTGTCTCCTGAAATCACACTCGGATTCGACAAGATGGCGCGATTCAAAATCGAGAACAAAAACCTGATTCTTGACCCGAGAAGACCCACGAAGAACGCTTCCGAAGAGGAAACACCATTCTGATTTGCTTCGACGCCGGGGGTTGTGTCGTGTAAGCCTCTCAAGTCTGGTTTGTATCATGACAGCATTTGGGCAGCATATCGTACGGTTTGGAATCCTGTTCATGGGATTTTCGTTCGCGGCTTTTGCCCAAGAGGCAGTTGAAGCACCCGTTTATCTGGCATTGCCGGTTGAGGATGAAGCACCAAAGTTTGATGAGCAGCTGATTGCGACGAGTCGCAGTGGCCAGTTCAAAATATCGGGTGCTGATGCGGTGATCCGTGCTGCGGCGGCCAATTTGGCAGAGGAGGCAAAGTGGGAAATCTTGAAGATGCTGGATGAGAAGGATGAGTGGAAAATTCCCATTGTGGTTGAGATGCGGGGCAAGATGGGTGGTCCGATTCCTTTGCGTTCGACCGTCATCAATCTGAGCTACAGCGAGTTGGGTTTTCAGGTAAAGATATTGGTGAACCTGAATCGGGGATTGCAGCAAGAAGCCTACCATCGCGCGGTGATATCATCCGTTGTCATTGCAAGAGCCTTGAGGAAGGCAAAAAGAAATGATCAGGAGGTTCGTTATTCGGTGCCACCTTGGTTGGTTGAGGGCTTGGCTGAATCCATCTCATGGCGCATGGGACGCTCGGACAGGCGGCTTTATGAGACGCTGTTTCGGCATGGTGGTTTGTTTGAAGTGGATAAATTGTTTGGGATCGATGATGCGGCATTCATCTCGATGGATGCCGCATCAAAGGCGGCGTTTCGGGTTTCAGCGGGCGCTTTGGTGATGGCACTTTGTGATCAGCCGGACGGGAAAAACGGGATGCGTGCTTTGCTCAAGGAGATCGCGGTCTATGATGGCGAAATTCCCGGCCTGTTGCGCCAGCATTTTCCCGAACTGAATTTATCCCAGAGCAGTCTGGCGAAATGGTGGGCATTGCAGCTTGCAGAAAAAGGAGTGGCTCCGCTTACCGAAGTGTTGGGAGTCGTGGAAACAGATGAGACTCTCGAGCGAGCCCTGTTGCTCAGATATCACGATAAGGATGGCTTCTTGCATGAAATCCCGTTTCATCAATGGGATCAGGTTCCAGAGCTGGATGAGGCGGAACGGGCAGATGCCATCCGAATGGCGGGAGAGGAACTGGTTCGTCTGAGTTTCCGTTGCTTTCCATCCTACCGGCCATTTCTCAACGAGTATCAGATTTTGTTGAATCAGTGGTCGGTTGGAAACAAAG
This sequence comes from uncultured Prosthecobacter sp., assembly GCA_965650415.1. Lineage (GTDB taxonomy): Bacteria > Verrucomicrobiota > Verrucomicrobiia > Verrucomicrobiales > Akkermansiaceae > Luteolibacter. Next base: position 7,903 of record CBFGOP010000078.1, on the reverse strand, counting down.
AGAATTTGAACAAAGGTTTGCTGGAATTGGCGGAGACAAGGGAAATCATGCTCTCGAAGTCGAAGCGTGCGCGGGACTTTCTCGATTGGTTTGAGATCACCCGAGCGAGAGAAACCAGCGGTGCTTTTGATGATTATCTTTCGCTCAAATCCAGGCTGAAAACACAGGATCAAGTCCGTAGAGATGTCCTGTCAGATTATTTGGATCGGCTTGATCCCTTGTTTGTGCTTCCGGAAAAAAGAAATTCAAAAGCCAGGGAGTTTGATGAGCTTCCCGCAGATTGAGGATTGGACGAATGGATTTCCCTGTGCAAGCTCCGCCCGTGTTCGCGACTTATGTACATGATCTGGATCCGGTAATTTTTCAATTTTCGAATGCTTTCGCACTGAGATGGTATGGCTTGGCTTACCTGCTCGGATTTCTCGGTGGTTATTGGTTTTTGAAGTGTTTTGCAGAGAGAAAACTGTGGGTGCTGGCACCTGAGAAAACCGCGGATTTCATCGCGGCGGCGGCTCTTTTCGGCGTGTTTATAGGAGGTCGTTTGGGATATGTGCTGTTTTACCAAATTCCCCGGGATGGTTGGACAAGTGTGATGGAAAATCCGCTTGGGATTTTGAAAGTATGGGAAGGAGGTATGGCAAGCCATGGGGGGATTTTGGGTTTGGTGATTTTTACTTTTTTCTACGCGCGAAAACACCAGGTGTCTTGGACAGGTCTGGGTGATGGTTTGTGTGTGGTTGCTCCTCTGGGGCTGATGTGCGGCAGGATTGCGAATTTCATCAACGGTGAGTTGTATGGCCGTATTGCGGAGGGTGTGATGTGGGCGGTCAAATTTCCAAGTGCCTTAGTGGATCCGAAAGCTCCCGAAGCTGAAAATTTCAACGATGCACTCTATGCGGCGGGGGAAGTATATGTTCCTTTGAAAGAAGCGATAAACGGTTCCGGCGAGCAAAACCCGTATCTTTTGCTGTTGGAGGCCAATCGTGAGTCGGATGCGGTGAGTCAGGCAATCGAACCCTTCTTGGAGCCTCGCCATCCATCCCAACTGTATGAAGCCTTTTTGGAAGGCGGCTTGTTGTTCGGAATCCTGTGTTTCATCCGGGTTCGTTACCCCAATGCTCCCAGTGGCTTGCTTACAGGATTATTTTTCGGACTTTATGCCACTCTGCGCATCATCGGCGAGCAATTCCGTGAACCCGATGCCGACTGGGTAATTGATGGAGTTCTGACCATGGGCCAGTTCCTATCCATTTTCATGTATTTCTTCGCTGCGGCGTTTCTGATTTACGCGTGGAGAAACCGAAAACCGGCAGCGGCTTGATCAACCCAAGCGGAAAACAATGCGTGCCTTGGAGAGGTCGTAAGGAGACATCTCCATTTTGACGCGGTCACCGACGACGAGGCGGATAAAGCGCTTGCGCATTTTCCCCGAGATATGTGCGAGAACCTCATGTCCGCTTGCCAGTTTGACGCGAAACATGGTTCCGGCGAGAACGGATGAAATCTCACCCTCAACCTCAACGGCCTTATCATCGCTTTCCGATTCAGCGTTTTTTCTTGGACCGAATGCGTTTCTTCGGGTTCTACCGGATTGAGGGCCTCTGGATTGGTTTCTGGGTGGCATAGCAAAGTGGGCGAGTGAACGAATTGTCAATCGTGCGGCGGAGGCATAACAGCTCGAATTCCGGGCTTCAACGTTAAAATTGTGGTATTGTCGTCTCAGGATTAGCAGCGGATGCTTGCCAAGTTTGCCTCAAATAGGCACTTTCTCTTCACTTGATTACCGTTCATGTAACTCCAAACCCATATCAATCCAAATCACCATGGCAGAAATTAGCGAAAATCAACTCCCAGCAAATGCGAAAGGGCTTTGGCTCAAAGCACTTACGGCTATTCAAACCAACAACGCAGAATACGCGATCAGCCTGCTACAAGCGGTATTGACGGATGCTCCAGGATTTCTCGAGGGTCGTAAAATATTGCGCAAATGCGCGATCCAGACTCACGGTTTGGCTGCCAAGAAGAAAAGTCTATTCGGGATGTCGGGTGGCGGAATGTCGATGATGAAGGTTTCCAGCCAGGCAAAAAAAGATCCCGCTTCCGCACTACCGATGATCGAGAAGGAGCTGGAAAAAGATCCGGCCAACGAGCAGGCCAACGAATTGCTTTTCGATGTTGCAGTTAAAATGGACTTGCCTGAGACCGCAGCTTTTGCGCTCGAAACGGTCCGCACTCACGCCCCCGAAAACACAAAACTGCTGCACAAACTGGCGGAATTTTACATATCTAATAACGATCCTGCCAAAGCGGTTGATGTATACAACGACATCATCAAGCAATCTCCAACCGATTCTGCGGCCATAAAGGGATCAAAGGATTGCTCGGCTAAGGCTTCGATGCAGAAACAGCGCTGGGATGAAAACACCAGCATGCGCGACCTGATGCGCGACAGTGCGGAAAATCAGGAACTCGAGCAGGCATCACGCACGGGATTGACACGTGAACAGCTGGAAGCCCGTCGTGACAGAGCCATTGATAAATACAATAGCGATCCGAACAACCTTGCTGCCTCGAAAGATCTCGCCGGCATTTATGAGCAGCTTGAAGATTGGGCGAATGCCTTTTCGTTTTTCCAATGGGCTCACTCTTTGAGCAACGGCGATGTTGCGTTGGCCACCAAAGCATCGGTCATGCGCGACAGGGCGCTGGAGCATGAGTTGAAAATGCTTGAGGAAGCGGTCGCAGCCGACCCTAACAACGAAGAGCTCAAAGCCCAGCTGGGAGAGCGCCGTCACCAGAGATTGTTGGATCAGGTTGAGGAAGCAAAACAACGCGTCGATCAAAATCCGACGGACCCGCAACTCCGCTACGAACTCGGAAGCGCGCTTTACCGCAGCGGTGATTTCACCGGAGCAATTCCTCACTTGCAGCAGGCTACCCGGAATCCTCACATTCGCACCAAAGTATTGCTGCTGCTGGGTCGCACCTTCCGTGCAAAAAACATGTATGACCTTGCGATCAAACAATTGTCTGATGCGCTCGCGGATCTTCACGCAATGGATGGCACGAAAAAAGAGGTGCTATACGAGAAAGGTGAAATTCATCACGAGATGGGAGACAAAATTTCAGCTCTTGATTGCTTCAAACAAATTTACGAGGTGGATTACGGGTATCGCGATGTCGCACAACGTGTCGAATCCTCCTACGCGAACGGCTGAATTTTATGACTTCCACGGAGCGACCAGTAGGAAAAAAAGTATTACTCATGAGCACCTGCTTGTGTGATGCTTTTTATGATGAGGCAGCCAAGGCAACTGTTGAGGTGCTGGAGTATTTGGGAGTTGAAGTTGTTTTTCCCGAAAATCAAACCTGTTGCGGCCAGCCGGCCTTCAATTCAGGTGATTGGACGGCTTCGAGAAAAGTGGCGCTTCATACGGCGGATGTGTTCGCTGGTGATCTGCCCGTAATTGTCCCATCCGGTTCGTGTGCTGCGATGAATTTTCATGGCAATCCTCTTCAGTTCGAGGAGTGCCCGAATGAAAAAGTCACTTCGCTGGCCAACCGGACTTGGGAAGTCATGGACTATATTCATCACGGACTTGGAATCAAAACATGGAAAGGCAAGTTCGAGAAACCCACGCGTATTGCTTTCCACCGCTCCTGCCATTCCCGTGGCACAGACAGTGGGCCTGCGGTGGTGGATCTGCTGTCGAGCATCGGAAACGCGGAAGTCGTGCCCTTCGGACAAGGGGAGCAATGCTGTGGGTTCGGTGGCACGTTCTCGGTCACATTTCCACATATTTCTGGTCGAATGGGCAGTCTCAAGCTCGATCACATCCTCGAAGTCCAGCCGGACATTCTCACCAGTGCGGACATGTCCTGTCTGATGCATCTGACGGGATTGGCACGTGTTCAGGGTCGCCCCATCAAACATTGCCATGCAATTCAGATTTTACGTGATACTCTTCAAGCTTAACCAAGCCAATATTCCACCCTATGCACGACTCGCGAATCGACTCCCTTGCCAAGCAACTGATTGGGTATTCCATCGATCTCAAACATGGCGAGAGAGTGCTTCTGGATCTCTACGATGTTCCCGAATCGATCGGCGTCTCCCTGATTCGTGAAGTACGTCGCAAAAAGGGGATCCCCGTGGTTCGGATTCATCAATCACGCATCAGCCGTGAGATGCTCTCGGGTGCGTCAGATGAGCAATACAAACTCATTTCCAAGCAGTTGCTCGCGGAGATGAAGGACATGGATGCCTACATCGCGGTGCGGGGCAGTCACAACATTTCCGAGACCTCTGACGTGCCACAGAAAAACATGCAGGTCGCCATGAAACAAATGCGCCAGGTCATCGATCATCGGGTCAAAAAAACCAAGTGGTGTGTTCTGCGTTGGCCGACACCTTCTATGGCGCAGCAGGCAAGCATGAGCACCGAGGCTTTCGAAGATTTCTATTTCAAAGTCTGCCTGCTGGATTACAAGGCGCTCGTGCCATCGATGAATGCTCTAAAGGCTCTGATGGAAAAAACCGATCAGGTTCATATCAAGGGTGTAGGCACCGATCTCAGGTTTTCCATCAAGGGCATCCCTGCCGTCGTGTGTGGTGGTAATTACAACATTCCCGACGGTGAAGTTTTCACAGCTCCGGTAAAAAACTCGGTGGAAGGGGTGATTACCCATAATGCACCGACCATCTATCAGGGGATCGCATTCGATGGAATCAGGCTTGAGTTCAAGGAAGGGAAAATCATCAAAGCCGACGCAGGTGCGAAGACCAAGGAATTGAACCGGATTCTCGATACCGATCCCGGTGCTCGTTATATCGGAGAGTTTGCCATCGGGTTCCATCCCGTGATCCGGGAACCTATGCGCGACATTCTGTTCGATGAAAAAATCGCCGGCTCCTTCCACTTCACGCCCGGTCAGGCCTACGAGATTGCGGACAACGGCAATCACTCACAAATCCATTGGGATATGGTCAGCATCCAACGCAAGGATTACGGTGGTGGGGAAATCTTTTTCGACGGCAAGCTGATCCGTAAAAATGGAGTCTTCCTCCCGAAAAACCTCGCGAAGTTGAACGGTTGATTCCCGTGCCTGTTTCAGCCCCGGTGTTTCTTGAAAATCTCCAGTGTCCGTTCGCGTTCCGCCTTGTGATCGACGCAGGGCAGGGGATAACCCGGTGCGAGTGGGATAGAATGATCCGGTGGAAATTGGAATTTTTTCGGATCCACATCACGCAGTTCGGGAACCCATTTTTTGATGTAGATGCCATTCGGATCGTAGCGTGCGGTTTGTGACCAGGGATTTTGGATACGAAAATAAGGCGCTGCGTCAGCACCGGTTCCTGCGGACCATTGCCAACCTCCGTTGTTAGAAGCGATCTCACCATCGACGAGATGCTGCAGGAAGTGGGATTCACCGAGTTTCCAATCGATGTGCAAATCTTTGGTTAGAAACATGGCTGTGATCATACGGACACGGTTGTGCATGAAACCGGTTTGAAGAAGCTGGCGCATTCCGGCATCCACGATCGGAAAGCCGGTTTGGCCGGATTTCCACTTTTCGAAATTTTCGCCGGGTTCATCCCATGGCAGTCCTTTCCAATCCTCATTGAACTCGTGGTCCAGCACGTGCGGAAAATGGTGGAGAATGGCGAAGTAAAATTCCCTCCATGCTAATTCCTTGATATAGATCTCGATCGCTGTGCGTGCCTTGCCTTTTGCTGATTTGAGAGTCTCGTTGATCTTGGAGTAAAGAGTCCGGATCGAGATCAGCCCGAAGCGGAGATCTTGGGATAGCCTGGATGTGGCTTCCAATGACGGAATATCCCGTTTTTCCGAGTAATGGGAGATAATCTCGGCAATCGCATGCCGCATCCGGGTTTGAGCAGCTCGCTCGCCAGCTTCAGGTATTTCCGCATTCGGGGGAGAAAGATTCCAGTGAGCCAACGTAGGTAAGTCGAGCGAAGGAATACCCGGCGGGGTATTGACCGCCTTCGGCTTGGGGTATGGCGCTGGCTTTGTTAAGGACAACCAGTTTCTGGAATAAGGGGTGTAGACCTTGTATGGCGAGCCCGATTGGGTCAGAACTTCCATCGGGTTGTGTAATGCGACGTCGTCGTAGCCCTTACACTCGATTCCCAGCTCAACGCAAACAGACCGAAGCTCGGTCTCGACCTTTTTACCGAATGGATCGGGATCGTGGTTGAAATAGATCGCCTTGGCCCCGGTCTCGATCACCAATTTTTTCAGAACATCAACAGCTGATCCCTCGCGGATCACCAGCCTGGAACCCAAGATAACCAGATTTTTGGCCAGCGACTCAAGACAGCCACACAGGAAATGCTGGCGGTTGGCTCCTGTCCAAGCATGTTGTTTTTTCCATGAGCTCAGAATGTAGACAGGGATTACATCACCTGCTGTTGAGGCATGGTATAGAGCTGTGTTATCGCTGATGCGGAGATCACGACGAAACCAATGGATGACGGAAGGCATCCTTGATTGAAGCACGAATCCTCGCGAACGAAATGGGAAAATATCCCGATTTCGAATTAGTATTTTTTCAGGACGGCCTCGACCTTGCGGACAGTGGCTTGGCTGAGCTTGCCGTTAATGCGCTTGGCGGAATCGACCACCGCTTTGATTTCATCGAGAGCATCCTGGGCTGCGGTGAGAGACTTCTTCATGCCACCGAATTGCTTATCGGAGAAATATTTTGTGAAAGTGGAGCCCGCACGACTGATGCACAAACGCCATCCCTCAAAGGCTGCCGTTTCGTAAGTGAATCGAGTAAGATTTTTCTTAGATTTCATATTTAGGTTGTTAGGTTGTCTGGTTTTTCGTCCATATTTCCGTGGATTCCAAGAAAGATTTACAATTTTCATAAAGAAAATGAGTAAAATTGATGGTTTTTAGAGAAAAAGCATTGCAAGAAGGCCTCCAAAGCATTTTTCTTCGCGCCCGCGAGTCAGCGAATTAAACCTGCCGTCGGTCCTCTGGGTGCAAACGCTTCCCAACTCGCGAGAGGGTAACCCGGCAAACCAACACAATTATGTCAACCACCACACTTGCTCGTTTTGAGCTTCCCAACCGTCTCGTTCGCAACGAGGAAACCGCCACAGACACTTACGCGCAGTTCGTCGCAGAACCTTTTGAGCGCGGCTATGGCCACACCATCGGCAACTCACTCCGCCGTGTTCTGTTGTCCTCGCTCGAGGGCGCATCCATCACCTCCGTGAAAATCGCAGGTGTTCAGCACGAATTCTCCAGCCTTCCGGGCGTTGTCGAAGATGTCACAGACATCGTTCTCAATCTCAAAAAAGTGCGTTTCGCACACAACGACAAAGAGCCCCGTATTCTCTCCATCAAGGTGGAGAAAGACGGCGTCATCACCGCCGGTGACATTCAGGACGACAACATCTACTCCGTCGTGAATCCGGACCAGGTGATCTGCACCTTGGACAAGAAAGTCAAATTCGACTGCGAGTTTGAAGTGCGCGTTGGCCGTGGTTTCTCCACCGGAGACGAAAACAAGCGCAAGGATCAGCCAATCGGCGTGATTGCGATCGACTCCATCTTCTCCCCAGTCACCCGCGTCAAATACAGCGTTGAGGCGACACGCGTGGGCCAGATCACCGACTACGACAAGCTCACCCTCGACATCTGGACCGACGGCCGCATCACTCCTCAGGACGCATTGCTTCAGGCATCCGCAATCCTTCGCCATCACCTCGACGTGTTCGTCAACTACGACGAAAACGCAGTGGACTTCGAAGAGGCTCCTGCCGAGTCCAGCGAAGAGAACGCAGCCCTCAAGAAGCTTCTTAACATGTCGGTTAACGAGATCGAGCTCTCCGTCCGTGCGGCGAACTGCTTGAACAACGCAAACATCA
>CBFGOP010000077.1:0-11154 GCA_965650415.1 uncultured Prosthecobacter sp. | reverse complement strand
GAGCAGGCCTCGCAGCAGTTGCAGGAAATGGTGAATGATCTGAAACGCAATCCCAACAGTTTGATAAGAGGAAAGGAATCCGAATGAATCATTTTTATTTGACCTTTATTTTGGTGGCGATGACCTCATGCGGAGTGTTGTCACCCGTGCGAGACGATTCGGTGCGTCTTCTCCTGGAATCAACCATTCCGGAAAGTCCCCGCAATTCATCAAGCCCGGTTGTTGCGATCGCACGACCGACTTTGCCTTCGTATCTCGATCGCTTCGAACTCGTGACTCGGAACAAGTCCGGTACGCTGGATCTCCATGAAAAGGAGATATGGGCGGAATCTTTGGACAAAGGAATATCCAGGGTTGTGGCAGAGAATTTGCGACGGCTCACGAAATCAAACAACATCCAACCGGTGGGAAATTTCATTTCACAGGAGTATGCGACCTTGGTTGAGATACGGGTGGATCGCTTTGAGGCGACTTCGGATGGTGTCGTCGTTTTCGAGTGCACATGGAAAGCGCAGTCGGTCCCGGGCAATGATGTGGGAACCAAGCCATACCGTTTGACGCTTCCTTTCCGACACTCGGACGCACTCAACAATAAGCAGCGTGGTCAAGCCTGTGTTGCTGTGATGAACGAAGCTCTGGAGAGATTCTCGAGAGAGATCGCAAGGGAATTAACCAAGTAACATCGCGCGCTCCATGGCCGATTTGATGGCTCTGAGGGTAATGGGCTTGCTGAGATAGTCGTCCATTCCGGCCGCGAGACATTTCTCCTGATCTCCCTGCATGGCGTGTGCAGTCATGGCGATGATCCAGGGGCGGGCCTGGGTATCGAACGTCTCATGGATTTTCCTGGCGGTTTCATAGCCATCGAGCCGCGGCATTTGGATATCGAGAAACAGAATGTCGTAAGGAGTCTGGTGCAGGGCATCGAGCGCTTCTTGTCCGTCGGCTGCGAGATCGCAAGAGAAACCGAGTTTGCTGAGAAGCAGGCTACCGACCCGTTGGTTCACAGGATTGTCATCCGCGAGCAAGATGCGAATTTTATCCGGAGGCATGGATTTCAGGATCGGCTGGATTGAATCAGAGTGAAGGTTGTTCTCGTTTGATAAGGGCAAACTTGGAATCTTGCAGGGAATTTCAAATTGAAAATTGGAGCCGTGACCGAGTTCCGATTCGATCCAAATGGTTCCTCCCATGAAAGTGATGAGGCGATGACAAATGGCGAGTCCGAGGCCAGTGCCGCCGAATTTCCGGTTCACCGAAGCATCGACTTGGGTAAATGGCTTGAAAAGCCGGCTGATTCGATCGGCTGGAATCCCGATTCCCGTATCTTGGACGGAAACGATCAAGGTTTCTCCTTTGACACCCAGCTTGGCAGAAACGGTCACACTGCCTGCGGCGGTGAATTTGATGGCATTGGTGATGAGGTTGATGAGGATTTGGCGCAAGCGGGTGCGGTCGCCCAACATACATTCAGGAACACTTTCATCGACGATGAGATCCAGCTTGAGTGCTTTTTTGGATGCGGACTGTGCCGTGAGATCGATGGCACTTTTGAGACAGTCCCTGATGTATACGGGAATTTGTTCGAATTCGAGTTGGCCGGATTCGATTTTGGAAAAATCGAGGATGTCGTTGATGAGAGAGAGCAGAAGTTCACCACTATTCCGGATCACACTGACAAATTCCTGTTGTTCGTGGTTCAGAGGGGAGAGCTGGAGAAGTTCTGTCATGCCGATCACCGCATTCATGGGAGTGCGGATTTCGTGCGACATGTTGGCAAGGAATTCCGCTTTGGCTTGTGCCGCGGAGTTGGCTACATTTGCGAGCTCTTTGGAGCGGACATCCGATTCTTTGAGTGCGGCATTGCTCTGCCGGAGCGCGATTTCAGTCATCATCATGGATGCGAGTTCACGAAGGATATTCAGGTCGGCGTTGCTCCAGGGCCGGGGTTTGTGATCGATCACGCAGAAAGATCCCAAGGTGTTGCCATCCAAATCATGTATCGGAAAACCGAGGTAAGCACCTACAGTGCCGTCGAGCGTGGCGGGATTATCGCAAACAACGGGATGTGAGGTCGCGTCATCAACGACCAAAGGTTCACCACTCATGACAACGTGTTTGCAAAATGAGCGGTCGAGTGGAGTGCCACCTGCTTCCCGCATTTCTTTTGAAAGGCCACTGTTGGATTTGAAGTATTGCTGATCTTCCCCGACAACGGAGAATAGGGCGACGGGAACATTTAGCAATTTTGAGGCGAGCCGTGATACGCGGTCGAAGTTTTCCTCGGGTTCCGAATTCAATAGATCCAAACCGCGCAGTGCGCTGAGGCGGACCGGGTCTTCAAGGATATGGAGGTTGTTAACCATCTTGAGTGTGCTTGAGGTGTTACACTGCATTATGAGGCCGGCGATGTAATCAAGCAAGCAACAGATTTTTAAATCAGTTCCGAATGCACCTATAAAAGAGATTTTTCAAGGAAAGACTTGGTTTTGATTGAGCAAGTTCGGTATGCTCGGGGTATGAAAATTCTCCTTGCTGATGACGATGTCATTTTGCACCGAGTTCTGACACATCGGTTGACTCGTGAGGGGATGACCGTCGAGTCCGCATTCAATGGGCGGCAGGCGATTGAATTGGCGGAAAAAAATCCCCCGGATTTGGTCATTCTAGATGCCATGATGCCGGAGTTGGATGGATTTGCGGTATTGAGGGATTGGCACAATCACGAGGTGTTGAAAAACATCCCTATCGTCATGCTCACGGCGAGGAATCGCGAGGGCGATATCGTGTCGGCTCTTGAAGAAGGAGCGCAGGATTATTTGACAAAACCGTTCAGTCCGACCGAGCTGGTTGCCAGAATCAAGCGACTGATGTCCTCCAAATAAATTATGAAAACTTTCTGGATCATCTGCATATGGTTTCCGTGCATGGCTTTCGGTTCTGCATATGAGCGAGGGCTTGAAGCGAAAACATCGGGGGATTTCGAGCTCGCTGTGAAGGAGTTGGCGAACGCGGTTCTCATGGAGCCACGTAATGTCGATGCGTGGTTTCAGTATGGCACGGTACTCGGTTGGCAGAAACGGTATGATGAGGCGATGGTGGCTTTGGACAAAGGCTTGGAATTGGACCCCGCACACTATGATTTGAAAATGGCACGGGCACGGGTGATGGCATGGCGCGGGGATTTTGCGAAAGCGTCCGAGGAGTTTGAAAAACTTTCGAAGGAGTATCCCGAATCGGATGATGTGCTGGTGATGCAGGGCAGGGTGGCGACGTGGTTGGAAAATTCCAAAGAAGCGGAAGTATATTATCAAAAGGTCTTGGCGCGGAATCCACAACAGGTCGATGCCCTGGTGGGAATGGGGGATATCGCCATGAATGGTGGCGATGGTAACCGCGCGAAACCCTATTTTGAACAAGCGTATGCGATTGATCCCTCGCCGGACATCCGGCAGCGGCTCGAAAGCGTGTCGAATACGGTTTTCAGTCGGGTTGATATGGGGATGACGGCCAGCAGCTTTGCTGGCGGTTCGAGATCCGATTGGTGGTCGATTTGGACACAGTACAGCCAGCAGACGATTTACGGCTCGTTTTGGGGGCGAGTCGAGCAGGGAGAGCGTTTTGATGAATCTGACATGCTGTTAGAAATGGGTTGGGAAAACCGGGTTTCTGAAACCGTGAACCTGCGTGCTTTTTCGGGATTTTCTCCCGATGCCTTTTGGGCTCCGAACTGGTATGCGGAAACGGATGTTCTTTGGACGCCTTACCTCGGTTATCCGGGACTGATGGCGGAGGTTCGCTATGCGGATTACGTGCCACGCGGTGTTTTTACATCGCGCTTGGGTCTGATGCAGGAATTCGGTAGGGGATGGTCATCATCGCTGCGTTGGGTACATCAGGGCTTTGAGGGTGGTGAGCCCACCGATGGGTGGATTTTCAATATCAATAAAACCTACGACTCGGGATATGGTTGGGTTCTGGGTATGGCGAAAGGTGCCGAATCACTGGACGGACAGGCATTGGCAGCGACGAAAATTTTGGAATCCACCACCTATTTTGGAGGATTACGCGGACCGCTGGGCGATCATTGGGGATGGCGTGCGGATGTTGAATTTGAGGACTACGATTCCGGTTCAGGCCGCAAGGGGATCGCGTTGGGAGTTTATTGCAAATTTTAATCACTTCCGCATGAACAGATTATGGTGTTAAAAGTCATATGGCTGTCTGCCACAGTGTTGATTGCCATAGCGGTCTTTCTTTGGTTTCTGTTGCTGATGGTTCATTTCTTTGCTTCGCAGAGAGATAAGCGTATGGCTGCGCATGCGGATGCATGGCTGGATCGGTTGTTGGATGTGATGGATGGAACAGTGGCACCCGAGTCACTTCCTGTTCCCAGATCCCTTGAGGAAACGGAGGCGGTGATCGGCTTGCTAAGGACCTTGGCGGAGAGATTTTCAGGTTCGTATCATGAACGAATGTTCCTGGTGCTGAGGCAGATCCGTGCGGTGGACTACGCGATGAATCTGTTGCGATCCAGAAACACCGATAACAAAGTTCGGGGCTGTGCCTTGCTGGCCTGGTGTGGTCGGAACACGGTTGTTGACTATGCTTTGCATGATGCCCTGGATCATCAGGACGCCCGTGTGGTTTTGGAGGCGGCATCCGCATTGGTCAGAAGAGGAGTGATTCACGATATCCGGCACATGGTTCACGCCTTGTGTCGAAGCCGCGCTGCAAAATCCCTTTTGGCTCAGGATCTTTTCAGAAGATGGGGTGAAATGGAAAAGAGTGACTGGTCTGATTTGTTCGAGTCGCAGTGGAATGATGATGGATGGGTGCTGCTTTTGGAAGCGGTGGGCGCATCGGGACGGATTGAATGGGTCGATGTGATCATCAGACAGACGAATCATTCATCTCCGGCCGTGGTAAGAGCTGCACTCTCGGCCATGGCAAACATGGGCGATCCACAGGGTGCGGCGATCGCCGCGCGCGCGTGTGAACACCTGAATCCGCAAGTAAGATGGCAGGCGGTAAAAACCATTGAGGCGTGCGGAACGCTCGAAGAGTCCTATGAATCTCTGGTTAAACTTTTGAACGATGTTTCTTTTGATGTCAGACGCGCGGCATTGGATGCAATTTTAAAATTTGGTGGCAAGTCACGTTTGATGGAAATTGAAACGAAGGATTACTGGCTGAGCGAACTTTTCAGAGAGGAGGGTCTGCGGGTCTGATGTTCGATGTGTTGGCATGGGATTGGAAATCGGGTTTCGTCACGTTCGTATGGGCAGTGGGTATCATGATTCTGACCTTGCAGGGTTTTCAGAACTCCATTTATGTGATCCAGTTGATTCGTGCGATTCCCGAGTTCTTGGGAGCGACGCGACGTTCGAGCCGACTTCGTGAATGGTGGCTGCTGACTTCCGAAGTAACACCGCCGATCACCCTGTTGGTCCCTGCCTACAACGAGCAAGCGACGATTGTGGAGAGCGTCCGGTCCTTGCTCACCTTGCAATATCCCGAGCTCGAGATCGTGGTTGTCAACGATGGGTCCAAAGATGAAACCCTGCAGCAATTGATCAGGGCATACGATTTGAAACTCGTGCCCAAAGCACTGCCACGGCGGGTGGATTACAAACCGGTGAGAGGGGTTTATGCGACGCCGAGCCTCCCGGGTTTACTGGTGGTGGATAAGGAAAATGGTGGCAAGTCGGATGCGTTGAATGCGGCCTTGGATTTGGCCCGTCACAAATTGGTATGTTCGATGGATGCGGATTCACTACTCGATGCGGAATCGCTGCTGAGGGCGGTGCGTCCTTTCATTGACGAACCGGAAGAGACCGCTGCGGTCGGCGGCACGATTCGCGTGGTAAATGGATGCGATGTGCGTGCCGGACAAGTGCTGGAAGTTCGCGCGCCGAGAAAGTTTGTGGAGTTGTTTCAGTCGGTCGAATACATCCGGGCGTTCCTGATGGCCAGGATGTCATGGACCAGAAGCAAGACGGTGACGATCATTTCCGGAGCTTTCGGGATTTTTCACCGCGAACGGTTGTTATCGATGGGTGGATACAAGCATGGCACCGTGGGCGAGGATATGGAGCTGATTGTACGAATGCACCGGCACTCGAGTGAGACAGGAGAAGCCTTGCGCGTCTGGCACGTGCCTGATCCGGTTTGTTGGACGGAAGTGCCGGACAATTTGAAAATACTCGCCAGGCAGAGAACGCGTTGGCAGAGAGGCTTGTGTGAAACTTTGTGGAGGCATCGGGAAATGATCGGTTCGCCGCGTTACGGATCGGTGGGCATGTATTCCCTGCCGCAGTTTTTGTTTTTTGATGTGATCAGCCCAATTCTGGAATTTGTAGGTTTGTTGATCGTACCAATTTGCACATTGCTTGGAATACTCAGTGTGGATTTTTTTATCGCTTATTGCGCTATCGTTTTTGGCTTTGGAATTTGCCTGAGTTTGGGCTCATTCATTCTGGCGGAATTTTCCTTACGCAGGCATGGCCGGATGTCGGATATCTGGCGGATGGGTTTCGGTGCCATTGTGGAAAACTTGGGTTACCGGCAGCTCAACAGCATTTGGCGAGTGATGGGAATTTGGCAGTTCCTCAAAGGCAAGCAAGGCTGGGGAGATATGCAACGGCGCGGGTTCCAAGTCGTCCCTCCGAAAAGTTAGAGCAGATTCCTCTCGGTCAGAGCTTCACGGGTTTTTGTGATGAGGGTGTCAATTTTCTCCAACACCGCATGGCGCTCGGTGTCTGTGGGTGAGTGATGTTCGGCGTTTCTGAATTCCTCTGCGAGTGCCTTGAAGCCCAGAGTTCCGGCGGTGCCTACTGAGCGATGAGAGTTCATGCGCCATGATTCGTAGTCGCGGCTATGGAGGGATTTTTTCATTTCGGCAAAGCGATGGCTGATTTCTTCCATCGCACATCGCATGAGATCACGGTCGATTTCCTGCTCCCCGGTCATGCACTCGCTGAGTTGTTCTTTGTCGATGATTTCCATAGGATAATGAGGTTAAGGATTGGTTTGATTCAATTGGAATTCAGTCTGCGCTTGGCCAGTTCCTTGCTCCCGCGAATGAGAGCCTGGGTGATGGTCTTTGCGCTGATAGGTTTGCTCACGTAGTCGTTCATGCCGGCCTCGAAACAGATTTGATTGTCTCCTTCCTGGGCGTTTGCGGTCATGGCGACAATCCAAGGGCGTTTCCCAATGGGATATTTTTCACAGATCAGACGGGTGCATGTGAGGCCATCCATTTCCGGCATTTGCACGTCCATGAAAACGATATCGTAATTTTTTTTCTCCAGAGCCTTGAGTCCTTCGACTCCATTTTCAGCAGTGTCGGCGGTATAGCCGAGTCGGCCCAAGAGCAATTTTGCAACCCTCTGGTTGATCGCGAGATCCTCGCAGAGCAGGATGCTCAGAGGATGTTCGTTCACCAAGAGCGTTTCAGACGGCAGTGAAAGCAAATTCTCTTTTGCTTTGGTGTCAGGTGATTGAAGGATATTCAGGATGGTTTCGTAAAGGATCCATGACTTGACGGGTTTGGTGAGAACTCTACTGACCTCAAGACCTTCGAACTCTCTGCCATCATCACCCAGTGAGGTCAGCACCATGAGCGGGAGCTCGTTGGCTTTCAGGCGTTTGCGGATTTCTCTGGCGAGCTGATACCCATTCATCGCGGGCATTTGAACATCCAGAATGGCTAGATCGAAATGGTCGCCACGATCCATCATGGCAAGCGCATCCACTCCGGATTCTGCAGCGAAAGAGACCAGGCCCCAGCTCTGTGCTTGCAAGCTAAGGATGCGGCGGTTGTTCGGATTGTCGTCCACGATTAGCAGACGTTTGCCGCTGATGGAGGGAGCAGGCGCGAAGGTTTTGATACCCGGCGGAATTGGAGCGGGCTTGAGAGGAACTTCAAAATGGAACGTGGAGCCTTTTTGAGGATAGGATTCCACCCAGATCCGACCATTCATCAGAGAAACGAGTCGCGAGCAAATCGCCAAGCCAAGCCCGGTGCCACCATATTGGCGTGTGGTTGAAGCATCGACCTGGCTGAAGGATTTGAAAAGCCGATCGAGTCGATCATCCGGGATACCGATTCCCGTATCGCTGATCGCAAAGTGCAGACCATCGTTTTTGTCCTGTCCGAGAATGTAGGTCGTGTTGCAAACGGAAACGAGCACCTCGCCTTTTTCCGTAAACTTGACCGCATTATTCAACAGGTTGATCAAAATTTGGCAGATACGGGTTTTGTCACCGTAAATAGCGGCCGGTACATCCGCTTCGATAGAGACGAGCAAGTCCAGGCCTTTCTCAGCTGCGGGACGTGCGATGAATTCCATGGCGCTCTCCACGCAGTCACGCACATGAACCGGAATGGATTCCAATTCCAGACTGCCCGATTCGATCTTCGAAAAGTCCAAAATGTCGTTGATCAATACCAGCAGGGTTTCACCACTCGTGCGAATGACATTCACAAAGTCCGCTTGCTCGGCATCGAGCGAGGTGTTTTGCAGGAGTTCTGACATACCGATGACTGCGTTCATCGGGGTGCGGATTTCATGACTCATATTGGCAAGAAAGTCGGCTTTTGCCTGACTGGCTTTCTCCGCTACTTTCCGAGCTTCCTCGAGAGCGATCCGTTGTTGATGAAACTCGGTGATGTCCTGAAATGCCCCGCGCAATAGGGTTGCCTTACCATCGGTTTCGACAGCTTCGCCCATGGATCGAATCCAGCGTTGCTTCCCGGTAGCGGTGATGAAAGGCGACTCTATATCGAAGGATCGCCCATGGTTCATCGCGTTCTGCATGGCATCACGCATTTTTTCACGCGCGTCATCCGGATAGAAAGCGAGAGCGGCTTCGAGAGTTGGGACGTAATCGGGACCAACCTCATGCAGGATGCGGACTTCCTGGCTCCAGTAAACCGTATGATCTAACAGATTTACCTCCCAAGCGCCGACTTTCGCAAGACTGCCCGTGTGGTTGAGGGCTTCGGTTTGGCGCTCGAGTTCAAGTTGGGCGGTATACGATTTGGTGATGTCGCGGTGAGTTCCCACCATGCGGATCGGCTCGCGTTTTGGACTCCAAGTCACCACTTTCCCACTATCGACAATCCACAGCCAGGAGCCATTTCTGTGTTTGACACGGTGAAGGCACGTATAAATTGGAGTGATCCCATCAAAATGTTTTTGCAAAGCCTCTTTCGCAAGAGGCAGATCATCGGGGTGGCAACGCTTGATCCACTCATCTACGTAAGGAGTGAGATGTTCGATTTTTTCTCCGAGCATGGATGCCCAGCGTTCGTCAAAGATGGTTTTTCCGGTGGGAATGTTCCAGTCCCACAATCCCAGTTCGCCGGCGGCGAGAGCGAGTTCGGTGCGCTCCGCCTGTTCCTGGATGAGGGCTTCGTTGTTCTTACGTTCTGTCACATCTTGCTGGATGCTCATGAAGCCGGTTACGGCATCGGTTTCGTCTTTCAGAGCGACGATGTCGATCTCCATCCAGTAATCGACTCCGGATTTCGTGCGATTGAGTATTTCGCAATGAACGGGTTCTTGTTTATTCAGTTTATCCCGCATCAGTTGGATCGTTTCCTGATCTGATCGTTCCGACTGAAGCAGCTCGCCGGGAGATTTTCCCGTCGCCTCTTCCAAGGTGTATCCCGTCATCCGGGTGAAACCGTCATTGACCCATTTGATTTTTCTTTGTGTGTCGCAAAGGACTACTGCGTTGGTGGTCCGCGTCGCGACCAGAGCTAGCATCTCGACTTTCTTCAGGGTATAGGCGAGCTCCTCGGTCATTTTTACTGCGATCACATGGGCTTGTTGAGTGCGGCGACTCAGGGAATGGATAAGTCCTGTGAGTAGCAGGGTGATCAGAATCCCTCCGATGAAAACGGAATAGACGTCGGTTCG
The DNA here is from genome assembly GCA_965650415.1 of uncultured Prosthecobacter sp. GTDB lineage: Bacteria > Verrucomicrobiota > Verrucomicrobiia > Verrucomicrobiales > Akkermansiaceae > Luteolibacter. The sequence goes on along the minus strand of CBFGOP010000077.1, from coordinate 1,225 downwards.
CGCCGAATGGTTGAATTTATCATTGGTGCTGCAGACCAGCGTCCAGGTTTCGCCTCCGATGTGGATTTGTTTTGTTAGAGTATATTGCCTGCCTTGATAATCTGTATCGGAGTATGATGTTTTAGATGATTTTTCAAGATGACGATCCGCATCGAAGATCAGATTTTTTTTGTTTTTTTTCGTACCGTGAAACACCTCGAAATCGAGTTCGTCTTCGATATAATCAGTAGCGTTATCAAGAATCCTTGAGGCAACGATGGGCATATAAGTCCAGCCGATCAGGTGCTTTCTGCGTTCTTCCTCGGTTTGTGGATAAGTGTTTTTTTCGTAGATCGGATAGTAGACGAGGAAGCCCGCTCCATCGCTGGATGCTTGCAGGAGAGTGATAGGTGCTGTCAGGGCGGATTTTCCGGTGACCATCGCGCGTTCGGCGGCGATGCGCCTGACGGGGTCTGATGCGACGTCATAACCGATGGCTGATCGGTTGATTTCTTCTGGAACAAGAAACTCGATAACGTAGAGGTAGGGATAATCTCCTGAGGTTCTGATGGTAAAATCGGGAGCCCTGTCAGCACGTGTCTCCTGAAGGAAAGTTTCCGTTTGATCGCGTGCGACACGTCGGATGAAACCGAGTCCGGTGCTGCCACGGAATTCGTTTTCCAGATCCCGGTCTTTCACCATGGCACGGAATTCATCACGAGAGACTTTATCACTTGCAGGCCAGAGCGAGCGAGCGCCGCGCAGGCCGTAGTCGAACTGCCGGACCCTGCGTGTGACCTCGTTGCCCAAGCGCTCGGTCAGGATCAGGAAGTGGTTCCGATCGGAGCGTTCGGCGATTTTTTCAACCTGCCATGTGACAAAGCCGGTGAGAATGATGCCCAGAATCAAGATGATTAGTGCGAGACGTTGATAATGCTTCGTCTTGGGATGGGCCATCGGCTTTGATTAAGGATGAATTGGCCGATATCAGGATGATTACCGGAGATTCCATCCATATTATTTCGGTTCACCTGATTTATAGGCAATCATGCAGATTCAAATCAAGTATCAATGCCTGCATGGGGCGCAATGAAAAGCAGCGGATGAGATCCATGGCGATATAGAACACGCCACTTGAGAAAACACTGCACATGCCTGATCCTTGATGTTAACTTCTGGCAAAAAGCGAAGAATGGTGCGCGCTGCAGGGTTCGAACCTGCGACCCCATCCGTGTGAAGGATGTGC